>JBBREI010000126.1:0-11667 GCA_038203035.1 Burkholderiales bacterium
CACGATGAACCGCGCCAGGTGATCCTCGGGCAACCATTCCTGCACCGAGGGCGGCAGCAGGTAGGCCGTGTCGCGATCGATCTGCACGAATCTGCTCATCGGGGCGCTCGTCTCATCGGTTACGCTGACGACACAATCTTAACCGGCTGGCGCACCATCGCGATAGCCGATACTCCGACAGACTCCTAGGCGCCGGCTTTCTGCGCCAGGCGCCGGTATTGCGCCATGTGGCGGATCGCTTCGCGCGGCTTGCCGAGCGTGCGATAGAGCAGCCCGAGGTTGTAGTGCCCGTCGGCGAGATCCGGGTTGCCGCGCAGCGCCGCGGCGTACGCTTCCACCGCTTCCACCTTTCGGCCCAGGTCCTCCAGCAGCACGCCGAGGTTGTAAAGCAGCACGGGTTCGCTTCCGAGGGTCTCGAGCGCGTCGCGATAGACCCGCTCGGCCTGCGCCAGGCGGCCGGCTTCGTGCAGGAGGCTGCCGAGGTTGATGCGCGTGTCGAGGTGCGTGGGGTCGGCGGCGACGGCCTGTGCATACGCTGCCAGCGCGCCCTCCAGGTCGTTGCGCTCCAGTGAGAGCGCGCGTTCATAGGGCTCATGGCGCGCCACCACGCTCAGCGCACCGGCGTCCGGGCCGCCTTCGAATTCCAGCAGGTATTGCCCGGACTCGGCCTGCCAGCGGGTGGCGCCTTCACGCACCACCACGCGGTTGGCCACGGCCCCGATGCTGAGCCCCGACAGCGGCATCGATTCGGGCAGCTGCCGGCGCAGCTCCTTCATGGAGCGCGTGATGCGGCGCTGGGGGACGTTGGCGTCGGAAAGCGCCTGCGCGGTGCGCAGGACGATCAGGTCCTGGAACGAGAAGCGCAGCTGGTTGCGCGGGCCGCGCCCGGGCACCACGAATCCCGCGGCGACCAGCGCGCGGATCGCGCTGGGGGGAAGGTGGAGCAGGCGCTCGACATCGCGAACGCCGTATCGATGCATGGGGCCGCCGGAGCCTAGAGCTTCTTCGCGGCCTTGCGCGGCGTGGCGGCTACCGGCTCGGCGGCGGCGGCACGCTTGGGCGGCTTGCGCGTCTCGGGCGCGGGAGCCGGCGCGGATGTGACGGCCGCCTTGGCGCGGGCCGGGCCCTTTTTCTCCAGGCTTGCACGCAGCGCTTCCATGAGGTCGATCACCTGGGCTCCGGTTCCTTCCGGCGCCTCGGACATCACGATCTCCTGGCCTTCGACCTTGCCTTGCACGGCCTTCTCGACCCGCGCGCGGACATCGTCGGTGTATTGCGACGGATCGAAGGTGTCGACCGATTGCTGCTCGATCAGCTGCTGCGCGAGCTTGAGCTCGTTGGGCTTGACTTCGGTTGCGGGGATCTCGATCTCCTTGATCGAACGCACCTCGTCCGCGTAGAGCAGCTGCTGCATCACCAGGCCGTCTTCGACCGGACGGATCATCACGATGTATTGCTTGCCGCGCGCGGCCCAGCGGCCGAGGGCGCAGCGCTCCGTGCCGTGCAGCGCCTTGTGCAGAAGGGCATAGGGCTTGGCGCCGCCCTTGTCGGGGGCGAGATAGTAGGCCTTGTCGAAATACACGGGGTCGATCGAATCGATCGGCACGAACTCGGTGATCTCGGCCATGTGGGTGCCCGCTTCCTCGAGGGCCTTCAGCTCCTCGGGCGAAAACATCACGTATTGGTCCTTGGCGAATTCGTAACCCTTCGCCATGTCCTCGCGCGCGACGGGGATCTCCTCCTTGATGCAGAGGTACTGCTGCTTGAGGCGCGAACCACATGTCTTGTGCAGCAGGTTGAACGAGATTGCCTTGCTGGCCTCGGTGGCCGAATAGAGCTTCACCGGGATCGAAACCAGGCCGAAGGAAATCGTCAACGTTCCAATCGATCGTGCCGCCATGTGCGCCTCCGCAGGGGGTTCTTCGCGCGCTACGTTAAATTGCGAGGGGAAGCCATTGTAATGGAAGATATTTTATTCGTCACTACCCACCCAAAACCTTGCCCAGGTCCTGCTTGTTGGTAAGTGCTTCGCTCCAACGATCCCCGGTCTGCGCAAGGCGCTCGGCGGCGTTGGTGATGCGGAAATCCAGTGGGTGGGCCGTGGCCAGTTCTTTCCACGTGAGTGGCATCGAGACCGGCGCCCCCGGCTCGCCCCGCGGCGAATAGGCGACGTTGAGGGTCTTGCCGCGCACGTTCATGTTGTAGTCCATGAATATCTTGCCGGTGCGCTTGGGGATGCTCCATTCAACCGTGACTTCCTTCGGATGTTGCTTGACCAGGTAGCGGCCCACCAGTTCCGAGACATGGCGCGCCTCGTCGAAGTCGAGGGTGCGTTTGACCGGCACGAAGACGTGCAACCCGGTCTTGCCCGAGGTCTTCACGATCGGCTCGAGCTTCATGCCGTTGAGCAGCTCGCGCAGGTGGAAGGCGACTTCCTTGCCCTTTTCGAACGCGATGGTGTTGAGCTCCGGCTCCGCGCCCTTCTTCTCCTTGCCCGAGTAGATGTACGGGTCGATGTCGAACAACACGTAGTCGGGGTAGTTGAGGATCGAGGCTTCGAGCGATTCGATCGACGTGTCGTAGTCGACACCTTTCACCTTCGTATCGGGCCCGAGCTTCGCGCGTGAGTGCCAGATGTGGAATTCCAGCGTGCCCGACTGCGCCAGCCACAACAGCGTTGGCAGGTTGTTGCACAGCAGGTATTCGTGGTTCTCGTCCTTGCTGCTGGAGAAGACGCGGATCTTCTCGACGAAATCGGGCCGCTCCTGTTCCCAGTGTTTCTGGAAGAAGCGCTGGCCTCCGATGCCGTCGGGCATGCGGATCATGGTGAGTGGCCGGTCGGCGAGGTGTGGAAGGATGTACTCGGACACCTGCGCGAAGTACTTCAGGAGGTCGCGCTTGGTGACCGCGGGTTGTTGCAGGCCGGGATTGGCGGGCCAGTAGACGCGATCGAGGTGCGTGAGCTTGATGTGATGCGGGCCGACGGCGAGGGTGAAGGCGTTTTTGGGGTTGTCGAGCTGGGACAACACCAGGTCATTCCCGCGTTGGGCCCTGGCGGGATCCCCGCTTTCGCGGGGATGACCGATGTCGTCGCGGGGACGACGAACTTTCTTTGCGTCCACATCATCGCGCAGCCGCATGAATACCGGCGCGCGCAAATGGCCGTCGTCGGTCCAGCTGGCGTAGCTCACCTCGGCCACCAGCTTCGGTTCGACCCATGTGGTGGGTGAATTCATCTCGGGCTTCTGCGCGAACGGCATGGTCTTGCGTTCGAGCTTCGTGAGCAACGCCTTCACCTTCGCAAGCGTGCGGTCGTCGAAGCCCGAGCCCACGTGCGAGGCGAAGCGCAGCTTCTTCCCCCCATCCCAATAGCCCACCAGGATCGAGCCGAGTGCGCCGCGCGAGCCCTTGCCCTGCGTGTATCCGCCGATCACGAAATCGGCGCTGCGCGTGGGCTTGACCTTGATCCAGGCGTTGGAGCGCTTGCCCGATTCGTAGCGGCTGTCCTGGCGCTTGCCGATCACGCCCTCGAAGCCGCTCGCGAGCGCCGCTTCCTGCAACGCAAGGCCATCCGCCGAGGCGTGCACCAGCTGGACGAGTGAGGTGGGCATCAGGCATTGCGCGAGGTAACGCCGCCGGTCCCGGTAGGGCGATGCGCGCAGGTCCACGCCGGCGAAGTTGAGCAGGTCGAAGCAGCAGAGCGCCACCGGCATCGATTGGTCGGCCGCGGCGATCTCGCGTTCGGTCTTGAGTTGCGCGCGTTCCTGCATGGCGCCGAACGAGGGTGCGCCATTTGCATCAAACGCCACCAGCTCGCCGTCGAGGATCATCGGGGCGGCGGCCTGCCTGGCCAGCTCCGCGCAAAGGCTGGGGAACGTCTTCGAATAGTCCAGCCCCCGGCGCGAGCGCAGGGTGACGCCGTCCTTGTTGATGAACGCCAGCACGCGGTAGCCGTCGAGCTTCGGCTCCCACATCCAGCCTTCCTTGTTGAACGCCTTGTCGCCGAGATCCGCCAGCATCGGCGCGAGCTTCGTGGGCAGCGCCGCGGGTTTGCCGGTGGGGATGAGGCTTGCGGCGGGGATGCGGTGCGCGGGGACAATCTTCAATTCCTCGACGGTTGCGCCCGAGAGCACCGAGCGGTTGCGAAGCGTCACGTCATCGGTGGAGACGAAGCGGTCCTTGTGCTTGATCACCAGCCACTGGTTCTTCTCTTTCGTCTTCACCAGCGCGAAGGAGCCCTTGAGCTTTTCGCCGCGCAGCTGGAAGCTGAGCTTGCCTTTCTCCAGCCCCATTCGCACTTCATCTTCCGCGCCCTTGCGGTCGTCGAAGAACGTGACGCCGCCTTCATCGGGCGAATAGACGCCGCAATCCCACACGATCACCTCGCCCGCGCCGTACTGTCTGGCCGGGATGATCCCCTCGAACGACGCGTAGTCGTAGGGGTGGTCCTCGGTCTGCATGGCGAGGCGCTTTTCGCTACGATCGAGGGACAGGCCCCTCGGCACCGCCCAGCTCTTCAGGACGCCGTCCAGTTCCAGCCGCAGGTCGTAGTGCATGTGGCTGGCATGGTGCTGCTGGATCACGAAGAGCAGCGGGCCGCTGCGGCCGGCGGCCAGCTTCGGACCCGGTTCGGGCGTGGCCGCGAAGGTCCGTTTCGCTTCGTATTCGCTGAGGCTATTCTTCGCCATGCCCGAGTCCAAGGTTTCGAGAATTCTAGCTGGCGCCAGCGGCTATTCCTTCAAGGAATGGAAAGGCGTCTTCTATCCGGAGAAATGCAAGCCGGACGAGATGCTGGCGTTCTATTCCGCGCGCCTGCCGACGGTGGAGATCAACAACACGTTCTACCGCATGCCAAAGGCCTCCGTGCTGGAGGGCTGGAAAAACACCGTGCCCGCCAACTTCCGCTTCGCCATCAAGGCGTCGCGGCGCATCACCCACATGTCGCGCATCAAGGCCGAATCTTGCGCCGAGCCGCTCGAATACCTCTACAAGAACCTCGAGGCGCTGGGCGAAAAGCGCGGGCCGACGCTCTTCCAGCTGCCGCCCAACCTCAAGAAGGACCTGCCACGGCTCAAGGCGTTCCTGGCGCTGCTGCCGGCGGACCATCGCGCGGCTTTCGAATTCCGCAACGAGGAATGGTTCGACGACGAGGTCTACGCGGCGCTCGGGGCAGCGGGCGCTTCGCTGGTGCTCTCGGAGCGCGAGGACAACGCGCCGCCGCTGCTGGTGGAGACCGGCGCGGTCGGCTATGTGCGGTTGCGCCTGGAGGAATACACCGACGATGACCTGAAGCGCTGGGCCGATCGCCTTGCGGAAACCGGCTGGAAGCAGATCTACGTCTACTTCATGCATGAACCGACGGCGCCCGCCTACGCCGCCGCGTTGATGCAACACGCGCGCAAGGGCTGATGGAGACTGCGCTTTCCCTGCCGCAATCGCCGCGCGCGCTGTACGTGTTCGCCCACGGCGCGGGCGCCGGGATGAATCACGCATTCATGGGGGCCGTGGCCGAAGAGCTGGCCGTGCGCGGCATCGCCACGCTGCGCTACAACTTCCCGTACATGGAGAAGGGTTCGAAGCGCCCTGATGTGCCGAAGGTGGCGCATGCGGCGGTGCGCGAGGCGGTGGCCGAGGCCGCGCGGCTTGTCCCGGGCGTGCCGCTTTTTGCCGGGGGCAAGTCGTTTGGCGGGCGCATGACCTCGCAGGCGCAGGCCCTCGAACCGTTGCCGGGGGTGAAGGGTCTGGTGTTCCTCGGCTTTCCGCTGCATGCGGCGGGCAAGCCGTCGGAAGAGCGCGCGGCGCACCTGCGTGCGGTGAAGGTGCCGATGTTGTTCCTGCAGGGGGCGCGCGACGAGCTAGCCAGCCTTGACCTGCTGCGCCCGGTCGTGAAGAGGCTCGGAAGACTCGCGACCCTCGATGCCTTCGAAGATGCGGACCACTCCTTCCACGTCCCCGCCCGCAGTGGGCGCAAGGACGCGCAAGTGCTGGGCGATCTGCTGGACGCACTGGCCCGCTGGGTCGATCAGGCCCTCATCAGC
Source organism: Burkholderiales bacterium (assembly GCA_038203035.1). Taxonomy (GTDB): domain Bacteria; phylum Pseudomonadota; class Gammaproteobacteria; order Burkholderiales; family Usitatibacteraceae; genus Usitatibacter. The sequence goes on from JBBREI010000126.1 coordinate 6,039, forward strand.
ACTTCGAACCCGCCGTAAATCATCCGCTTTCCGTCGAAGATCATGTTCGCCGGATCCATCATCGCGATCATGCGCGGATCCTCCATGATCTTCTTGTTGACCTTGTCGCGCGAGGCACGCGACTTGAACTCGATCCACGAGAAGATCACCACTTCGCCCTGCTTGAGCTTGACCGCCTGCGGGAATGAGGTGAGCTTGCCCACCTTCACGTCTTCCGCGACGTTCTCGCACACCGAGACGGCCCCGGCTTCGAGCGCGACCTTGGCGAATTTCTTCGCCATCACGCGGTATTTCTCCAGATTCTTCTTCGGCAACGCAATCACGAAACCATCGATGTACTTGGGCATCTGTCTCTCCTGGGTTTAAGGCTTGCGCCGCTTTGGTCCTGACCCCAACTAGTCTTTCAAAGCCTCCACCTGGATCTTCAACTTGATCCGGCCGGCTTCGCCTTCGCGGTATTGCTTCATGCCGAAATCCGCGCGGTGGAATTCACCTTCCGCGTCGGCGCCGCAGACTTCCCGCTTGAAGATCGGGTGCGGGATGCACTTGAACGACTTGATACGCAGCGTGAGCGGCTTGCTGACCCCGAGGAGCGTGAGGTTTCCTTCCACCGCCACCGGCACGTCGCCCTCGAAGCGAAGCTTGCCCTGGTAACTCATCGTGGGGTGCCACTCGACATTGAGCCAGTCTTCTGTGACGGCGAAGGTGTTCATGCCCTTGTGCCCGAAGTCGATGCTGTTGGTATTCACCAGCACCTGGACCTCACCGGTGTGAGCCTTGCGGTCCATTTCCAGCTTGCCGGAGGTCTGCGTGAACTTGCCGCGCCAGACCGAGATGCCCATGTGCGAGAACTCGAAGCTGGGCTGCGTGTGGTCCTTGTCGAGCGTGTAACTGTCCGCAAACGCCGCGGCGGGCAGAGTGGCTGCGAGGAGGAGGGCTGGTAGTTTCATCGTGTTTCGTCTCATCGGATCGTGGCATGTATTCGCCCATGCGCGCCAGCGTCTGCTTGCCGCCTTCGATGGCGCCGGATTTCTCGACGGTGATGTTGCGTTGCTCGGGGGTGGCGAAAACCAGCCTCAACGTGACGTGTGTGCCACCCTCGACCTCATCGAAGCGTGCGCTGGCCTGGAACTGCCGGGGGTTGGCGGGCTCCCCGTGCCAGTACCCGAGCTTCGAGGGTTGTTCGACCACGAGATAGGTGATGTGGTTCGGGTAATCGGTACCGGGTGACGACCAGGTCCCGCTGCGAAAATTCGAGACCACTTTTTTTTCCGACGGACATGCTTGTGCTCATTGCGTTGGAGCCCACGGAGATAAACGCCCAGGCCATCGAGTCATTCCTCCCAGAAACGGCGGTAACGCTCGAGCCAATCAACAGCGTCCTTGAGCGGCGCGGCCTCGAGCCGGCACGGTCGCCACTGGGCTTCCCGCCCGCGGGCGATGAGGCCGGCGCCTTCCAGCGCGACACCTGTCAAGCGGCCGGTTTCGTTTCCGAAATTGCCTTGATGCCCGCAAGCCCTTTCTCGAAATCGCCGCCAATCATCCTGTCCATGCTCATGAAGACGCCGATCACCTTGGTGATGAAGCGGCTGGGCCCGGTCATCGTCCAGGTGAGCTGCGTGGTGTCGCCCTTGGGTTCAAGAAGGAACGTCGCGGTGTTGTGCCCTTCGATGGGCTTGATGAAGTCCAGCGCGATGACGACCTTGCCGGGCGCTTGCGCGTCCTTGATCTCCATGCGGCCCTGGCCCACCTTCCCGTTTCCTTCCCAGGCATAGATGGCGCCCTTGCCCGCGTTTTCACCGCTGAAGGTGCGCTTCATGTCGGGGTCGATCTTCTCCCAGGGCGACCATGCGTTCCAGGCGTGGAAGTCGACGATGTGCGGATAAACCTTGCCCGCGGGCGCATTGATGGCGATGGTGCGCGAGACCGCGAAGCTGGCCGGCTGCATCGTGGCTGCGATGAGGACTCCCGCGACGATGAGCACGATGACGATGGCGATTATCTTCAGCATGACGATTCCTTATTGGATCGGCTTGGGACCACCGACCACCATCCACGACATGCCGAACTTGTCCGTGCACATGCCGAAGGTCTCGGCCCAGAACGTGGGCATGAGGTCCATGAATTTGCTGCCGCCATCAGCCAGCGCATTGAACGCTTTCGCGCCTTCGGCGGCCGTGGGGTAGTTGAGCGCGATGGAGACGTTTTTCATGCCCTCATACGGATGGCCGGGCATGTTGTCGGAGGCCAGCAGGTTGCGGCCATCGATGGTCAGGCAGGCGTGCATGATCTGGCCGCGGAACGCCTGGGGGCACTGGTCTTTCATCGGCGATTCGCCATGCGTCATCATCATCTGCATCTCGCCACCGAGGGTTTTTTTGTAGAACTCCATCGCCTGGTGGCAGTTGCCATTGAAGATCATGTAGGGATCGAAGGTTGGCATGTCTGTGGCTCCGGGTTGATGTGTGCCCACAATAACCGCGAAAGTCCTAAAAAGCAACTAGAAGCTTTGACTTCAGGACCTAGGCGCCGTAGAATGGTTATATGGCCACAAAACGCAGCTACGAGGATGGATGTGCCGCATCCCATGGGCTGGACCTCGTGGGAGAGCGCTGGGCGTTGCTGGTGGCGCGCGAGCTGATGCTGGGACCCAAGCGCTTCACCGACCTGCGCGCGGGCCTGCCGGGCATCAGCCCCAACGTCCTCACGGAACGGCTGGAGGAACTGGAGCGCGTCTCCATCCTGCAACGCCGCAAATTGCCGCCGCCCGCCGCCACGTGGGTGTACGAACTCACCGAATGGGGCCATGAGCTGGAACCGGTGCTGATGGCGCTGGGCCGCTGGGCCGCGCGCTCGCCGGTGCTGCCGATGACGAATCCGATCAATGCCGATGCCCTCATCCTGTCGTTGCGCACGATGTTCGATGCGGGCAGGGCGCAAGGGTTCGACGCGGAGCTGGAGTTGCGCCTGGATGAGGCAACCTACAGTGCAAAATTCTTCGAAGGCGAAGCGCAGATCGACACCGGCGCGGCCCTCGCGCCGGACGTGGTGGTGGAAAGCGATCCGAACACGCTGGCCGGCGTGGTTTACGGCGGCATGAAAATCCCGGATGCGATCCGCACGGGAAATTTCCACGTGGAAGGTAATCGCAATGTGCTGAAGCGATTCGCCACCCTGTTTCCAATGCCGAAACAGGCACCGGAGCTCTTCAGCGCGCCGCCTCCATCCTTGAGAGCACGGACAGCAGGTTCAGGCCGCTCGCGGCCTTGAGCTGCAAGGCCGCTGGCCGCAACTCCTGCGCGGGCGTGTCGATCGCGGAAACCGAGGCCAGCGCTACCGTGTTGCCCGCGTCCGAAGGCGCGATCATCCGAACGTGGTCTCCAAAGGCCTCGCGCATGCGAGTCACGCTGGGCCCGGTACCGCTGCGCCGCGTCAGCAGGTTCACCGAAAGCATTCCCCCACGCGCCAGCCGCTCCCGGCAGTTCATGTAGAACGCGGCGGTGTCGAGCATGCCCGGGCGGCCCTTTTCGTCGAAGCCGTCGAGCAGAATGAGGTCGAAGCGCGTCTTCGCGTCCATGACGAACTGGTAGCCGTCGCCAATCAGGATGCGCAGGTGCTCCGATTCCTCGGGCAACTTGAAATACATCTTCGCGGTAGCAACAACCTCGGGCAGGATCTCCACCACCGTAATGCGCGCATCGGGGCGATTGCGATGCAGGAACTTGGTCACCGAAGCGGAACCGAGCCCGATCTGCAATACGTTGCGCGGCCACTCCGGGCCGTGGAACAGCAGCGGGACCATCATGTCGCGCGTGTACTCGAGTTCCAGTGCATAGGGCCGTGCGATGCGCATCGCGCCCTGCACCCAGGGCGAGCCGAAATGCAGGAAGCGGACCCCATGGCCCTCGCTGATGGTGATGTTGGACATCAGCTACCGGAACTTGAGCTTCATCACGACGATCGCGATGGAGAGCAGCAGCGTGATGGCGTTCCAGATGATGATCGGTGGCTCCTGCTTGAGTATTCCGTAGGCCAGCCACAGCGCCATGCCAAAGGAGAAGGTGACGTAGGTGCGCAGTGAGATATCCCTGGCGGACTTCGACTTCCAGATCTTGGCGACCTGGGGCACGAAAGCGAGGGTGGTGAGCAGCCCGGCCGCGAGGCCGACGAGCGAAGCGGTGTCCATATTCTCAGCTTACTGAAGCAGCGTGCGCTTCGCGAATTCCACCATCGAGCCGAAGAGGTAGTCCTGGTTCGGCTTCTTCGCGAAGCCATGGCCTTCGTCGCCGGCCATCATGAACCACACCGGCGTGCCGCGTTTCTTCAGCGCCGCCACCATCTGCTCCGACTCGGTGTAGGGCACGCGTGGGTCGTTGCGGCCCTGGGCAATAAATAGTGGCTTGGTGATCTTATCCACACCCGCGAGCGGCGAGATGGATTCCAGGAAGGCGCGCATCTCCGGATCGCGCTCATCGCCATATTCCGCGCGGCGCAGGTCACGGCGATAACTCTCGGTGCGCTCGAGGAAAGTCACGAAGTTGGAGATGCCCACGGTGCTCATGGCCCCGGCGATGCGGTCGCTGAAGTGCACGGCGCAGGCGAGCGTCACATAGCCGCCGTAGCTGCCGCCGACGATCATCACCTTGTCCGCGTCGAGGTCGGGCTGCAGCTTGATCCAGTCAAGCAGCGCGCCGATGTCCTTCACCGAGTCTTCGCGCAGCCGCCCGTTGTCCAGCTTGAGGAACGTCTTGCCGAAGCCGGCCGAGCCGCGGATGTTCGGATAGATCACCGCGATGCCGAGCTCGCTCACGAAATAGTTGTTGCGGTTGATGAAGCCGGGGCGCGCCTGGCTCTCCGGTCCGCCGTGCACGCTGATGATGACCGGCCGCTTGCCGGCGAACTTCTCGCCCGGGTGATAGTGCAGGCCGGTGATCTGGCGACCGTCGAAGCTCAGCCACTTGATGATGCGGGGCTCGGCGAACTCGCGTGTGTTGATCTCGGGATTGTTGCCGTTGGTCCAGCGGGTGAGCTGGTTGCCCTTCACGTCGTACGAGAAGACGTCACCCGCGGAACGCGCTGAGGTGACGTGGAAGCCGATCTCGCTCGAGGTGCCGCGCCATTCCAGGCCGCCGATGACGCCGTTGAAAAGCGGCGGGCGCGGCAGCTCCTTCATCGAGGGCAATTCCAGGAAACGCAGCACGCTGGAACCGTCCTCGTTGGTGATGAAGGCGATGAGGTTTGCCTCGTTGGAGACGGCGAAGTCCTCGACGTCGTAGGTGTTGCGAGTCAGCGCCTTCTCCGGCCCGCGGCCCAGTGGAATGTAGGTGAGGCGCTTGTATTCGGAGCCACGATCACTCAGCGCGAAAAGCCCGCGGCCATCCTTGGAGAACTCCGGCGAGCCGTAGGAGACGGGCTCACCTTTCTTCGCGGGCGGCGTCACCCGGCGCTTCTTGCCGGTGTTGATCTCCATCACCCAGATGTGGCTCTCGTTCACGGAGACGAACTCGACATAGGCGAGACGCTTGCCGTCCTCCGAGAAGCGGAAGTTGAACCAGCTGCCCTTCTCCCACCTCGCGATGATCCTGTCGCCCTGGGCCAATTGGCCAACGTCTCTAAAAGTGGCGAAGCC
>JBBREI010000127.1:0-11546 GCA_038203035.1 Burkholderiales bacterium
GTGAAAAAGAAGGCCGGCGACGACGCGATCACCGAACAGGACAAGACGCAGCTGCTCGACCACCTGCGCGAGATGCACGGCAACAAGGAAGAAAAGAAGAAGATCACGCTCACGCGCAAGCAGACCACCGAGATCAAGAAATCGGACGCGACCGGCAAGGCGCGCACGATCCAGGTCGAGGTGCGCAAGAAGCGCACCTTCGTGAAGGTCGACAAGCCCGCAGAGCCGGTGGTGCCGGAACCGCCGAAGGTAGTCGCCCCGCCGGCCCCGATCATCAACGAGGAAGAGGCGAAGAAGCGCGAGGCCGAAGCCAGGCGCCAGGCCGAACTCGCCTCGCGCCAGGCCGCCGAGGCCGAATCGAAGGCCAAGCGCGTCACCAGGAAAAAGGCCGACGAGGCCGCACCCGCCGTGGCCGATGCGCCAGCGCCCGCCGCGGCCGACGCGGAAGCGCCGAAGAAGAAACGCGTCATCCGCAAGAAAGGCGAAGAACTCGCCACCGAAGCGGAAGCGCCCGTGCTGGTCGAGGTCAAGGCCGAGGCCAAGCCGGAGCTCGCCGCGCCTGCCGCACCGGGAGCGCCTGCGGCTCCTGGCGCGCCCGCCACCGAGGGCACCTTGCATCGTCCCGTGCTCAAGCCGGGCGAAGCCAGCAAGAAGGGCCCGAAGCGCGCCGCCAAGCCGGCATCGTCCTGGTCGGACGACCAGGCGCGCCGCCGTGGCATCAAGACCCGTGGCGACGCCTCCGGCGGCCGCGACGGCTGGCGCTCGCGCGCCGGCGGGGGGCGCCACCGCGACGACGACGGCGTCAGCTCGTTCGCCGCGCCCTCGGAGCCGAAGGTCATCGAGGTGCCGATCCCGGAAACCATCAGCGTGGGCGACCTCGCGCACAAGATGAGCGTCAAGGCGGCCGAGGTCATCAAGGTGATGATGAAGATGGGCACCATGGTCACCATCAACCAGGTGATCGACCAGGACACGGCGATGATCGTGGTCCAGGAGATGGGCCACGTCGGCAAGGCCGCGAAACTCGATGACCCGGAATCCTTCCTGGCCGAGGCCGCCGCAGAGGACGAGAGCAATTTCGTGACGCGTCCGCCGGTGGTGACGGTCATGGGCCACGTCGACCACGGCAAGACCTCCCTGCTCGACGCGATCCGCAAGGCGCGCGTCGCGGTGGGTGAAGCGGGCGGCATCACGCAGCACATCGGCGCTTACCACGTGGAAACCGCGCGCGGCGTGATCACGTTCCTGGATACGCCGGGCCACGAGGCGTTCACGGCCATGCGCGCGCGCGGCAGCCAGGTCACCGACCTGGTGATCCTGGTCGTGGCGGCGGACGACGGCGTCATGCCGCAGACGATCGAGGCGATCGCCCATGCCAAGGCGGCGAAGGTGCCGGTGGTGGTGGCGGTCAACAAGATGGACAAGCCCGGCGCCAATCCGCAGCGCATCAAGAACGAGCTTCTGTCGCACGAGATCGTGTCGGAAGAGCTCGGAGGCGATACCCAGTTCGTGGAGGTCTCGGCCAAGACCGGCGAGGGCATCGACAAGCTGCTCGAATCGATCCAGCTGCAGGCCGAAGTGCTCGAGCTCAAGGCGCCGGTGAACGCTCCGGCAAAAGGCGTGGTCATCGAATCGCGCCTCGACAAGGGCCGCGGCCCGGTCGCGACGGTGCTGGTCATGTCGGGCACGCTCAAGAAAGGCGACGTGCTGCTCGCCGGCGCCGTATTCGGGCGCGTTCGCGCGATGAACGACGAAAACGGCAAGCCGGTCACCGAGGCCGGCCCGGCGATCCCGGTGGAGATCCAGGGGCTGCAGGACGTGGCTCGCGCGGGTGACGACATCGTTGTACTCACCGACGAGCGCAAGGCGCGCGAGATCGCCCTCTTCCGCCAGGGCAAGTTCCGCGACGTGAAGCTCGCGAAGCAGCAGGCCGCCAAGCTCGAGAACGTGTTCGACCAGCTCACCGAAGGCGCCAAGCCGCTCGCCCTCATCATCAAGGCGGACGCGCAGGGTTCCTATGAAGGCCTTGCCAACGCGCTGACCAAGCTCTCGACCGATGAAGTGAAGGTCAACATCGTCCACAGCGCCGTGGGTGGCATCACGGAATCGGACATCAACCTCGCGCTTGCCTCGAAGGCCGTGGTGATCGGCTTCAACTCGCGTGCCGACGCCGCCGCCCGCAAGCTCGCCGAACACTCGGGCGTGGACATCCGCTACTACAACATCATTTACGAAGCGGTCGACGACGTGAAGGCCGCGATCAACGGCATGCTGGCGCCGGAGCGCAAGGAATCGGTGCTCGGCATGGTGGAGATCCGAAATGTCTTCCGCATCTCGAAGGTCGGCACCGTGGCGGGCTGTTATGTCACCGACGGCGTGATTCGCCGCAGCTCCTCGGTGCGCCTGCTGCGCGGCGGCGTGGTCGTGCACACCGGCGAGCTCGATTCCCTGAAGCGATTCAAGGACGACGTGCGCGAGGTCAAGTCGGGATTCGAATGTGGCCTTTCCCTCAAGGGCTACAACGAGATCCAGCTCGGCGACCAGCTCGAGGTGTTCGAGGTGGTCGAGGTGGCGCGCACGCTCGCCTGATAGCGGCGCGCCCCGAAGTCCCGCATGAGCACCGCGCGCAGCGCACGCATCGCCGACCAGATCCAGCGCAGCCTGGCGGACCTGATTCGCGCCGAGGTGCGCGATCCGAGGGTCGGCATGGTCACGCTCACCGGCGTGGAGCTCTCACGCGACCAGTCCCATGCGAAGGTGTTCTTCACCATCCTCAATGGCGACGACGAGGCCGCGCTCGAGGGATTGCAGCGCGCGGCCGGTTTCCTGCGCAGCGAGCTCGCCCATCGCCTCACCACTCGCAAGGTCCCGGAACTGCATTTCGCGTTCGACGAATCGGTGGAGCGGGGCGTACGCCTCTCCCGCCTGATCGACGAGGCGGTCAATCCGCCCAAGCCGGCGGCCAAACCCCGGGCCCGAAGCAAGCGCTAGATTGGCCGCGGTCAATCCCGATGGGGTCCTGCTGCTCGACAAACCGCCGGGCTTCTCGTCGACCCAGGCACTGGCTCGCTCGAAGCGCCTCCTCGCCGCCCGAAAGGCCGGCCACACTGGCACCCTTGACCCGTTTGCAACCGGCTTGTTGCCGCTGGCGTTCGGCGAGGCGACCAAGTTTTCCCGCTTCCTGATCGATTCAACAAAAACGTACGTCGCCACGCTGCAGCTTGGCGTCGAATCCACCACCGGCGACCCCGAGGGAGTCCTGACCCCGCAGCTCGAAGTTAACGTCAATTCGGTGCTTATAGACGATGTTCTGGCCCGATTCATGGGTATCCAGGATCAGATTCCACCCATGCACTCGGCAGTCCACATCGATGGTCGCAGACTCTATGAGTGGGCGCGGGAAGGCATCGAGGTCGAGCGCCCGGCGCGCCGCATCAACATCTTGGAGCTGCGCCGGCTCGAATTCGGCCAGAACCGCCTCGTGATCCAGGTCACCTGCTCGAAGGGCACCTACGTGCGAACCCTGGCCATGGACATCGGCCGGGCGCTTGGGTGCGGGGCGTATCTGACCGGCCTGCGCCGCACGGTGGTGGGAGGCTTCCGGTTGTCGGAGGCCACGACCCTGGAGGCGCTCCAGGCATTGGGTGTGGGGGGTGCACGCGCCCGGCTGCTCCCGGTGGAGATCATGGTTCGGGGATTGCCACGCTGCGACTGCCCGGCGGAGGCGGCGCTGCGGTTTAGCCAAGGCCAGGTCGTACCTTGCGAAGGGGCGATCGAAGGGGGCGAATACGCCCTGTTCGGGCCCACGGGAACGCTTCTGGGGGTGGGCCGCGCTGGCGTGCCGGGACGGGTTTCGCCCCTGCGCCTGCTGGCCACCGGAGACTGCGACAAGCGCCCTGATTTTGCTTGAGATTGCCCCCCGGTTTACGCTAAAATCGATCTTTCACCGAGTGCAAATCGAGAGAGTTGGGGATTTAACCATGGCCGTCACCACAGAAGACCGCGCGCGCATCGTCGCGGAACACCAGCGCAAGCAGGGCGACACGGGTTCGCCCGAAGTGCAGGTCGCGCTGCTGACCTCGCGCATCAACATGCTTTCCGAGCACTTCAAGAAACACGTCAAGGATTTCCATTCGCGCCGCGGGCTGCTTCGGCTCGTCAGCCAGCGCCGCAGCCAGTTGGACTACCTCAAGCGAAGCAATGTCGAGGTGTATCGCTCGTTGATCGAGCGCCTCGGCCTGCGCAAGTAAGGTCGCTGCCGGAACCCTGAACCCCGCGACAGCTCGCATCGAGCGTTCGCGGGGTTTTCTCTTTCCGGCGGTCCCTTCCAACCCGGCAGCCGGGCATGAGCCCGCGCCAGCCTCCAGAAGAACAGGATTCCATCGTGAAATCGATCAAGAAGACATTTTCGTTCGGGCGCCACCAGGTAACCCTTGAGACCGGGGAAATCGCCCGCCAGGCCGACGGCGCCTGTCTGGTGACCATGGACGACACCGTGGTGCTGGTGACCTGCGTCGGCCGCGCCGACGTCAAGGCCGGCCAGGACTTCTTCCCGCTCACCGTCGACTACCAGGAGCGGACCTACGCCGCGGGCCGCATTCCTGGCGGATTCTTCAAGCGCGAGGGCCGTCCCTCGGAGAAGGAAGTCCTCACGTCCCGCCTGATCGACCGTCCGCTGCGTCCGCTTTTCCCGTCCGGCTTCTACAACGAAGTGCAGGTGATCGCGACCGTCCTGTCGATCAACGCCGAAGTCGATTCCGACATCGTGGCGATGATTGGCGCTTCCGCCGCGGTCACTTTGTCGGGCATCCCGTTCGAAGGCCCGATCGGCGCCGCGCGCGTGGGCTACATCGATGGCGAATACATCCTCAACCCCTCCAAGACCGAACTCGAGACTTCCCAGCTCAATCTGGTGGTCGCGGGCACGGAAACCGCCGTGCTGATGGTGGAATCCGAGGCGAACGAGCTGTCCGAGGAGATCATGCTCGGAGCAGTCGTGTTCGGCCATGAGGGGATGCAGGCCGCGATCCAGGCCATCAACGACCTCGCCGATGAAGGGGGCAAGGACGATTGGGACTGGGAGTCCCCCGCGGAAGACGCCGTGCTGGTCGAAAAGATCCGCGCGCTGGTCGAATCCGACCTCAACGACGCCTATCGCATGAAGTCCAAGTCGCTGCGTTCGACGCGCCTGGATGAAATCAAGAAGAAGGTCTGGGACGCCTGCGTCCTGGTCGAGGAAAACCCGGCGGACGCAAATGTCGCGCGCGGCATCCTCAAGGACATGGAAGCCAAGATCGTCCGCGGCCAGATCCTGAACGGCGAACCGCGCATCGACGGGCGCAACACCCGTACCGTGCGTCCGATCTCCATCCGCCCGACGCTGCTGCCGCGCGTGCACGGCTCCGTGCTCTTCACCCGTGGCGAGACCCAGGCGCTGGTCACCACGACGCTCGGCACCGGCCAGGACGAACAGCGCATCGATTCGCTCCAGGGCGAGTTCACGGAGCGCTTCATGCTCCATTACAACTTTCCCCCGTATTCGACCGGCGAAACCGGCCGTGTCGGTACGCCGAAGCGCCGCGAAATCGGCCACGGCCGCCTCGCCAAGCGTGCGCTGCTCGCCGTGCTTCCGAGCAAGGAAGATTTCGGCTACACGTTGCGCGTTGTCTCGGAAGTCACGGAATCCAATGGTTCCTCCTCGATGGCATCGGTCTGCGGCGGTTGCCTCTCGCTGATGGACGCGGGCGTCCCGCTGAAAGGGCACGTCGCGGGCATCGCCATGGGCCTCATCAAGGACGGCGGGCGCTTCGCGGTGCTCACCGACATCCTGGGCGACGAAGACCACCTCGGCGACATGGACTTCAAGGTTGCGGGCACCGATCAGGGCATCACCGCGCTGCAGATGGACATCAAGATCCTCGGCATCACCAAAGAGATCATGAAGGTCGCGCTCGACCAGGCCAAGGAAGGCCGCCTGCACATCCTGGGCATCATGAAATCGGCCGTGCCGGGCCCGCGCGAAGAGCTCTCGCAGCACGCCCCGCGCGTGATGAAGATGAAGATCAACCCGGACAAGATCCGCGAAGTGATCGGCAAGGGCGGCAGCGTGATCCAGGCGCTCACGCGCGAGACCGGCACCACGATCGACATCGAGGACGACGGCACCATCTCGGTGGCCTGCCTTTCGGAGGAAGCGGGCATCGCCGCGATGGAGCGCATCCGCGCCATCACCGCAGAGGTGGAAGTCGGCCGCGTGTACGAAGGCCCGGTGCTGCGCCTGCTCGATTTTGGCGCGATCATCCAGCTGCTACCCGGCAAGGATGGCCTGCTGCACATCTCGCAGATCGCCCACGAGCGCGTCAATGCCGTCTCCGATTACCTGAAGGAAGGCCAGGTCGTGAAGGTAAAGGTCCTGGAAGCAGACGACAAAGGCCGGGTGCGGCTGTCGCGCAAGGCGCTGCTCGATGCGCCGGCGCGCCAGGAATCGCCGCCCGCGGCCCCGGCGGAGTCGACGTCGCAGTAACGTTATAATTCGGCGTTCGTCCGAGCGGGCTGTCTTGCGCCGCCGGACGGACGGGCGGTCGCCGGTGGAGAGGGTTCATCGCGCGGCCGTTCAGTGTGCGGGGTGTAGCGCAGTCTGGTAGCGCACTTGCTTTGGGAGCAAGATGTCGCAGGTTCGAATCCTGTCACCCCGACCCGCCCCTTCAGAATTCGGATACGCGCCCGTAGCTCATCCGGATAGAGCACCGGCCTTCTAAGCCGGGGGTAACAGGTTCGAATCCTGTCGGGCGTGCCAAACACCAGCTTTATGGTGGCTGTAGCTCAGCGGTAGAGTCCTGGATTGTGATTCCAGTCGTCGTGGGTTCGAATCCCATCAGCCACCCCAGCAAATAAAGCCCGCGCAAGCGGGCTTTGTCCCTTTCAGGGGCGCCCGCGCATCAGCCGCTGCTGCTCGCGTTGCCACTCGCGATCCTTTTGCGCATCGCGCTTGTCGTGCTGCTTCTTGCCCTTGGCCAGCCCGATCGCCAGCTTCACCCGGCCCTTGAGGTAGTGCAGGTCCAGAGGCACCATGGTGTAGCCGCGCTGCTCCACCTTGCCGATGAGCTTGGAGATCTCGGCAGCGTTGAGCAGAAGCTTGCGTGAGCGCACGGGATCCGGGTTCACGTGGGTGGAGGCCGTGGGCAGGGCGCTGATGTGCATTCCGATGACGTACGGCTCCTCGCGCTTGAGGACCACGTACGCTTCCTTCAGGTTGACGCGCCCCGCACGGATCGCCTTCACCTCCCAGCCCTCGAGGACCAGCCCGGCCTCGAAGCGCTCTTCGATGAAGTAGTCGTGAAAGGCCTTCCTGTTTTCGACGATGCTCATGCCCGTATTGTATCGTTCGCTACCATGCCAACCGTGCGCAAATCCGTGATCGTGTCGCATTCGTGCGAAACGATGTTCGACCTGGTGGACGGCGTGGAGCGCTACCCGGAATTCCTGCCCTGGTGTTCGGACGCCACGGCGGTCGAGCGCACGCCGTTGCTCACGCGCGCGCGCATCGACGTCGACTACCACGGCCTGAAGACCCATTTCGCCACCCGCAATGCCAAGGTGCGCCCGAACGACATGACCCTCGAGTTCGTCGAGGGCCCGTTCGACAGTTTTGGCGGCTCGTGGCACTTCGCGGCGCTCGGAGAATCGGGCTGCCGGGTGGAGTTCGGCCTCGACTACACGCTCGCGGCCGGGCCGCTGCAGGCGCTGCTCGCGCCGCTGTTCGGCCAGATCGCGGCGACGATGGTGGAGCGCTTCGTGGAGCGCGCGGACGAACTCGGCTCCCCCGGGGAGGGCTCGTGACGCTTCGTGTCCAGGTGACGGTTGCCTTGCCGGGGCGCCAGGAGGTGATGGAGGTCGAGTTACCCGAGGGCGCCACGGTGGGCGATGCAATCGCCGCATGCCGCCAGGGCGGGCTGCTGGCGGGCCTCGACCTGGACGCGGCGACCGCGGGAATCTGGTCGCGCCAGGTGGACCTCACGACCCCGCTGCGGGACAACGACCGGGTCGAGCTCTACCGCCCCCTCAAGGCCGACGCGAAGGCCATGCGCCGGGCACGCGCCCGCCTCAAGCCTGCTTCGCCTCGATCTCGAAACGAGCCTTGATCCAGTCCGCGCCCTTCTTGATGATGCGGTTGAGGCGGATGCGGTAGTCCGATCCGCCGGTGCGAATGGCGTAGCCGCTGGTGGAGGTGAATTCGCTCGCGCGGACCACGATCGAATCGAGCTTGCCGTTGGTGTCCAGTCCGGGCAGGTAGAGGCCCTGGACCGGGGCGCCACCGCCGGCGGGCGTCAGTTCGATGGGGATGGGGCGGTATGAAAGCACCTCCACGCCCACCAGCATCTCGCCGCGCACCCGGTTGGCGAGCTTGCGCACCACGCTGCCGACGATCCATCCGCCGTTCTGGTGGTTCTGCAGCGCGATGAGGCCGTTGAGCAGGACCGCATCGGAAGAGGCGCGGTCGACGATCAGGCCATAACCTTTCGAGCTCAGGTCCTGCACACGCCAGCGCTCGATTTCCGGGTCGCCCGCGGGCGCATCGATGGCGCCCGCATCCGAGGCTTGCGCCTGCCGGGTGGCGTCGTCGTCGACCAGGGACAGGCCGGAGGCGGACAGCTCGATGGTTTCCGAGGCCGCCGGCAGGGTGAAGATCGGGGATGCGGCAGCGGATGCGACGGGGGCTTCGCGCACCTTTCGCATCACGCGGTCGACGCCGATGGTGACGTCCACCTCGCGGTCCTCGAAGTGCGTGCGCTCCTCGATGCGGTTTTCGCTCCCGGCGAGGATGGAGTCGTACAGCTTCTCGATGATCGAGAGCAGCGCGATGTGCTCCTCCACCGGGAAGACACCTCCGGCGCCGTAGCCCGCATACAGCCGGCCCTGGCGAAGCCCCGCCTGCACCTCGTCGATCTGCGCCTTCAGGCCGTCGGCACGCATGTAGCGAACGGTTTCGCCGTGGCTGTCCTTGCGGATCAGGTGCATTCCGGAATCGGAAGCGACGTCCACGTAGAAGAGGTGCTGGCGCGAGGAGAACCCGGAATCGAGCGAGTAGTCGTTGCACCATGACGAGAACCAGCCGTCGGCGATTTCGATCTGCACCTTGGTGAGGTTTCCGGTGTTGACCAGGTCGAGGATCAGGGTGCGCAGGTAGAGCGACTGGACCGAGGGCTTGAAGTTCGGCTGCGAGGGATGCAGCACAAACGGCACCTGCGCGTACGAATCGTGTTCCGCGAGCAGGTAGAGCGCGTGCAGCTGCTTCCACGGCGCGGCGCGGCCCGGCTCGTTCAGGAAGTAGCCCCACTTCACGAAGTTGTGGATCGCGTTCAGCGCCAGGCCCGTGACGCGGAACATGACGTCGAGGTTCTCGCGCGAAGTGGCCCACGTGTTGCGGCCGCGCAGGAAGCGCTGGAAGCCGTTCGCCGATTCGAGGCATATGCGCTGGATGCCGAGTGCGAATTCGCGGTCGGATTCCGAAATCGGCGGGGCGGCGCGCAGGAAATCTATCTGGTCGTACAGCAGCAGCGCCTGGAACTGCTCCTCCATCGCCATCAGGTACTGCAGGCGCTCGAGCGTGAATTCCGAGCCGTCCCGACCAAATTCGCGCACGCCCGCCAGGAACTGCGCGCGCGCGCCGGCATCGCGAACCGTCTTGAGCGCAACGATCTGCTCGACGTCGGGGGGATATGCGAGGACGGTGGTCATGTCAGCCGACGTGGAACATCTCGACGCCGCGCAGGGCCGGCATCGGATTGGGGACCAGGTCCTGCTCGGTGAGCGAGGCGCCGGCCATGAGGCTCATGCGCAGTTCGTTGGCGAGGACCTCGTTTTCGAAATCCATCGGCGCGTTGAGCCAGTTTTCGGTGATCGGGTCGATGCTCGAAGCACCCGTCCCGGCCCCGGCGAGGCGCCTGGCTTCCCGCGGCCCGATGGTCTCCAGCGTGTTGACCGGCTGCTCTTGATAAAGCGGGTTGCCGGGATCTATCTCGCGCCCGAAGAACTGCACCTTGCGCCAGAATTCGGAGTTGCCATGGGTTTCGCGGAAGCGTTCGGCGAGCTCCGCGAACTGGCCGGTCAGGCGTTCCAGCCTGAAGATCTCGAAAAGCGCCAGCCACGGTCGCATCTCGGCCGCGTTGTCCTCGATGGCGAACTGCAGCAGCTCCACGGCGCGGGTGATGGCGCCGTCCTCGTAGAAGAGGCGCGCGCCCTTCACGACCGAAGCCGGATCCTCCAGCACGATGGTGCGGTTCTGCACTTCCGGGAAACGTTCCTCGAGGTAGCGCTTGCGCAATCCCGAGGAGTCTTCCTTGAGCCGTGTGGCGAGCGAGGCGTCGGAATCGAGCTCCGGGCGCACTTCGGCGGCAATCTCGAACTGGTCGGGTCCCGGCGCCGGTGCACGTGCCGGCCCCACGCGTTGCGTGCGATCCGATTCCGCCGGGGCATCCATGCGCTGGTTGAGCTCGTCGTCCTGCTGGCGGCTCGACTGCTTGCGATCTTCGCGATCGGCGCGCAGATCCACCGGGGTGTCTTCGTCCTCGTCGGTCTGGTTGGCCCACTCGCCGGCAGCGTGGGCGTCGCGGTTGCGTCGGCGCAGCCAGAGCGCGAGAAGGACGGCCAGGCCCAGGAGGACACCCACCATGCTCCAAAGCCAGCCCGGGAGCGAACCCGCTGCCGCTGCCGCGGCAGGCGCAGGCGCAGCCGACGCGGAGGGTGGTTGAGTCGCAGCGCTGGCTGGCGCATCGACCTTCGGAGGCGCGGGCGCGGGCGCGGCCTCGGGCTTGGGCGCATCGGCCTTCGCGGGCTCCGGCACCTCGGCGGCCTTCGGGGTCGCGACGGGCGCGGGCTTGGGCTCGACGGTGGGCGGATCGATGCGCGCGGGTTCCGTTCGCGGCGCGGCCGGCCGCGTGGGCACCGGCCCCAGGGAATCCATCTTGAGCTGCATGTCGGCCACGCGCGACTCAAGCTGGCGCAGGCTGTTGCGCATTGCCAGCATCGCCGCAACCTGATCGTCGGCATCGAGGATCAGCAGGCGTTCGCGAAGCTGGGTTCGTGTGCGGTCATCAACCTGGCCGCTGCGGGTCAGGTCGATCTCCTGCGAGGAAAGCTTGAGCGCGAAGCCGGCGGGCGCGCGCGCGGCGCGCGGCGTGG
Organism: Burkholderiales bacterium; assembly: GCA_038203035.1. Classification (GTDB taxonomy): domain Bacteria; phylum Pseudomonadota; class Gammaproteobacteria; order Burkholderiales; family Usitatibacteraceae; genus Usitatibacter. The sequence goes on from JBBREI010000127.1 coordinate 11,182, forward strand.
GCCTGACCGCCGTCGGCGGGGCGGCACGATTTGCGTTTTCCGAAAGCTGCAACCGCGGCGCGGGCTTGCGAACCGCGCGCTCGCGAGCGGGAGGCGGGGCCGGCGCCACCGGCGCGGGCGACGGGGCGGTGTTTTCCGCGGCGGCGGGTGGGCTTGCCGGCGCGGGCGCAGGTTCGGCAGGTGGCGTGGGGGTGCGTGGGCGCGGCGCAATTCGCGCAGCGGGTGCACGCAGGTCGGCGAGTGCAATCGGCGCACCGGCAGGAATGGCCTCGCGATCCCCCAGGCCCGCCAGTTCGGGATTCAGGTCGCGCAGCGCGGCGAGGTATCGCCGCCGGGCATCGGGGTTGCGGGGATGCACCTTGGTG
>JBBREI010000128.1:0-11495 GCA_038203035.1 Burkholderiales bacterium
ACCAGCAGCTCGTGCAGGCCGGCGCGGCGCTAGTGACCAGAGACGCCGCCGAGGTCGCAGCCTTGCGCCTTGACAAACTTGAACTCGGGCTTGCCCAGTCCGAGCTCCTAGCCCCGGCGGTCGAACACCCGAATGTAGCCGGCGTTGGCGTCCTGCTTGAACTCGGGCGTATTGAGCAGCTCCGCGCAGTACTCGGTGATGAAGTGCTTGATCTCGGCCTGGTCCGGCGTGTAGGCCTCCTTGCACTTGCACAGCCGCTTGGCAAGGCGCTGCGCCAGGATGCCCAGCAGCGCGTCGGCGAAGTTGAACGGGTCCATGCCCATGTCGAGCAGGCGGATGATCGATTCCGGCGCGGAGTTCGTGTGCAGCGTGGCGAACACCAGGTGGCCCGTGAGCGAGGCCTCGATGCCGATCGAGGTGGTGTCCTTGTCGCGCATCTCACCGACCATGATGATGTCCGGATCGGCCCGCAGGAACGCCTTCATCGCGTTGGCGAAATTCAGCCCCGCCTTCGGGTTCATCTGGCACTGGCGCAGGCCCTTCTGCGTGATCTCGACCGGGTCCTCGGCGGTCCAGATCTTGGTGTCGACGGTATTGAGCGAGCCGAGCACCGAGTGCAGCGTGGTGGTCTTGCCCGAGCCCGTCGGGCCGCAGACGAAGAACAGGCCGTAGGGCTTCGAGATGCAGCTCTTCAGCCGCTCCATGTTGATCGGCAGGATGCCGAGCTTGTCGAGGGGGATCGGTTCACCCGCGGCGAGGATGCGCATCACGACGTCTTCGACGCCGCCGGCGGTGGGGATGGTGGCCACGCGCAGCTCGATGTCGAGCGGGCCGAACTTCTTGAACTTGATCTTGCCGTCCTGCGGGCGGCGCTTTTCCGAGATGTCCAGGTCGCACATGATCTTCAGGCGCGTGACCAGGGGCGAGCGGTAGGCGGCCGGCACCTCGATGTAGTTCGACAGCGTGCCGTCCTTGCGGAAGCGGATGCCGGTCTTGCCCTTGCCGGGCAGGGGTTCCACGTGGATGTCGGAAGCGCCATGGTTGTAGGCGTCGACGATGATCTTGTTCACGAGCTTCACCAGCTCGTTGTCGGCCGCGGCCGAGACGTCGTCGGCATTGACGAGGCCGCCTTCCTCCTCGTCGTCCAGGCTCGAGAGCAGGTCGCCGATCGATTCGCCGTTGGCCCCGGACATGCCGCCGTCGGCCCCGAAGAAGAGATCGAGGGTCAGGCGGAAATCGCGCTCCGTGGTGACCTTGAACACGATCTTGGAGCGCGGGAAGACGTTTTCGACCATGCGCGAGTTGCGCAGGCGCTCCGGGTCGGTGGACATCACGACCACGCCGGCTTTCGAATCCTCGAGCGGCACCCAGTGGTTGAGCACCGAGTAGTCGCGCTTGATGTTCTTCAGCAGGTCCGGCGGCTTGATGCGGTCCGACTTGTGCGGCTCGTAGTCGACGCCGAAGAACTTGGCGAGCGCGGCGCCGATGGCCGGCAGCTTGACCTGGAACTCGTCGATCAGGATGTCCTCGACGTTCTTGTTCTTGCGGCGCGCGGCCTTGGTGGCGAGATCGAGCTCGCCGGCGGCGATCACGTTGTCGATCACCAGGTACTCGAACTTGCTCTGCACCGAGCCGGGCATCTGCTGGCGCACGCGGAAGGCGATGGCGAGCGTCTTGGACAGCTCCACCACGCCTTCTTCCTGCAGCGGGGAGAACGGCTGCCCGGAAAGGTTGTTGATGAGCTGGATCACGCCCATCAGGTCGCTGCCCGATTCGCCGCCCAGGATCGGGGCGATCATCATCTGCTTCGAGCGGTAGCCGGTGCGCTGGTCGACCGCCTTGAGGAAGGTGAGGTTGGGCGAATACTGCTTGAGCTCGGCGTCGTCGTAGACGTCCTTGATGTTCATGTGGCGCTTGTTGAGCGCGCAATAGCCGGCGAGCGAGGATTCCGAGATCGGCAGCTTGATGTCCTTGAACGAATTCAGGCCCGTCTTCACCTTGGAGACGATCGACGATCCGTCCTCGCTCGTGATGTAGACCGTCATCCGGTCGGCCTCGAAGAGCTGGCAGATGTCGCGCGAGACGTCGAGGATGATCTCGTCGACGTTGCTGGTGGAGTGGATGCGGTTGGTGACCGCCTGCAGCTTCTTGCTGAAGGCGAGCTTCACGCTCATGTCGGCCGTGTTTCCGCCCGGGTGGATCTTGGTATCGAGGACTGCGCTCATGGTGTCACCTGCTTCGAGGGTGGGGCTGCTACAGGGAGAATTCCTGGTTGTTTTCCAGCATCCTGGGCCGCCAGCGGCCCGCGGCCTGGCTTACTTCCTTCATCGTCAACGCACCCTCGCCGGGCTTCAGGTGCGTGATGTAGACCTCCGGGGCCACGGTCATCTTCTCCAGTTCCTCGGCCAGCATCTGCGGGCACAGGTGGCGCGAGGCGACGGCGATTGCCCGCTCCTTGTTGGAGAACGCGGTCTCGATGATCAGGTATTTCAGGTTGGGCGTGGCGTTGACCACTTCCCAGAGGCGGTCGTTGACGGAGGTGTCGCCGCTGAAGATCAGCGCCGCGCGCGCCGTTTCCAGCGCATAGCCGACCGCCGGCACGGTGTGGTTGGCGGGGATGGCGGTGAAACGCCGGCCCTTCAGTTCCACCGTCTCGCCGACCTCGATCTCGCGATACACCATGAACGGCTTGTCTCCATCGGGGATCTGGGTGAAATCGGGCCAGATCTTCCAGTTGAAGAGGTGCGCGCGCAGGATGTCGAGCACCTCCTTGATCCCGTAGACCACGATCGGGCTGCCGCGCATCCAGCACACCGTGTCCACCAGGAACGGGATGCTGGTGACGTGGTCGAGGTGGGAGTGGGTGACGAAGATGTGGTCGATCCTGGCCAGGCTTTCGAGCGACAGATCGCCCACCCCCGTGCCGGCGTCGACCAGGACGTCGTCATCCACCAGCAGGGCCGTCGTTCGCAGGCCACCGCCGATGCCCCCGCTGCAACCCAGTACCCTGATCTTCATCGTTTGTCCCAAGGCTGCCGCGGCCGTATGGCTGAGGCCGCCGGAGCTCTGGCTTCGCGCCCGATGGAGAACGGTCTCCCGGTCCATTATCGAATAAACGTTACCACGGCGGATGTGCGCGATTCCACAGAATTAGCACTGCGGAATCGCGCGGCGCGCGGGCGGGGGGCCGGACGGGTTGGGCCGTCCGGCTCACGGCGTCATGGCTTGTAGAAGAACTCCATCTTCACGCCCGCGATCTCGATCAGATCGTGGTCGTTCAGAGGATGGGCCTGGCCGCCCAGGGACGCCCCGTTGAGGGTCGGGTAGGTCGCCCCCTCCACGTGGGTGATGAAGTAGCCGTTCGGGCGCTTGGTGATCACCGCGACCTGCAGGCCGGGCTTGCCGATGGTGGTGAGGTTCTTGGTGAGATCCAGGGTGCGGCCGGCGGCGGCCCCCGACAGGACCTGGATCGCGGCTTCGCGCAGCGGCGTGCCGCCGGCGGCGGCGGGGGCCGGCGGCGGCGCCGGTGCCACGGGTGGCGGTGCCACGGGCGGCGGCGCCGGGGGCGGCGGCGGGGGCACGGGCCTTGCGGGCGGCGGTGCCGGCGGGGAGGTGTTTTCAGCAGCCGGGGTCGGCGCCGCGGGGGCGGGCTTGGGCGCCTCGGTCACCGGCCTGAGGTTGGTCTGGGTGTCGCCCAGGCCCGGGTCCGCGGGCTTCGGCGGCGGGGGCGCGGCCCTGGCCGGGTTGCGGATGATCATGGTTTTCTCGAAGTCCGCAGCGGTCGCCGCCTGGGGCGCGTCGTTGAAGTACTTGAGCTTGTGTTTGCCGATCTCGACCACGTCGTTGTTCTGCAGGAAATGTTTCTTGATCGGCTTCCCGTTGACCATGGTGCCGTTGGTCGAGCCCAGGTCCTCGATGAACGAGTCGTTGAGGATCGTGATGATCGCCGCGTGCTCGCCACTGACGGCGAGGTTGTCGATCTGGATGTCGTTGTGGGCTTTGCGTCCGATCAGGGTTCGCTCCTTGGAGAGATTGAACTCCTTGAGCACCTGCCCGTCGACGCTGAGAATCAGCTTGGCCATGGTCGTTGTCCTTGGGTATTACCGGAAAAGTGCCTTGAATCGTGCGATCCAGCCGCGCGGCACACCGAAAGGTTCGGTGACGCGGATGAGCATTGCCGAGATGTTGTCCCGGCCGCCGTTGTCGTTTGCCGCCTGCACCAACTGCTGGACCGTGAGGTTCGGATTCGTCTTCAGGGTGATGAGCGTCAGGCGGATCTCTTCATCCTCGACCATGTCGCTCAGCCCATCCGAGCACAGCACGAATATGTCGTCCGGTTGGGTCTCGTAGACGTGGATCTCGGAGTCCACCGAAGGGTCTATGCCGAGAGCGCGCGTGACGAGGTTCTTGTTCTGGGAAAGCTTCGCCTCTTCGGGCGTTATCAGGCCGGAATCCAGCTGCTCCTGGAGCAGTGAATGGTCCCGGGTCACCTGTTCCATCAAGTCGCCCCTGAGCCGGTAGAGGCGCGAATCGCCGATGTGCGCAACCGTCACGAAGTTGTCGTAGAAAAGGCATACCACCAGCGTCGTGCCCATCCCGGCGCATTCCGGGTTGTTCTGCGACGTGGTGAAAATGGCATTGTTGGCGCGTCCGATGTGTTCGCGGATCAGTTTTTCGGACAGGGCCTTGGCCTCGTCGCGGCTGCGGCGCGCCACTTCCGGGATGCTCCAGGCATCCTGCAGGCCGTCCGAAATGAGCGAAGTCGCCATGCCGCTTGCCACCTCCCCCGCGTTGTAGCCACCCATGCCGTCGGCGAGCACGAACAGCCCGATCTCGGGTCTCGACTCGATGCAGTCCTCGTTGTGGTCGCGCACCCGGCCCGGGTCGGTAAGACTGGCCGATTGCAGCGACTGCGAGAGATTCATGGGCGTACCCGCCCTTCGTGCGCCTGTTCTGTCATCCGGTTTCCGGCTTGTTGTTGACGCGGTCCCTGAACCCGCAAAAACGGCGGATTTATAGTAACTTAAAAAGCTTTTTTAAGAAACAATCCCGCTTCGTCCCCGATCCCCATGATTTCTTGGGTGATTTTATTCCATCCGCGCCGGCAAAGAACCTGTTCCCCCAGCGCTTTCCGCCCTCAAGTCAATCATTATACGATTGGGCTTCGAAAGACCCGCCGTTCTCGCCGGCCTTTCCCGCTATCCACCCCCAGAAGAATCCAGTCGAGGCCACCATGGAACGCCTGCAAGACATCGACCCCCTCGAGACCCGCGAGTGGGTCGACTCCCTCGAAGCCGTGCTCGAGGTCGAAGGCCCGGAGCGCGCGCATTTCCTGCTCGAACAGCTCGTCGACAAGGCGCGCCGCTCGGGGGCGTACCTGCCCTACCGCGCGCAGACCGCGTACATCAACACCATCCCGCCGCACCTGGAAGAGCAGGCGCCGGGAGACACCGCGCTGGAAGCCCGTCTGCGCTCCTACGTGCGCTGGAACGCCGTGGCGATGGTGCTGCGCGCCGGCAGGAAGGACCTCGAGCTCGGCGGCCACATCGCCAGCTTTGCCTCCGCCGCGACGCTGTATGACGTCGGCTTCAACCATTTCTGGAACGCGCCCACCGACAAACACGGCGGCGACCTCATCTACATGCAGGGCCATTCGTCGCCGGGGGTCTACGCGCGCGCATTCCTCGACGGACGCCTCACGGAAGCGCAGCTCGACATGTTCCGCCAGGAAGTCGACGGCAAGGGCATCTCGTCCTACCCGCACCCGTGGCTCATGCCCGACTTCTGGCAGTTCCCGACGGTTTCCATGGGCCTGGGCCCGATCCAGGCGATCTACCAGGCGCGTTTCCTGCACTATTTGAACGACCGCGGCCTGGCGAAAACCGCCGACCGCAAGGTGTGGGCCTTCATGGGTGACGGCGAGATGGACGAGCCCGAATCGCTCGGCGCCATCGGCATGGCTTCGCGCGAAAACCTCGACAACCTCATCTTCGTCATCAACTGCAACCTGCAGCGCCTCGATGGGCCGGTGCGCGGCAACGGCAAGATCATCCAGGAGCTGGAAGCGGATTTCCGCGGCGCCGGCTGGAACGTGATCAAGGTGATCTGGGGCTCGTACTGGGATCCGCTGATCGCGCGCGACAAGGACGGCTTCCTGCTCAAGCGCATGGAAGACGCGGTCGACGGGGAATACCAGAAGTTCAAGAGCCGCGACGGCGCGTACGTGCGCGAACATTTTTTCGGCAAGTATCCGGAGCTCAAGGCGATGGTCGCCAACATGTCCGACGCGGACATCTGGCGCCTCAATCGCGGCGGCCACGACCCCCACAAGGTCTACGCGGCGTACGCCTCGGCGGTGAAACACAAGGGCCAGCCGACGGTGATCCTCGCCAAGACGGTGAAGGGCTACGGCATGGGCGCGGTCGGCGAAGGCAAGAACATCGCCCACCAGCAGAAGAAGATGCCGATCGAGGCGCTCAAGCACTTCCGCGACCGCTTCAACATCCCCATCCCCGACGACAAGCTCGCCGACCTGCCCTACTACAAGCCGGCTGACGACTCCCCGGAGATGAAGTACCTGAAGGAGCTGCGCGCCGCGCGTGGCGGATCGCTGCCGCAGCGCCGCCGCAAGAGCACGAGGCTCGAGGTGCCGAAGCTCGAGACCTTCAAGGCCCTGCTCGATGCCACCGGCGAGGGCCGCGAGATCTCGACCACCATGGCCTTCGTGCGCATGTTGACGACGCTGGTGAAGGACAAGGTGATCGGAAAAAACGTGGTGCCGATCGTCCCCGACGAATCGCGCACCTTCGGCATGGAAGGGCTCTTCCGACAGCTCGGCATCTATTCGCAGCTGGGCCAGCTCTACGAGCCGGAGGACAGCGACCAGCTGATGTTCTACAAGGAGGACAAGAACGGCCAGATCCTGCAGGAAGGGATCAACGAGGCCGGCGCGATGTGCAGCTGGATGGCGGCGGCGACGTCGTATTCCAACAGCAACGTGCCGATGATCCCGTTTTTCATCTTCTACTCGATGTTCGGGATGCAGCGTGTGGGCGACCTGGTGTGGGCCGCGGGCGACCTGCGCTCGCGCGGCTTCCTCATGGGCGGCACCGCCGGGCGCACGACGCTCAACGGCGAAGGCCTGCAGCACGAGGACGGCCACAGCCATATCTTCACCTCGGTCATCCCCAATTGCGCCTCCTACGACCCGACCTTCGCATACGAGGTCGCGGTGGTGGTGCAGGAAGGCCTGCGCCGCATGGTGGAGGAACAGGAGGATGCCTTCTACTACATCACCCTGATGAACGAGAACTACCCGCACCCGGGCATGCCGGAAGGCGCGCGCGAAGGCATCCTGAAGGGGATGTACCAGCTCGTCGACGGCGCTCCCGCGGCCGACAAGAAGGCGCCGCGCGTGCAGCTGATGGGCAGCGGCACGATCCTGCGCGAGGTGATCGCGGCCGGCGAGATGCTGGAGAAGGACTGGGGCGTTGCCGCCGACGTCTGGAGTTGCCCCAGCTTCAACGAGCTGCGCCGCGACGGCATGGAGGTCACGCGCTGGAACCTCCTGCACCCGGCGCAAAAGCAGCGCGTGCCATACGTCGAGCAATGCCTCGCACCCACGCAGGGCCCCATCGTCGCGGCCACCGACTACGTGCGCACCTTCGCCGACCAGATCCGCGAATACGTCCCGCGCCGCTACAAGGTGCTGGGCACCGACGGCTTCGGCCGCAGCGACTCGCGCGAGAACCTGCGCCGCTTCTTCGAGGTCAGCCGCGCGCACGTCGTGGTCGCCGCGTTGAAGGCATTGGCCGAGGACGGCACGATACCCGCCACGAAAGTCGCCGAGGCGATCAGGAAATACGGCATCGACGCGGACAAGCCCGCGCCCTGGACGGTCTGACCGGCCCTGCCCACCCACAAGAACAAGGAGAACCCGTTGGCTGCCATCGAAGTAAAGGTCCCCGATATCGGCGACTTCACCGACATCCCGGTGATCGAGATCCTGGTGAAGCCGGGCGACGTGGTGCAGAAGGACGAATCCCTCGTGAGCCTCGAGAGCGACAAGGCGACGATGGATGTCCCCGCGCCCCAGGGCGGCACCGTGAAGGAGCTACGCGTAAAGCTCGGCGACAAGGTGAGCCGGGGTTCGTTGATCCTGATGCTCGAGGCCGCCGCGGATGCCAAGGCGGCCGCTCCTGCCCCTTCAGCCGCCGCGGCGGCTCCCGCTCCCGCACCCAGGGCAGCGCCTGCCCCCGCACCCGCGGCGCCAGTGCAAGCCGCTGCTCCGGCACCGGCTGCCGCACCCGCGGCGCAAGCTGCCGCAGCGGTTGCTGAAGGATCGCCCGCGCACGCCAGCCCCGGCGTTCGCCGCTTCGCACGCGAACTCGGTGTCGACCTCGCGCGCGTCAAGGGCACAGGCCCGAAGGAACGCATCCTCAAGGAAGACATCCAGTCGTTCGTGAAGGGCGCGCTGGCGGGTGGTGCATCGCCGACTGCTGCAGGCGCGCGAGCCGGTGGAGGGATGGCGGACCTCGGACTGCCCGCCTGGCCCAAGGTCGACTTCGCCAGGTTCGGGACGGTCGAAGCAAAGCCGCTTTCGCGCATCCAGAAGATCTCGGGCCCCGCGCTTGCGCGCAACTGGGTGATGATCCCGCACGTCACGCAGTTCGACGAGGCCGACATCACGGAGCTCGAAGCCTTCCGCGCGAAGGTGAACGAGGAAAATGCGAAGGCCGGCATCAAGGTGACGCCGCTCGCGTTCCTCATCAAGGCGGTTGTCGCTTCGCTCAGGAAGTATCCGACGCTCAACAGCTCGCTCGATGGCGAGAACCTCGTCGTCAAGCACTACTGGAACATCGGCTTCGCGGCGGACACGCCGAACGGCCTCATGGTCCCGGTGGTTAAGGACGCGGACAAGAAGGGCATCGTCGAGATCGCCAGGGAAACTTCCGACCTCGCCGCGAAGGCGCGCGAAGGCAAGCTCGCCCCCGCCGACATGCAGGGCGGCACGTTCTCCATCTCCTCGCTCGGTGGCATCGGAGGCACGGCCTTCACGCCGATCGTCAATGCGCCCGAGGTCGCCATCCTCGGCGTCTCCAAGGCTGCGATGAAGCCGGTCTGGAACGGCAAGGAATTCGTGCCGCGCCTGATGATGCCGCTCTCGCTCTCGTACGACCATCGTGTCGTCGACGGCGCGCTCGGAGCGCGCTTCACCGCGTACCTCGCGCAGGTCATCGGCGACCTGCGCCGGGGCCTCCTGTGAGCGCGGCCCGGACAATGCGCGTTGACGTGTCGGCCCCCGGCGCTCCTTCCCGCACCACAGCAACACACACGCCGGGCCAGAAGCGCCGGCATGCTCTGGGGGACAAATAATGGCCGACATCGAGATCAAGGTTCCGGACATCGGGGACTTCACCGACATCCCCGTGCTCGAGGTCCAGGTGAAGCCCGGCGACGTCGTGAAGAAGGAAGACTCGCTGCTCACGCTCGAGAGCGACAAGGCGACCATGGAAGTGCCGTCGTCGCACTCCGGCAAGGTCAAGGAAGTCCGCGTGAAGGTGGGCGACAAGGTTTCCCAGGGCACGGTCATCGTCGTGCTCGAGGCGGCCGCTGCGCCCGCTGCCATTGCGCCGGAGGCGAAGGCACCCGCCGCTGCTGCGCCCCAGCCTGCTCCGGCGGCACCCGTGGCTCCCGCCGCCGCGCCTGCGGCCCCCGCGGTGGCCCAGGGCCAGACGGTTCGCCAGGCGCTGACCACCACCCTCGCAAGCCTCGACGCCGACCTGCACGCGGAAGTCCTCGTGCTGGGCGCGGGCCCCGGCGGCTACACCGCCGCATTCCGCGCCGCCGACCTCGGCAAGAAAGTGGTGCTGGTCGAGCGTTACGCCACGCTTGGCGGCGTCTGCCTCAACGTCGGATGCATCCCGTCGAAGGCGTTGCTGCACACCGCGAAGATCATCACCGAGGCGCAGGACGGTGCGCACATCGGCGTCACCTTCACCAAGCCGAAGATCGACCTCGACGGCGTGCGCAAATTCAAGGACGGCGTGGTGGGCAAGCTCACCCGGGGCCTCACCAGCCTGGCCAAGGCGCGCAAGGTCACCGTGGTCGAAGGCAAGGCGCAGTTCACCTCTCCGCAGACCCTCGAGGTGCAGACGAAGGAAGGCCGCAAGGTCGTTTCCTTCGACAACTGCATCATCGCCGCCGGCTCGCAGTCGGCGCAGATCCCGGGGTTCCCCTATGACGATCCGCGCCTGATGGATTCCACCGGCGCGCTCCTCCTCGAGGACGTGCCCAAGCGCCTGCTGGTGATCGGCGGCGGCATCATCGGCCTCGAGATGGCCACGGTGTACGACGCCCTCGGCTCCAGAGTCTCGGTGGTGGAATTCATGGACCGGCTGATCCCGGGCGCCGATCCCGACATCGTGAAGCCGCTGGCCAAACGCATCGAGAAGCGCTACGAAAAGATCATGCTCAAGACCAGGGTCACGAAGCTGGAGTCGACCTCGGTTGGACTGAAGGCGCATTTCGAGGCGCTCGAGGGCGAGTCTCCCAAGGCGGAAATCTACGACCGCGTGTTGCTCGCCGTGGGGCGCCGTCCCAACGGCAGGAACATCGGGGCGGAAAAGGCCGGCGTGAACGTGAACGAGCGCGGCTGGATCCCGGTCGACAAGCAGATGCGCACCAACGTGCCGCACATCTTCGCCATCGGCGACATCGTGGGCGAGCCGATGCTCGCGCACAAGGCCACCCACGAAGCCAAGCTCGCCGCGGAAGTCATCGCCGGCATGAGCCACCATGCCTGGGAGGCGCGCACGATCCCGAGCGTCGCCTACACCGACCCGGAGGTCGCCTGGATGGGACTTTCGGAAGCCGAAGCCAGGGCGCAGGGCGTGGAATACGAAAAGGCGGTGTTCCCGTGGGCCGCCAGCGGGCGCGCCATCGGCATGGCGCGTGAGGAAGGCCTCACCAAGATCCTCTACGCCAAGGGCAGCAAGCGCATCCTGGGCGCCGGCATCGTGGGCGTGAATGCCGGCGAACTGATCGCGGAAACGGTGCTGGCGCTCGAGATGGGCGCGGACGCGGAAGACATCGGCCTGACCATCCACCCGCACCCGACGCTTTCGGAGACGGTGTTTTTCTCCGCCGAGATGGCCGAAGGCTCGATCACCGACATGATGCCGCCGAAGAAACGCGGCTGACCCCCCGGGCAAGCCCCAGGGAAGCTCTGAACAAGTCCCGGGGTCTGCGACGGGTCGATTTCGGTGACGATTCTAGGCGCCGAGTCCGACGCAAGGTAGGTACCTTGCCAGGACGAGCAACGACGAAGCGGCCCGAAATCGCCCGTCCCTTCGACAGGGCAAGTCCTTGATGGAGCAGTGCCTATGGGTTGCGGCAGGTGCGGCGTGCGCGTCGTTGGACGCCTTGCGAAGGTTGTAGACAATAGCGGCGACGTCCGCCTTGCAGCCAACCGCACCAGCCGCAACGCACATCCC
>JBBREI010000129.1:0-11479 GCA_038203035.1 Burkholderiales bacterium
TCCCCAGGGCGGTCGGCGACCCGCACGACCCCGACACCGACCCGCTCGAAACCCGCGAGTGGATCGAAGCCCTCGATGCGCTGATCGCCCAGGAAGGCGCCGAGCGCGCCACCTTCCTGCTGCGCCGCCTGCTGCAGCACGCGCGCACGCGCCGCGTGCCGCTGCCGCAAGTGCTGGCGACCCCCTACATCAACACCATCGGCCTGGCCGAGCAGCCGCCGTTCCAGGGCAACCTCGAGATCGAATCGCGCATCTCGTCGCTGGTGCGCTGGAACGCGCTCGCCATGGTGGTGCGCGCCAACCGCGCGAGCGGCGAGCTGGGTGGACACATCGCAAGTTACGCCTCGGCCGCGGATCTTTTCGAGGTCGGGTTCAACCACTTCTTCAGGGCCGGGCAGCAGGGCGACCTGGTGTATTTCCAGCCACACTCGGCGCCGGGCGTCTACGCGCGGGCGTTCCTCGAAGGCCGGCTCACCGAGGAAAACCTCGACAATTACCGGCGCGAAACCGGCGGCAAGGGGCTTTCTTCCTACCCGCATCCGTGGTTGATGCCCAACTTCTGGCAGTTCCCCACGGGCTCGATGGGTTTGGGGCCGCTCTTCGCGATCTACCAGGCGCGCTTCATGCGGTACCTCGAACATCGCGGCTTCGCGCAGCCGTCGGCACGAAAGGTGTGGACCTTCGTGGGCGACGGCGAGATGGACGAGCCCGAATCACTCGCGGGCCTGTCGATCGCGGCGCGCGAAAAACTCGACAACCTGGTGATGGTGGTCAACTGCAACCTGCAGCGCCTCGATGGCCCGGTGCGCGGCAACGGTTCCATCGTGCAGGAGCTGGAGGGCCTGTTCGCGGGCGCCGGCTGGAACGTGATCAAGCTGCTCTGGAGCGGCGACTGGGACCCGCTCTTCGCGCGCGACACGCACCAGTGGCTGGAGAAACGTTTCCTCGAGACGGTCGACGGAGAATTCCAGACCTACGCGGCCACCGACGGCGCGTTCAACCGCGAACACTTCTTCAACAAGTACCCGGAGCTCAAGCAACTCGTCGCGCATTTGTCCGACGACGACCTCGACCGCCTGCGCCGCGGCGGCCACGATCCGGTGAAGATCTTCTCGGCCTACTGGCATGCGGCGCGCCATACCGGGCAACCGACGGTGATCCTGGCGATGACCAAGAAGGGTTACGGCATGGGCACGGCCGCCCAGGGCCGGATGACAGGGCACCAGCAGAAGAAGCTCGATGGCGACCAGCTCCTGGCCTTCCGCGACCGCTTCGCGCTGCCGCTCACCGACGCGCAGTGCGACACCTGCGAGTTCGTGCGGCCCGCACGCGAGGCGCCGGAGATGGCGTACCTGCACGCGCGCCGCGAAAAGCTGGGTGGCTACCTGCCCGCGCGTGTGGCGCGGTCCGAATCGCTGGAGACCCCGCCGGCGGCCGCGTTTGCGAAGTTCGCGCTCGAAGCCGCCGGAAAGGAGATGTCGACCACCGTCGCCTATGTGCGAATGGTTGGCGCGCTGCTAAAGGATGCCGTGCTGGGCAGGCGCATCGTCCCGATCATCGCGGACGAGGCGCGCACCTTCGGCATGGCGGATCTCTTCCGCCAGATCGGGATCTACTCCCCCATCGGCCAGCTCTACCAGCCGGAGGATTCCGCGCAGCTTTCGTATTACAAGGAGGCGGTCGAGGGCCAGATCCTCGAGGAAGGCATCAACGAAGCCGGCGCGCTGGCCTCGTGGGTCGCCGCCGCGACCAGTTATTCGGCACACGGCGTGCCGATGCTGCCGATGTACATCTACTACTCGATGTTCGGCTTCCAGCGGGTGGGCGACGAGATCTGGGCGGCGGCCGATTCACGCTCTCGCGGGTTTCTCTTCGGCGCGACGGCGGGGCGCACCACACTTTCCGGCGAAGGCCTGCAGCACGAAGACGGCACCAGCCACCTGGTGGCCTCCACGATCCCCAACTGCCGCGCCTACGATCCGTGTTTCGCCTACGAGCTGGCGGTGATCATGGAAGACGGCATGAAGCGGATGCTGGGAGAGCAGGAAGACGTCTTCTACTACGTGACGCTGATGAACGAGAGCTACGCCATGCCGTCGATGCCCGAGGGTGCGCGCGAAGGCATCCTGCGCGGCATGCACCGCGTGCGCGAGGCCAAGGGCGCCAAGGTGCGCCTGCTCGGAGCGGGCACGATCCTCAACGAGGTGCTCGCGGCCGCCGAATTGCTCGAGCGCGATTGGGGACTCGCCGCCGAAGTCTTCTCGGTCACGAGCTTCACCGAGCTGCGGCGCGACGGCATGGAGCTTTCGCGCGCGCGGCGGCTGGGGGCCGCGGGTGCGGGCCAGCTCCCATGGATCGCCCGGCAGCTGCCGGCGAATGGGACGCCGGTCGTTGCGGCGACCGACTACGTATCGGCGGTCGCCGACCTCATCCGGCCGTGGATCGCCGATGCCTACGTGGCGCTCGGCACCGACGGCTTCGGGCGCAGCGACACGCGCGCGAGCTTGCGGCGCTTCTTCGAGGTCGACCGGCAGTCGGTCGCGGTGGCGGCGATGCACGCCCTCGGCGACGGGCGCGCGGGCGAGGCGGCGAAGCGATATGGGCTGGGCGCCGGCGCCGCACCCTGGACGCGCTAGATTTCCTTCATCACCTGCGCGTACGAGATCATCGCGAAGAGCGCGGTGCCGCCGATGATGTTGCCGGCCAGCACGGGCGCCGCGAACCCCCACAGCAGCGCGAGCGGTTCCCCCTGGCCGTTGGCCAGGAGCAGGAAGGCCTCCATGCTGCCGGTGACGATGTGTGCGCTGCCGGAGATGGCGATGAGGTAGGTCATCATCGCGACCACGTGGAACTGGGCACCCTCGGCGCCGGGGATCAGCCACACCATGGCGGCCATCAGGAACCCCGCGGTGACGGCCAGGAAGAGCATTTCCCACCACCCGTGCTCCATGGCGTGATGGCTGATGGCGAGCATCGAGTCGCGCACCTCGGGGGAAATGGCGGGCGTGTAGGTGCAGAAGATCGCCGCGGTAAGCGTGCCCGCGAGGTTCGCCGCCAGCACGATGCACCACACGCGCGCAAGCCGCCCGAAGTTGCGGCGCGTGGGCTCGGCCATCACCGGCAGCACCATGGTGATGGTGTTCTCGGTGAAGAGCTGCTGGCGGGCGAGCACCACCATGAGGAAGCCGACCGGGAAGCCGAGCGCGACGATGAGCGGCTGCCACGAAGCCTCGGGCGTGCGGACCTGCAGCACCGCCTGCGCCAGCAGCGAGAAGCTGATGGAGAGCCCGGCGGCGACGCCCGACCACCAGAGGGAGATGGCGGGGCGCGACATCTCCTCCTCGCCGAAGCGGCGCACCACCTCGTAGATCACCGGGGTGATGGGCGCCGAGCGTTCCGCGACTTCCTCGCGTTCCGCTTCGGCCTTTCCCTTCGACGGGCGCGGGCCCCTGCCCGGTTCCTTCGCGGGCTCGCGGCGCGCCGTCACGATGGGCGCTGGTACGTGATGCGGTAGATCGCGTTGGCGGCATCGTCGGAGACGAGCAGCGAGCCGTCGCGCAGCTGCAGAACGTCCACCGGACGGCCCCAGGCCTTGTCGCTCACGGCGTCGAGGAAACCTTCGGCGAACACTTCGTGCGCGACGACCTT
This sequence comes from Burkholderiales bacterium, assembly GCA_038203035.1. GTDB lineage: Bacteria > Pseudomonadota > Gammaproteobacteria > Burkholderiales > Usitatibacteraceae > Usitatibacter. Next base: position 3,649 of record JBBREI010000129.1, read on the forward strand.
GCCACCTTCCACGCGCGCGCTCATCACGCGATAGCCGCTCTTGCGCGAGCGGTTCCAGGAGCCGTGCTCGGCGATGAAGATGCGGTTGCGGTATTGCGCCGGGAACATGGAGCCGGTGTAGAAGCGCATGCCCAGCGCGGCCACGTGGGCGCCGAGTTTCTGCGCCGGCGCGGTGAGGTCGGCGCAGGCGCGGCGCGATCCGAATTCGGGATCGGCGACGTCGCCGGCGTGGCAATAGGGATACCCGAAGTGCAGGCCGCCCCGGGGCGCGTGGTTCAGTTCGTCTCCCGGCGTGTCATCGCCCAGCATGTCGCGGCCGTTATCGGTGAACCACAGCTGCTTCGTCTCCGGATGCCAATCGAAACCCACACTGTTGCGAACCCCGCTCGCAAACACCTCCATGGCGGATCCATCGGGCTTGAGCCTCGTGATCGATGCGTATGGGGCCTGGCGCTCGCAGATGTTGCACGGCGCGCCTACCGGCACGTACAGCCAGCCGTCGGGGCCAAAGGCGATGAATTTCCAGCCGTGGTGCCTGTCGCCCGGATACTTTCCGTACACGAGCGTGGGCTTGGGCGGGTTGTCGAGGCGCGACTCGATGGCGTCGAAGCGCCACACCTTGTCCACCTCGGCGACATACAGCGCGCCATCCTTCACCGCGACGCCGTTGGGCATGTTGAGGCCGCTGGCGATCTCCGTGACGCGGGTGGCCTTGCCGCCCTCGTTGCGGATCGCGTAGACCTTCCCCGCCGTGCGTGAGCCCACGAAGACGGTTCCCCTCTCTCCCAGCGCCATGGACCTGGCGTTGTCCACGGAATCGGCGAACACGGAGATGGCGAAGCCCGGCGGAAGCTTCACGCGCTCGAGGGGCGGGGCCGCCGTGGACAGGAGGGGAAAGGCGAGCAATGCCAGCAGTTTTCGCATGAAGCTCGGACCCGCCGGACGAACGGCAGTTCCGGGTGGACGCGCGGTATTTCGGTGTGCCGTGGATCACAAGGCGTACCCGCAGCGCCGTGTTAGTCTTTTTTTCATCAAGGCGGCCGTCCATGAAGCCGCTTGAAATCAGAATTATGGCCACACCATGACGTCCGACCCCGCTCTGCGCAGCGTCTCCGAAATGCTCGACGAACCCGGGCGCCGCGCCGACTTCCTCAACGCCTTTCCTTCGCTGGTCTGGTGCGCGGACGCGCGCGGGCTCTGCAGCTTCGTGAACCAGGCGTGGGAGGATTACACCGGCCGCAGCCCGGAACAGGAATCGGGTGTGCTCTGGCTGGAATCGGTCCACGCGGACGATCGCCAGCGCGTGGTGCGCGAATGGGAAGAGGCGCTGGGCCTGCGCCGCCCGCTCGACACCACGTATCGCCTGCTTCGCGCCGACGGCACTTACGGCTGGGTCCATCACAACGCGCTTCCGGTGAACGACGAGATGGGCAGGCTCACCGGCTACCTGGGCGCATGCAACGACATCACGGACCAGCGCACCGCGGAGCTGCGCGCGCTCGACAAGGAGCAGGAGATCCGCATGCTGGCCGACAACGTGCCGGTGCTGATCGCCTACTTCGACGCGGTCGACCTGCGCTGCCGCTTCGCGAACAAGGCCTACGCGCGGATGTGGGGCTGGGACGAACAGTCGATCCTGGGGCGCCCGGTGCGCGAGGTGATTGGTGAGGAGGGTTATCGCGAGATCGCGCCGCACATCGAGCGTGTAATCGCGGGCGAGACCGTCACCTACGAGCGCACGGTGAAGGCGGCCGACGGCGGTGAGCGCGTGCTGGAGGTCAACCTGCGGCCCCAGCGCGACGAGTCGGGGCGCACCGTCGCGGCGTTTGTGCTCATCCACGACATCACGCGCCACCGCATGGCGGAATTGTCCGTTCGCGAAAGCGAGGAGCGGCTGCAGAAGTTCGCCGATGCCACGCGGTCGGGAATCGTGTTCCACGAGGACGGCATCGTCACCGACTGCAACGACGCGATCCTGCGCCTGATCGGGTACCGGTACGACGAGATCGTCGGGACCGCGATCATCCAGTACGTGTCCCCGGATTTCCGCGAGCAGGCGCTCGAGATGGTGCGCAAGGGCATCGAGCGGCCCTACGAGTCCGAGATCATCGCCCGGGACGGCACACCCATCCCGGTGGAGTTCGAGGGCCGCCTGATGCCGTTCAACAACAAGGAATACCGGTTGAGCGTGGTGCGCGACATCCGCCGGCGCAAGGCGTCGCAGGCGCGCATCCATTTCCTCGCGCACCACGACCTGCTCACGGGGCTGCCGAACCGCGCGCTGCTGCTGGAACGGCTCGAGTTCATCCTGGCGGCGGCCAGGCGGCGTGGCACGCAGGCCGCGCTGCTGTTCATGGACCTCGACAACTTCAAGACCGTCAACGACTCGCTCGGGCACGCCGCCGGCGACGCGCTGCTCAAGATCCTGGCCGAGCGCATCCCCGCGATGCTGCGCGGGGTCGACGTGGTCTCGCGCCATGGCGGGGACGAATTCCTGGTGGTATTGCCGGAGGTGCAGGCCGACGGGCCGATCCCGGTGGCGGAAAAGCTGCTGGCCGCGATCTCGGAGCCGATGGTGCTCGAGGGCCAGTCGATTTCGGTGAGCGCCTCGATCGGCATCGCGCTTTATCCGCGTGACGGCGAGACGCCCGAAGCGCTGATCCGCAGCGCCGACGCCGCCATGTACCTGGCCAAGGAGCGCGGGCGCAGCAACTACCAGTTCTTCAACCGCGGGCTGGCCGAGGCGGCCTACCGGGCGTTAACGCTCGAGACGCGCCTGCGCGAAGCGATCCGCGACGGCTCGTTCCTGGTCCACTACCAGCCGCAGGTTCGCGTCGATACGGGGGCGGTGATCGGCGTCGAGGCGCTGATACGCTGGCCGCAGGCCGACGGCTCGTGGATCGAGCCGAACGACTTCATCCCGGTGGCAGAGCAGCGCGGGCTGATCCGCACCATCGGCAAGTGGGTCCTGCGCGAGGCCTGCCGGCAGAACCGGAAATGGCAGGACGCGGGGATCGCGCCGCTGCCGGTGGCCGTCAACCTGTCGTCGATCCAGTTCCGCCAGAAGGACTTCGTGCGCGAGGTGGAAGAGGCGCTGGGCGAAAGCGGGCTCGACGCGCAGTTCCTGGCCTTCGAGCTCACCGAAAGCATGCTGATGGGTGATACCGGCGACATGGCCCGCACCCTGGAGGGGCTCAAGGCGCTTGGCGTGAAGCTGGCGATCGACGACTTCGGCACCGGGCATTCCTCGCTCATGCACCTGAAGCGGTTCCCGATCGACAAGCTCAAGATCGACCGCACCTTCGTGCGCGACCTGCCCGACGATGCCGACGATCGCGCGATCGCCGGCGCCATCATCGACCTCGCCCGCAACATGGGCATCACCTCGATCGCGGAGGGTGTGGACCGGCCCGAGCAGCTCGACTTCCTGAAGAGCCGCGGTTGTGAAGAGGCGCAGGGCCACCTCTTCTGCCGCGCGATGCCGGCCGCGGAGATCGCGGCATGGCTCGACCGCCCCCACTCCGGGACCATCACCAGGGCGCCCGGCGCGTAAGCGCGAGCGAAGCCGTCGCCAGCGCCGCGCCGGCCCAGAATGTCGCCGCCGGCCCCACGTAGTGCCAGAGCGCACCGGCAAGCGCGCTGGCCACCAGCATCGCCACCCCGATCGCGAGGTTGAAGGCGCCGAACGCGGTGCCGCGCAGATCCGCCGGCGCGGTGTGCGCCACCATCGCCGCCAGCAGCCCCTGCGTGAGTCCCATGTGTAATCCCCACAACGCGACGCCCACGGCGAGCGCAAGCAGCGAGCCGGCCATCGCCAGCACCACGTCGGCCGCGACCAGCGCCACGATGCCGGCGGCCAGCAGCCCGCGCGAGCCGTTGCGGTCGGCGAACCTGCCCGCGGGATATGCCACGGCCGCGTAGACCACACTCATGCCCACGAGCACCAGCGGCGCATACGCGAGCGCGAGCCCGAGGTCGTTGCCGCGCAGGATCAGGAAGGCTTCGCTGAAGCGCGCGAGCGTAAGCGCGCTGGCGGCGGCCACCACCACCCAGAACGGCTTGCCGAGCCCGCGGACCGAAAAACCGGGACGGACCCGGTTTTTCTCCGGCGAAGGAGCCGGGCGAAAAGAGGGTCCGTCCCGGTTTTTCGGTTCTTCGACGCCGAAGACCACCAGCAGGAAACACAGGACGGCCGGGATCACGGCGACCCAGAACACGGCGCGGAAATCGTTGCTCCACGCCAGCATCAGGCCCATGGCCAAAAGCGGCCCCGCGATGGCGCCCACCGTGTCCAGCGCCTGGCGCAGGCCGAAGGCGGCACCGCGGATCGGCGCCGGCGTGAGGTCCGCGATCAGCGCATCTCGCGGCGCGCCGCGGATGCCCTTGCCGATTCGGTCGGCGAAGCGCGCGGCGAACACCAGCCCCGGGCCGGTGGCGATTGCAAACAGCGGCTTGGTGAGCGCGGCCAGCCCGTAGCCGAGGGCGGTGAGGATCTTGCGGTTGCGAAAGCGATCCGACAGCGTGCCCGAGAAAACCTTGACCACCATCGCCGTGGCTTCGGCCACGCCCTCGATGATCCCCACCACCAGCGCACTGGCGCCCAGGCCCACCGTGAGGTAGAGCGGCAGCAGCGAATGGATCATCTCCGAGGACAGATCCATCAGCAGGCTCACGAATCCCAGGACCCAGACACCCCGGGGGATGGGGTGCGGCGCCTCAGGGGGTCGCAAAGCGCAAGCCACGGTCGCGGCGGATTTTCATGAGGTGGCGATCATCTCATGACGCGCCAGGGCCCAGGCCACATGCTCGCGCAGCAGTGCCGAGGGCGAATCGGCGCGCAAGCGCAGCGCCGTTGTGACCTCGCCGCCCGGGGGCGCGTTCCCGAGCGCCACGGCGATGTTGCGCAGCCAGCGTTCGTGGCCGATGCGGCGGATCGCGGAGCCTTCCAGGCGTTGGTTGAAGTCCTCCTCGCTCCATGCGAAGAGCGCCGCCAGCGAGGCCGCATCGAGGCCGTTTCGCACGTCGAAGTCGGGCAGTTGCGCGGTTCGCGCGTATTTGTTCCACGGGCACACCAGCTGGCAATCGTCGCACCCGTAGATGCGGTTGCCCATCATCGGGCGCAGCTCTTCGGGGATCGATCCGGGATGCTCGATGGTGAGGTAGGAGATGCAGCGGCGCGCATCGAGCTGGTAGGGCGCGACGATGGCCTGCGTGGGGCAGATCGCGATGCAGCGCTCGCAGGTGCCGCAATGGTCGGAGACCGGCGCGTCGCGCTCGAGCGGGAGCGCCACGAAGAGCTCGCCGAGGAAAAACAGCGAGCCCGCGTCGCGCGACAGGAGCAGCGTGTGTTTGCCGCGCCATCCGAGGCCTGCGTGCTGCGCCAGCGAGACCTCCATCACCGGCGCGCTGTCGGTGAATACGCGATAGGGGAAAGCGCCCAGCTGCGCGGTCATCCGGTCGGCCAGCTGCTGCAGCCTGGCGCGCATCACCTTGTGGTAATCGCGCCCCAGGGCGTAGCGCGAGACGTATGCCAGGGACGGGTCCTCCAGCACCGACCATGCATCGCGCGAGCCGGGGGCCGTGTAGTTCAGGCGCGCGGTGATGATCGAGAGCGTTCCCGGCACGAGCTCCGCCGGGCGCGCGCGGCGTGCGCCATGGCGCGCCATATAATCCATCTCGCCGTGCCAACCGCGGCCAAGCCACTCCATGAGCCGCGTTTCCTCCGCATCGAGCTGCGTCCCCGCGATCGCCACGGCGTCGAAGCCGAGCTCGCGCCCCCAGTCCTTTACGCGGCCCTCGATGTTTTCCGGCGTCTGCATGCACCGATGTTATCGCTGAACGCGCACCTGCCCGACGAGCCCGCCACGCTGGCGCTGGGCGCCGCCATGGCGGCGAGCCTGGAACCCGGGCTCGTGATCTACCTCAGTGGCGAGCTGGGCGCGGGCAAAACCACGCTGGTTCGCGGGGTGCTCCGGGCCCTGGGCCACGCGGGGGCGGTCAAAAGCCCCACCTATACACTGGTTGAAGTTTATGAGGTTTCGAGGTTACACTTGCACCACTTTGATTTTTATAGGTTTCAGGACCCGAGGGAATGGATCGACGCGGGCTTTCGGGAGAGCTTCAACGGGCGCAATGTTGGCCTGATCGAATGGCCGGAGAGGGCCGGGGGACTGCTGCCGCCTGCGGACACACAAATCACACTCACGGCAAGCGGCTGCGGGCGCAACGCGAGCTTGCAAGCGAGCTCGCCCACCGGCATCCAGTTCCTCGAACAGGTGGCAAGTCGCTTCCCGTTTTCGCCCACGATTTCCTGAAGTGGTTCGTGATCGCGGCCATGTTGCTGCTGGCCGTGCCCGCGCTGGCGGGAGAAAAGGTGCTGGCCTCGCGCGTGTGGCCGGCCCAGGAATACACGCGGGTCACGATCGAGACCGCCAAACCCGTCAAACACGCCTTCTTCGCCATCAACAATCCCGACCGCCTGGTGATCGACCTCGAAGGCGTGGACCTCGATGACGAGTTGAAGGCCCTGCCGGCAAAAGTCGGCGACAAGGACCCGTACATCCAGGCCGTGCGCGTGGCGCTGAACCGACCGAACGTCGTGCGCGTGGTCTTCGACCTGCGCGGCGAGGCGAAGCCCTCGGTGTTCCCGCTTGCGCCCGCCGGCGAATACCGCAATCGCCTGGTGCTCGACATCTATCCCGCCAAACCCGTCGACCCGCTGCTGGCGCTGGTGCAGCCGCGCGCCGATGCCATCGCGGAAATGGCCGCGGCGCCGCTGGCGGTGACGCCGCCGCCCGAGACGGCGCCGGTTGAGACTCCGGCGCTTCCCGCGGTGAAGGTCCCGGTGCCCCCGCCGCCCGCGGTGGCGAGCGTCACCGTGACTTCCCGGGTTGGCGCGAGGGCCGTCGCGGCACCCAAGGTCGACCGGCTGGTGATCGTGGCGATCGACGCCGGCCACGGCGGCGAAGATCCCGGCGCCCGCGGCCGCCTGGGCACGCGCGAGAAGGACGTGACGCTCGCGATCGCGAAGCGGCTGAAGATCGCGATCGACAAGGAACCGAACATGCGCGCGGTGCTGGTGCGCGACGGCGACTACTTCATCCCGCTGGGCCAGCGTGTCGCGAAGGCGCGGCGCGTGCAGGCCGACCTCTTCGTGTCGGTCCATGCGGACGCGTGGGTCAAGCCCGATGCGCGCGGCTCATCGGTCTTCGCGCTGTCGGAAAAGGGCGCCACCTCGACGGCTGCGCGCATGCTGGCCTCGAAGGAGAACCAGTCGGACCTCATCGGCGGCGTGAACCTGGGCGCCAAGGACCCGGTGCTGGCGCGCACGCTGCTCGACCTTTCGCAGACCGCGACCATCAACGATTCACTCAAGCTCGCGCGCCACGTGCTCTCGGAGCTGGGCGACGTGAACGACCTGCACAAACATTCGGTGGAGCAGGCGGGCTTCGCGGTGCTGAAGGCGCCCGACGTGCCGTCGATCCTGGTGGAGACCGCGTTCATCTCCAACCCAGAGGAAGAAAAGCGCCTGAAGGATGCGCGATACCAGGACAAGATTGCCGGCGCGATCCTGGGCGGGATCAAGCGTTATCTCGCCGCCAATCCTCCGCTGGCGCGCAACAAGCTCGCCGCCAACTGACTTTGTGCTCCGCTGGGGTTACTTCCAGGCAACGCCGATGTGCGCCGATGCCACGCCGATTGCCGCCGATGCACCTCGCGAACCAGGAAAACATATGGGTTTCGTGCCAGGGCTTGAATTGGCCGCGAACCTTTCGTTTTTTTGCTTTTGTCGGCGGCCATCGGCGTTCCCTGAAGTAGTCAGTACTGCCTA
>JBBREI010000130.1:0-11380 GCA_038203035.1 Burkholderiales bacterium
ATGCTGCCACGAATCACGCCCAGGCCACGGCGCCTGCAGCTGCACCGGGTGGACAACCTCGCAACCGACCTCATCCCCGGCATCTGGGACATCCCCGAACCCGATCCCGCGCGCTGCCCCGAGGTCGAGCTGGCCGAGGCCGATTTCGCGCTGGTGCCGGCGCTGGCGATCGACGGCGCGCGTTTCCGCCTCGGTTACGGCGCGGGATACTTCGACAAGCTGCTTGCCGGCCGTGGCGCGCGCCCTTTCTGCGCGACGGCGCTGCCCGCCGCATTTGTGGTCGAAAGCCTGCCGCACGAGGCCCACGATATTCCCGTCGACCTCGTGGTGAACGAACACGGACCGATACCCAACCGGGAGAAGGCGCAATGAGCGCACGCATCATCGATGGCAAGGCAATCGCGCTGGGTTTGCGCGGGGAACTGGCGAAAAAGGTGGCGCGCCTCAAGGCGGGCGGCCTCACGCCCGGGCTGGCGGTGGTGATTGTGGGTGACGATCCGGCGAGCAAGGTCTACGTGCGCAACAAGGCCATGGCGTGCGAGGCCATCGGCATGCATTCGGAAGTGCACGCGTTGCCCGCGCAGACCACGCAGGCGCAGCTCACGGCTCTTGTCCATCGCCTCAACGCCGATGCGCGCATCCACGGCATCCTCACGCAGCTGCCCTTGCCCAGGCACCTCGATGCGCGCGCGGTGATCGAGGCGATCGCGCCGGCAAAGGATGTCGACGGCTTCCACTACCAGAACGTCGGTGCCCTGGTGGTGGGTGAGACGGCGTTTTATCCCTGCACGCCCTGGGGCGTGATGAAGATGCTCGAGCATGAAGGCGTGAAGGTGGAAGGCGCCCACGCCGTGGTGATCGGCCGGTCCACCATCGTGGGCAAGCCCATGGCGCTGATGTTGATCAACGCCGGGGCCACGGTGACGGTGTGCCACTCGAAGACGCGAGACCTGGGCGCCATGACGCGCCAGGCGGACATCCTGGTGGCCGCCGTCGGCAAGGCGAACCTCGTCAAGGCGGAGATGGTCAAGGCCGGCGCGGTGGTCATCGACGTCGGCATCAACCGCCTGCCCGACGGCGGCCTCGCCGGCGACGTGGATTTCGCATCGGTCGCGCCCGTGGCCTCGATGATCACCCCGGTGCCCGGCGGCGTCGGCCCGATGACCATCGCGATGCTGCTGGCCAACACGGTTGTTTCGGCCGAGCGCGCGGCGGCCGCTGCCGCGCAGCCAGGCGCCAGGACGGCATGAGCGGGCCGTACGAATCGGGGCTCGAGCGAAACGAGGCGAACTACACGCCGTTGTCGCCGGTCTCGTTCCTGGCGAAGGCCGCCGCTACCTACCCGGATCGGATCGCGGTGGTGCATGGCGTCACGCGCCGCACCTGGAGTGAAACCTACGCCCGTTGCCGGCAGCTGGCATCGGCGCTGGCAAACCACGGCGTGAAACGCGGCGAGACCGTGGCGGTCATGTTGCCCAACGTGCCTGCCATGGTGGAGCTGCACTTCGGTCCGGCCATGTTCGGCGCGGTGCTCAACACGCTCAACACGCGGCTCGACGCCGAGGCGATCGCTTTCATGCTGGACCATGGCGAGGCCAGGGTGCTGTTCACCGACCCGGAATTCTCCTCGGTGGTCGCGCAGGCGCTGCTGCTGTGCAAGTCCCGGCCGCTGGTGATCGACGTGGCCGATGTGCTGCACGAGGGCGGCGAGGCGGTGGGCGAGGTTGAATACGAGGATTTCATCGCCGCCGGCGACCCCGATTTCGAGTGGGTGGCGCCCCCCGACGAATGGGATGCCATCGCCCTCAACTACACCTCCGGCACCACCGGGAACCCGAAGGGCGTGGTGTACCACTACCGCGGCGCCTACCTGAACGCGGTGAACAACGTCCTCGACTGGTCGATGCCGAAGCATCCGGTGTACTTGTGGACGCTGCCGATGTTCCACTGCAACGGCTGGTGCTTCAACTGGACCATCGCCGCGCAGGCGGGCACCAACGTGTGCCTGCGCAAGGTCGATGCTAGGCTGATCCTCGATCTGATCCGCGAGCAGAAGGTCACGCATTACTGCGGCGCGCCGATCGTGCACTCGATGCTGCTGAATGCCCCGGCCGAATGGAAACAGGGCATCACCCACGAGGTGCATTGCCTGGTGGCCGCGGCGCCGCCGCCGGCCGCGATGATCGAGGGCATGGGCAACATGGGGTTCGACATCACACACGTCTACGGATTGACGGAGACCTACGGGCCGGCGGCGGTCTGCGCCAAGCACCCCGAGTGGGCCGAATTGCCGGTGGAGGATCAGGTACGCCGCAATGGCCGGCAGGGCGTGGCCTACCTGCTGCAGGAAGGCATGGCGGTGCTCGATCCCGGGACGCTGCAACCGGTGCCCGCCGACGGCGAGACCATGGGCGAGATCATGTTCCGCGGCAACATCACCATGAAGGGCTACCTGAAGAATCCCACCGCCACGCGGGAGGCCTTCCGCGGCGGCTGGTTCCATTCAGGCGACCTCGCGGTGATGCATCCCGACGGCTACGCCAAGATCAAGGACCGCTCCAAGGACGTGATCATCTCGGGCGGCGAAAACATCTCGTCGCAGGAAGTGGAGGATGTCCTCTACGGCCATCCCGCGGTGATGCTCGCGGCCGTGGTCGCGCAGCCCGACCCCAAGTGGGGCGAGACGCCGTGCGCGTTCATCGAGCTGAAGGAGGGCGCTTCGGCAAGTGTTGAAGGCATCATCGAGTTCTGCCGCGCGCGCATGGCACGCTTCAAGGCGCCGCGCAGCGTGATCTTCGGTCCGCTGCCGAAGACTTCGACGGGCAAGATCCAGAAGTTCCTGCTGCGCGAGCGTGCGAAGAGCGCGAGTGCGATCGAGTAAAGGCCGATGACGACGATGCGAGAAGGCGCGGTACGCTGCCTGGATCCCCACGGGTTCCACTGGATGCGCTACACGGAATGGGGGGACGCGAAGAATCCGCGCGTGCTGGTCTGCGCGCACGGTCTCACGCGCAACGGCCGCGATTTCGACGATCTCGCCGGAAGCCTGGCCGACGCCTACCGGGTGATCTGCCCCGACATCGTCGGCCGCGGCCGCAGCGACTGGCTGCGCGATCCGGCGGACTACAACTACCCGGTCTACTGTACCGACCTCGCGGCGCTGATGGCGCAACTCAATGCCGAAACCTTCGACTGGGTCGGCACGTCGATGGGCGGCATCCTCGGGATGATCCTGGCCGCGATGCCCGGCAGCCCGGTGAGGAAGCTGGTGATGAACGACGTGGGCTGCCTCGTCCCCAAGGAGTCGCTCGAGCGCATCGGCCAATACCTCGGCCGCGACCCGCCCTACGAGTCGATCGAGGCGCTGGAAGAGGCGGTGCGCAGCGTGAGCCCCTTCGGCCCGCTCACGCCGCGGCAGTGGCGCCACCTGGCGATCCACTCCGCGCGCCACGATGATGACGGCAAATGGCGTTTCAGATACGACCCGGGCATCGCGAAGAATTTCCACGCCGCGCCGCTCGCCGATGTCGACCTGCGGCCGTACTGGAACATGGTGCGCGGGCCGGTATTTGTCCTGCGTGGAGAACATTCGGACCTGCTTCGCGCCGACACGCTGGAGGAGATGAAGGGCCGGCCCCACACCGAGTCGATGGTGGTGCGCGACACCGGGCATTGCCCGATGCTGATGGACAACTCCCAGGTCGCGGCCGTCCGGCGCTTCCTGCTGGGCTGACGTGGCGCGCACTTCCTGCCCGGCCCTGCCCCAAGGCAGAGGGAGCAAGGGCGGGATGAGGCTGCGCCAGCCATGAGCAAGCCATACGATGCGGTGATCATCGGGGCCGGGCACAACGGCCTGACCTGCGCGTGTTATCTCGCGGCGGCGGGCATGAAGGTCTGCATGGTGGATCGGCGCACGGTGGCCGGTGGCGCCGCGGTGACGGAGGAGTTCCATCCGGGCTTTCGCAACTCCACCGCCAGCTACACCGTGAGCCTGCTCAACCCGAAGGTGATCCGCGACCTTCGGCTGGCGCAACATGGCCTGCGCGTGGTCGAGCGGCCGTTCGCCAATTTCCTGCCGCTGTCGGATGGGGAATACATCAAGGTGGGAGGCGGGCTCGAGGCGACCCGGCGCGAGGTGGCGCGCTTCTCGAAGCGCGATGCCGAACGCCTGCCGGATTACTACGCACGCCTGGAGGCGGTTGCGGACGTGTTGCGGGGCCTGCTGCTGGAGACACCGCCAAACGTTGGCGGCGGCATCCCCGATCTCTTCCGCGCCTGGAAATCCGGGCGCCGCCTCAACGCGCTGCCGATGCAGGCCAAGCGCGACGTGCTGGACCTTTTCACCATCTGCGCATCGGAATGGCTCGACCGCTGGTTCGAGTCCGAACCCATCAAGGCCTGTTTCGGCTTCGACAGCGTGGTGGGCAATTTCGCGAGCCCGCATTCCGCCGGTTCGGCCTACGTGCTGCTGCACCACGTCTTCGGCGAGGTGAACGGCAACAAGGGCTCATGGGGCCACGCCATCGGCGGCATGGGTGCAATCACCCAGGCAATGCGCAGGGAAGCCGAGGCGCGCGGGGTCGAGATCCGCCTGGGCCGGGCCGTGGCGCGTGTGCTCGGCGCGGGTGGGCGCGCAAGCGGCGTGGTGCTGGACGATGGCGAGGAGGTATCGGCGCGCTGCGTCGTTTCGAACGCGCATCCGCGCATGTTGCTGCGCCTGCTCGCGGACGTGCCGGGCGACTGGCGCGAGCCCTTTGAAAACTACCAGAGCGAATCGGCGACCCTGCGGATGAACGTGGCGCTTTCCGAGCTGCCCGACTTTACCTGCCTGCCGGGCAAACACGCGCAGCCGCACCATGGATCCGGGATCATCATGGCGCCCTCGCTCGGCTTCATGGACCGGGCGTTCACCAGCGCGCGCGAGGACGGCTGGTCCCGCCAGCCGATCGTCGAGATCCTCATCCCCAGCACGGTGGACGACACGCTGGCGCCGAAGGGCGCACACGTCGCGAGCCTCTTCTGCCAGCACTTCCGCCGCGAGCTGCCGGATGGGCGTGGCTGGGACAACGAGCGCGAGCACGCCGCCGACGCGGTGATCGACCAGGTCACGCGCTTCGCGCCCAACTTCAAGGCTTCGGTGATCGGGCGTCGCGTGTTGACGCCGCTGGACCTCGAGCGGGAGTTCGGCCTCATCGGCGGCGACATCTTTCACGGCAAGCTATCACTCAACCAGATGTTCAGCGCGCGTCCGGTGCTGGGCTATGGCAACTACCGGATGCCGCTGAAGGGGTTGTACCTTTGCGGCGCCGGCGCGCACCCCGGGGGCGGCGTCACCGGCGTGCCCGGACACAACGCTGCGCGCGAGGTGATCCGCGATTTCCGCAAGCTGAAGGACTGAAGCCGGAAAGATCAACTGCAATTGATTTGCTGGCGCACTACAGCCGGAAACACCGAGGTCACGGAGGAAAAGCTTCAGGGCAGAACCGGACGCTCCGGTGTGAACCAACAGCGCATCAACCTGGAAACACGCGCAACGGAGAATGAACAAGGGCAAAGCCCCCAGAGGTGGCTGGCGTTGGAGAGTGGGTTTGCGTCACCTCATCTTCCGTCGATAGCGCGGTTCGCAGCCACCGCCACCGGTCTTCCTGCGACGTACCTTCACAGCTGTCACGGCCTCCCCCAAACGCGAGCCACCTCAGATGCCTTCGATCTTCAGCCCAGCGTCAGCCACGCCATTCGGGCTTGAGCGCCCTCCGTTGCGCGTGTTTCCAGGTCGATGCGCTGTTAGTTCACACCGGAGTGTCCGGTTCTGCCCTGAAGCTTTTCCTCCGTGACCTCGGTGTTTCCGGCTGTAGCGCGCCAGCAAATCAATCCCAGCGCGGAGCGCGTTTGGCAATGAAGGCATCCACCCCCTCGCGCGCGATATCCGTATCCATGTTCGCCGAGATCGTCCGCGACGCGTCCTGGTACGCGCGGACAAGGGTTTCCTCCAGCTGCCGGTAGAACAGCGCCTTGCCCAGGGCCAGCGCCGCCCGCGGCTTGGCCTTGAGGTTGTTGGCCAGTTCGTGCGCGACTTCCATCAGCTGGCCTGCCGGCGCGACGCGGTTGACGAGCCCCCAGTCCAGCGCGGTGGGCGCGTCGATGAACTCGCCGGTGAAGAGCATCTCGGCGGCGCGCTTGCGCCCGAGGTTGCGCGAGATCGACACCGCGGGCGTCGAGCAGAAGAGTCCGAGGGTGACCCCGGAGGCCGCGAAGCGCGCGTTTTCCGCCGCCACGGCCAGGTCGCACTGCGCCACCAGCTGGCAGCCCGCGGCGGTCGCCAGCCCGTTGACCACGGCGATCACGGGCTGCGGCAGGGCGACGAGCTTCTGCATCATCGCGCTGCAGGCGGCGAAAAGGGTCTGGACCTCTTCCACGGAAGGCAGGCTGCGCATCTCCTTGAGGTCGTGGCCGGAGCAAAAAGCGTTGCCCGCCCCGGTGATCATCACCACGCGCACGCCCTCATCCGCCGCCAGGACATCGAGCTCGGCATGGAGGGCGGCCAGCAGCGCGCCGGAAAGGGCGTTGTATTGCCGCGGGCGGTTGAGCGTCAGGATTGCGGTGCCATCCAGGGTGCTGCGGATGAGCGGCGGGCTGCAGATGGTATCGTCCATGTCGTCTCCGAAAAGCCTTGCCCATGGATTATCACAGGAATATCATGGACCTGAGCCGTTTTTCGCCCGCAGGGGCGGTCCTCCTGGGAGGCGGTTCTCAGGAAAAAAACAAGGGAATAATCCCCATGAAAAAGAGCGCACGCTACGTCGCGGCTCTGGTAGTGCTCGCCTCAACATCGTGGTCATTTGATGTTTTGGCGGATCCCCAAGTGCTAGAGCGCGCACGCGGGCAGCTGGCATCGGGCAACGCCAAGCAGGCGTATGCAGAGCTGGCGCCCCTGCAGGACAAGATGTCCGGCCAGCCGGAATACGACTACCTGCTGGGCGTTGCCGCGCTCGACAGCGGCAACAATGAGGACGCCATCATCGCCTTCGAGCGGGTGCTGGCCACCACGCCGAACCATGCAGGCGCCCAGATGGACCTGGCGCGCGCCTACTACGCCACCGGTTCCTTCGACCTCGCCGAGGCCGGGTTCCGCAAGCTGCAGGCCGCGAACCCGCCGCCAGGCGCCCAACAGGCCATCGGGCGTTATCTCGAAGCGATCCAGGCCCGCAGGCACCAGACCACCGCCGGCTGGACCGGATTCGGCGAATTGGGTCTGGGCTACGACTCCAACATCACCGGCGTGCCAACGGATTTCGGCTCCGCCGCGCAGCAGGCCTTCAACCTCATCGGCATCGAGGCCACGGGCAACTCGATCAAGCGCTCGGCCGCGTTCATGCAGGGCGGCGCCGGCGCGGAGTACTCCAGGCCGCTCACGCGCGGCTACAGTGTCTTCGGCGGGGGCCAGGTCAACGGGCGCGCGTATCACAACGAGTCGGATTTCAACTCGGTGGCCGCGGAAGTGCGCTTCGGAGCCGCCTTGAACAGCGGCGCGAACCAATACCGCGCCACGGCCTCCTACCTCATGTTCGACCAGCAGGGTGCCGCTCCCGGCGACCCGCAACCCACCAACGACCGGCGCATGGCCGGCGTGGGCTTCGACTGGCGCCATTCGCTCGACCCCAAGACGCAGGTGGGGGCGGCGATCCAGGTGAACAGCATCAAATTCCCGGAAAACGAGATCGAGGACTTCGATCAGGTGTTCGTCTCGGCCTCCTGGCTCAAGAGCTTCGAGCGCGCCGGTGTGCCGATGCTCTACCTGACAGGATTCGCGAGCGACGACCGCGCGCCCACCCGCTTTGCCGACGGCACCACCAAGAGCAAGAACCTGGTGGGCGCACGCAGCTACCTGCAGTACTCGCTTTCGTCCAAGGTCCAGGTCTACAACGCGCTTGGCATCATCGTGCGCCACGACAAGGATTCGTACGCGCGCTCCACCGTCGTCGAGAAGGGCCGTGACACCTACGCCGAGGCGAGCGTCGGCCTGTCCTGGCAGTTCCGCGACCGCTGCGCCCTGCGCCTGCAATACGCCTTCTCGCACAACAGCTCCAACATCGACCTCTACGATTTCAACCGCCACGAAGTCAGCTCGACCATCCGTTGCGACGCGTTCTAGACCGGAGAACCACCATGAACAGAATCCTTTCCCTCGAACTCAAGCGCGTGCTTGCGGCCGGCCTGGTCGTCGCGGCACCCGCGGCCTTCGCGGCCAGCGGCGAGTTCACGTTCGTGGTGGGTGAGGTCGCCCTCACCAAGTCCAACGGCCAGCGCGTGAACCCCACCAAGGGCACCGCGGTGGATGCCGGCGACCGGATCGTGACCGGCGCAAACGGCATGGCGCAGCTCACCATGATCGACCAGGCGCGCCTGTCGCTGCGCCCCTCGACGCAGTTCCAGATCGAGGCCTACCCGGACCGCCGCGATTCGGACCAGGGCGGCGTGCTCAACCTCATCAAGGGGACGCTTCGCACCTTCACCGGCCTCATCGCATCCAACAACCGCGACAAATACATCATGAAGACCCGCGTGGCCACGGTGGGCATCCGCGGCTCGGGCAACATCCTCTATGCCTGCGACGGCAAGGAGTGCGACGAAAGCATCTCGGGTGCCGCGCCCGGGGAGACCGGCTCGATGATGGTGAACCACACCATCGAAGGCAGCCACGCCATCACGAACGTCTCGGCCTCGCCGGCTGGAACGCCGGCCCAGCAGGGCGGGGCAGGCACCCTGATCACCGGTCCGGGCCAGACGGTGCTGGTGGCCGGCAACCAGCTGCCGCGCTACATTCCCACCCCGCGCTTCATCGCCGACGTGGCGAGCAACATGACCAACAGCAAGGGCGAGGGTGCCGCACCCGGTTCAGCCGCGGCGGAGACGCGCGACTACGCGCCCAGCGACACCTCGGCGCTGCCGCCTTCCCAGCAGAGGCAGGCTCCGGTGGTCGGCAACAACGGCCTCGGCTTCCCGACCATCGACGCCTCGGGGAATCTTTCGGTCGACCCCCAGCAGCTGCGCGACGTGATCATCACCCTCGGCTCGCCGTTCTATTCGCAGGCCGAAGGCCGCAACGTGGTCACCAACAACGGCGCGCTGCGCAGCTACGACACCTATATCGGCGGCGTGCAGCCCACGATCGAGGGCGGCACCCTGGTCGAGTCCACCAACACCACGATCAACGGCTCGTTGATCAGCCTGGGCCGCTACACCAATCCCTCGATCGGTTTCTTCGGTTCCGGCTCCGGGGCCGCCTATCCGGGCAGCATCGCGTACATCCATTCGCCCTCGGGGTACCCGGCGTACCTCGCCGATGTGCTCACGGGCAGCGCCACCTACACGCTCGTGGCGTCAACCTCACCGACCAACCAGAACAACGTGGCGGGTACCCTCGGCTCGATGGCGCTCGACGTGAACTTCTCCAACCGTTCGCTCGACTTCTCCGCCGCGCTGAGTGTCCCGGCGGGTGGCGGCGGCGCGGGCGGATCCTGGAACATGCAGGCCTCCAACGTGCCGATCTCGCTGAACTCGTTTTCCTCATCGACCGATGACCGCCTCGTCGTCAGCAACGGGACCGGCCAGAATTCGAACACCCGCTCGAACCTCACCGGCAGCGTCGCGGGCAGTTTCGTGGGTGCCGGCCTGGGCGCGGCCATCGTGGGTTACGGCTTGACCGACAATACGTCGTCGAACCCGGCCAACTGGAACGTCGTTGCCGGGGTAGCCGCCCTGCGGGGCCCGCAGCAGGATGGCACCGCGGAGTATCGCGAAGGCCGCATCTCGGATCCGAACGCCACGCTCTTCGATTTCATCCGCACCTACTCGACCACCAACCGCCCCGCCGAGGTCACCTCCGACGCCACGGGCCGCGCGACGTCGTTCAGTGCTCCTTACGCGCCCCTGGGCACCCATGCGACCTATGCACTCGGCACTGCCCAGGTGGTGGAATCGGGCGTCGACGTGGAGACCGGCATGGTCTGGGGCCGCTGGGGCGGCGGGGTCGCCACCATCACCCGCAACGGCGACTCGCGCCAGCTCGACCTGCGCGAACGCAACTTGCACTACATCTTCGCCGGGACGCAGAGTGGGCCGGTGGCGCTGCCGCTCACCGGCACGGCGGTCTACGACGTGATCGGGCACACCTCGCCGACCGACACCGCGGGCCACGTGGGCACCTTCAATTCCGCCTCGCTCAGCGCGAACTTCAGCAACCGCACGGCCGATGCCAGCGTGAACATCTCGATCGCCGGGCAGACCATCAACGGCGTGGCCAACGGCATGCCGATCTACCGCGACCAGTACTTCGGCGCCTTCAGCGGCTCGCCGATCCCGGGCAACCCCAATGCCTCGCCTCTGGTGATCAGCTGCACGCCTTCCTGCGCGAATATCGCCGGCAGCTTCGACGGCTTCTTCACCGGCCGCACCGGCGGGCGCGCAGGCATGATGTACAACATGGGTGGCGCTCAGGGCGCGGTCGCCTTTGGCCGCCGCGGGCCGTAAAATCGGGTGTCCGGGCAACCGGGCACTTTTGATGTAAATCCCGATTTCTTTGGGGTTTTTTTGGTTCTACGCCTTGCTCCAGCCGCCTCGGCTGGAGTAGCATCCGGGGGATAATTCAACGGCATCCATGACCCGGTAGACGGGGGATGTGGATGCCATTCCCCCGTTCCCGATGACCGGCGACACCATCCTAGAAACACGCGGCCTGACCAAGGAGTTCAAGGGTTTTGTCGCGGTCGACAACGTGAACCTCCAGGTTCGCCGGGGCGCCATCCATGCGCTCATCGGCCCCAATGGCGCGGGCAAGACCACCACCTTCAACCTGCTGACCAAATTCCTGCCGCCCACGCGCGGGGCGATCCTCTTCAACGGCGAGGACATCACCCGCGACACGCCGGCCGATGTCGCCCGCCGCGGCATCATCCGCTCGTTCCAGATCTCCGCGGTTTTCCCCAACCTCACGGTGCTGGAAAACGTGCGTGTGGCCCTGCAGCGCGGACTGGGCACCAGCTTCCATTTCTGGAAACGCGAATCGTCGCTCGACGTGCTCAACGACCGGGCGATGGCGCTCCTGGAACAGGTGGGCCTGACGGGGTTCGCGCGCATCAACGCCGGCGAACTTGCCTACGGGCGCAAGCGCACACTTGAAATCGCCACCACGCTGGCGATGGATCCGGTGCTGATGCTGCTCGACGAGCCCACCGCGGGCATGGGGCACGAGGACGTGGATCGCGTGAAGGACCTGATCAAGGCGGTTGCCGTCGGCCGCACGGTGCTGATGGTGGAGCACAACATGAGCGTGGTCTCGGGGATCTGCGACACCATCACCGTGCTGCAGCGTGGCGCGGTG
>JBBREI010000131.1:0-11376 GCA_038203035.1 Burkholderiales bacterium
GCCTTCCCGCTCTACGCCACGGTGGCGTGGCTTGCGTGGGTGCTCGGCGCGCAGTCCGGCAACGACGCCATCCTCGCCCTGCTGGCGGGCCTGCTGCTGGTGGCCATGGGCGCATGGATGTACGGGCGCTGGGAACACGCCCCCGGCCTGTGGCGCGCCGTGGTCGCCACCTTGCTGGCGGCCACGGGGCTTGCGGTCGCCTGGCCAGGCTCGCCCACCGGCGCCACCCCCGGCGCGGCGGCGGCGCGCGAAGGCGAACTGGCGTGGCAGGAATGGTCGCCCGAAAAGGTCGCGGCCCTGAATGCCGCCGGACGCGTGGTGTTCGTGGATTTCACCGCCGCCTGGTGTGTCACCTGCCAGGTGAACAAACGCGTGTCGCTGCACAACCAGGCCGTGGTGAGGGAATTCGGCGTGCGGGGCGTGGTGCCCCTGCGCGCGGACTGGACTCGCCAGGACCCGCGCATCACCGCCGCGCTCGCCGCGCTGGGGCGCAACGCGGTGCCGGTCTACGCGCTTTACCTGCCGGGTGAAAGCGCACCGCGCCTGCTGCCGGAAGTCCTCACGCCTTCACTGGTGCTCGCCGAGCTCGGCCGCCTTCCCGCGGTCGCCGGCACCACCGCACTCACGCAACGCTGACCCTCGAAATGGAGCCCGTCATGAAGAAGCTGCTCGCACTCTGCGTCGTGTCCGCCTTCTGTACCGCCGCCTTCGCCAACGCGCCCGCCGGCAAGCCCGCGCCCGCGTTCACCGTGAGCGACCTCACGGGCAAGCCCGTGAACCTCGCCGACTACAAGGGCAAGACCGTGGTGCTGGAATGGCACAACTTCGGCTGCCCGTTTGTGCAGAAACACTACAAGAGCGGCAACATGCAGGCGCTGCAGAAAAAATACGGCGCCGACGTGGTGTGGCTGGCGGTGAATTCCACCAGCAAGGGTTCGAGCGACTGGACCGAGGCGCCGAAGCTGACGAAAGAGCTCCAGGATTTCGGCGCCGCCCCCGCGCGCTACCTGGTGGACGAACCCGGCAAGGTGGGCATGGCCTACGGCGCCAAGACCACGCCGCACATGTACATCATCGATCCCTCCGGCACCGTGGTCTACAACGGCGCCATCGACGACAAGCGCTCGACCAACGTGGCCGACGTGAAGGGCGCGAAGAACTACGTGGTCGCCGCGCTCGACGAGCTCAAGGCCGGCAAGCCCGTCACCACCGCGACCACCGCCCCCTACGGCTGCACCGTCAAGTATCGCTAGTCCCGGGGCGAACGCGCAGAACCGGGGCCGGCGCTGCTGGTCGGCGCGTTCGCGCGAGCCGCCTCGCTCGCCGCCTTGAGGCCGGAAAGCACGAACGACTTCCAGCCCCCGTCGAGCATCGCGTGGATCGCCTGCACCATCTGCGCGGGGAACTGATCCCAGCCCGAATGGGTGAGCGTGGCGCGCCCGCGCATGATCGGGCTGCATGTGGAAGGTGGCGCCGGCCTTGGCCGCGTAGTTCATGCATCCCAGCCACGCGCGCAGCTCGGCGAGCGCCTCGGGCTCGAGGTGGTAGACGACCTCGCGCCTGCTGCAGGATCTCGCGCCGCGTGGGGTCGCCCATGGCGCGGAACGCGTCGGTAGCGGGCTTTCTGGTTACCCGTCAAGCGTTGCATTCAGCGCCGGGTTTCGTCGCCCCCGGGGCGACGGTGACAAGCCGTAACGCAACTGCGGCCCCCGGCACGGTACAAATCCAGTTCAAGCGCACCGCGAAGGAGGCACAATGAAAGGCAATCCCGTCGGCTGGTTCGAGATCTACGTACAGGACATGGCGCGCGCAAGGAAATTTTACGAAGCGCTCTTCGACGCGAAGCTGGAGAAGCTCGATTCGCCCGCCGGCGAGCTGGAGATGTGGTCCTTTCCCGGCGACCAGGGCGCCTACGGGACTCCGGGCGCGCTGGTGAAGATGAAGGACGCGCCCTCGGGCGGGCTCGGAACGCTGGTGTACTTCATTTGCGATGACTGCGCGGTGCAGGAAGCGAAGGTGCCGACGCTCGGCGGCAAGATCCATCGCAGGAAGATGAGCATCGGCCCGTACGGCTTCATCTCGCTCGCCGTCGACACCGAGGGCAACACCATCGGCCTTCACTCGATGAAGTGATCGCGGCTCAGCTTGCCAGTCGCCGGCGCAACAGCCTCAACGCGATGAGGTAACCCGCGATCCCGTACGCCGCCAGCACCGCCAGGTGCAGCAGCGCCGCATCGGGCAGGTACCCCAGCAGCAGCGGCCTGCCGAGGGCGATGGCATGGGTGAGCGGCAGGACGTTGGCCACCACCTGCAGCCAGCCGGGCATGTTGGTCACGGGATAAAACACACCACCCAGCAGCATCATCGGCGTGAGGGCGAGGGTGAACCAGTACATGAAGAAATCGTACGACTTCGCCAGCGCCGTCATGATGAGGCCCAGGCCCGAAAACGTGAGGCCGATCACAAACGCGAGCGGCAGGATCAGCACCATGGTCCACGACTGCGCCAGGCCCAGCGCCGCGGCGACGATCAGCACGGCGGTGCCCGACAGGAAACTCTTCGAGGCGGCCCAGACCCATTCGGCGAAAACCACGTCCTCGAGGCTCACGGGCGCATTGAGGATGCCCTCCCAGGTGCGCTGCACGTGCATGCGCGCGAAGCCCGAATACAGCGCCTCGAACGAGGCCGCGAGCATGGTGGAATAGCAGATGGTGCCGCCGGCGAGGAAGGCCATGTATTTCACCCCCTCGACCTCCTGCACCATCGCGCCGATCCCCATGCCGAAGCCCACCAGGTAGAGGAGCGGCTCGATGATGTTGCCGAGCACCGATTCGGCCGCGAGTTTTTTCCAGACCAGATAGTTGCGCCGCCAGACCGCGACCCAGCGCCACGAGACGCGTGGCATCATTCGCGCATCTCCCGGCCGGTGAGCTTCAGGAAGAGGTCCTCGAGGTTGGCGCGCCGGTGCATGAAGCGCAGGCGCGCGCGCCCTTCCAGGCTCGCGATCACGGGCCCCGGGTCGCGCAGGTAGCAGAAGGCCGTCTCGCCGTGCAGCTCGGCACGATCCGACAGCGGGCGCGCCGTTTCGTGGAACCAGGTTTCGACGCCTTCGCCGTAGACTTCGACCACCTCGGGCTCGATGTGTTGCGCGATCAGCGCCTGCGGGGCGCCCTGCGCCAGCGCGCGGCCATGGTCGATGATCATGAGGCGGTCGCACAGGCGCTCGGCCTCGTCCATGGAATGGGTGGTGAGCAGGATGGTCTTGCCGCGGCGCAGCAGCACGCGCAGCTTCTCCCACATCTGGTGGCGCGCCTGCGGGTCGAGGCCGGTGGTGGGTTCGTCGAGGAAGATCAGGTCGGGGTCGTTCACCAGCGCGCGCGCCAGCACCAGCCGGCGCTTCATCCCGCCGGAGAGTTCCTGGATGCGGCTGTCGGCACGCGCCTCGAGCGTGGCGAACTCCAGCAGCGCGGGGATGCGCTGGTCCATCTCCTTTTCGCGCAGCCCGAAGTAACCCCCGTAGACCACGAGGTTCTCGCGCACGGTGAAATCGGGGTCGAGGTTGTCCACCTGCGGCACAACACCCACGCGGATGCGCCCTTCGCGCGCGGCTCGCGGCACCGGATGGCCCAGCAGCGAAATCTCGCCCGCGTCGGGGTGCGCCAGGCCCAGCAACATGCGCAACGTGGTGGTCTTGCCCGCGCCGTTGGGGCCGAGCAGGCCAAAACATTCGCCGCGCGTGAGCTCGAGGTCGATGCCGGCCACCACCTCGCGCCCCGCAAACGACTTGCGCACGCCCCGCGCCGCGAGGATGCTCCCTCTCCCCTGGGAGAGGGCCGGGGAGAGGGTCACCGGATCCAGCGCGCGACGATCTCGCGCAACACGTGCAGCTTGCGGTGGAAGAAATGCTCGCCGCCCGCGACCACCACGACGGGCACCTCGCGCGGGGTGGCCCATGCGATCGAGTCCGAAAGCGGCACCGTCTCGTCGAGGTCGCCGTGGATCACCACGGTGTTGGCGCTGTCATGGCGCCCGGGTGTGCCCAGGTTCGGGTCGGCGGGGTCCGGGGCTTCTCCCATGCCGTGCTGCGCGATGCGGCGCAAGCCCGGTGCCACCAGCACGAGCTGGTGGAAATCGAGGCCCTCGCTCGCGCGCGTCGCGACGGCGCCGCCGAACGAGAAACCCGCGAGGTAGAGCGGCAGGCGGCCCGAGGTGGCGAGCGCGTGTTCGGCGACGCGCACGAAATCCTCCGCCTCGCCGCGCCCTTCGTCGTGCGCCCCGCCGGTCTTGCCGACGCCGCGGAAATTGAAGCGATAGGTCGCCATGCCGGCATCGGTGAAGGCCTTTGCGAGCGTGGTGACCACCTTGTTGTCCATGGTGCCGCCGAAGAGCGGGTGCGGATGGGCGATCACCGCGATGGCGCGAGCGCCTTCGGGATTCGTCGCGGATACCTCGATGGGGCCCGCGACGCCTTCGACCAGCGCGCGGGAGACGGGGACCGCCATGTCAGATGCGCAGGCGCTCGACCACGCGGACGTTCACCAGGTGCTCGTTGATGATTTCGTCGATGTCTTCCTTGTCGACGTAGGTGTACCAGGTCTCGTCGGGATAAACCACGAGCACGGGGCCTTCCTCGCAGCGGTCAAGGCAGCCCGCCTTGTTGATGCGCACGTTGCCGGGGCCGCTCAGCTTGAGCTCCTTGATGCGCTTCTTCGCGTACTGCTGCATGTCTTCTGCGCCGTGGCAGGCGCAGCAGTTTTCCGGCGCTTCGCGCTTGTTCAGGCAGAAGAAGACGTGGTGTTTGTAGAAGGACATCGCAGCCTCGGTTGGAGCGGACGCAAGCGCCGCTCAACTCACGGCGACGTTCATTTCAGTCTTCTGATTGTCGCACGGTCGAGCACCGCCCGGCCCGGGGCGAAGCCCGTTTCAGCCTTGAGAGTGTGCGCGGTCGAGCACCGCCCGGCACACGGCGAAGTCAATTCTGGTCCCGCGATTCACGTACGGCCAAGCGCCGTTCCCGCACGAAGAGGCCCACCAGGAACGCGATGGCGCCCACCGGCCAGAGCTCGTGCACGAAGCGCGTGAGCGTGGCGAAGCTGCCGAGCTGGCCGTGGGGCCAGCGGAAGAGTCGCAGGAACTCGTCCACCGGGCTGTAGGCGCCGAAAATCTTGTTGAACAGCGCGCCGGCCAGGATCATCACCAGCGCCAGGTAGAGCCGGCCGGCGCGCGGGAGGCGGCTCAGCGGGACAAACAACACCAGCCCGGCCGCGAGCCCGCCGATGCGCCCCACGCTCAGCCATTCCTCGGCGAAGTGCGGCTGCAGCAGCAGCGAGGCGGTGAAGAACTTGAGCCAGAGCGCGATGCTCAGCAGCACCAGGGTGATGGTGAGGCTGCCGGATCCGGTGGGCAGCAGCGAGGAGACGAAGAGCCCGAAGCCACAGATCGAAAGGGCCACCGCGAACCACTGCAGGAACTCCACCTGCGCGACGGCTTCGCCGCCGATGTTGCCCGCGCCGAAAAACGGCAACGCGGGATTGAGCTGCGCCAGCAGCCACAACATCAGCAGCACGAGGCCCGCGTCTCCCCACGCGCCGGGGATGAAGATGCGCTCCCGCAGCTCGCCCAGCGGCCTGGTGAAGAGTGAATGGATGGGCGGCGCGAACACCCACGCGCCGGCGATGGCCCCGGCCGCGTTGGCTACCAGGTCGGTCGCGGTGGAGACGCGGTTCGGAACGAAGAGCTGCGCCACCTCCATCATGAAGCTGAAGGCCGCGCCCAGGCCCAATGCCCTGAGGATCGCGTGCCGCCCCTCGCCTTCGTGGCGGAAGTAGAGGCAGGCGAGTGTCCCGAGCGGGACATAGGCCACGAAGTTGAAGGCGATGTCCGAACGGATGATGTAGCGCGGCGTGAGGAAAAAACCCGTCACCGCCTCGGGCGACGGCAGGCGCAGCGGGTAGAACGGATAGAGGCTCGCGTAGGCCAGCAGCAGCAGCCAGACCGCGAGTGATCCGCGGTAGCGGCTGGGCCTCATCCGATGGCTTTGAGGCCCTGGCGGTAGCGCGCCGCGCGCTCCACGTAGTGTTCCGCGATCCAGGTGTTCATCGCGATCTCCTCGGCGGTGAGCGCGCGCACGATCTTGTTCACGCCCAGCACCAGCGAGCCGTCGGGGATCACCTTGCCTTCGGTCACCGTGGCGCCCGCCCCGATCAGGCAGTTCTTCCCCACCACCGCGCGGTTCAGCACGATGGCGCCGATGCCGATCAGCGAGTTCTCGCCGATGGTGCAGCCGTGCAGCATCACCAGGTGCCCGATGCTCACGTTTTTCTCCAGCCGGACCTGGAAGCCGCTATCGGTGTGGACCACGGAGCCGTCCTGGACGTTGACGTTTTCGCCCAGGTGGATCTCGTCGTTGTCGGCGCGCACCGTGCAGTTCCACCACACGCTTGCGTTGCGGCCCATCAACACCTGGCCGATCACCGCGGCGTTGTCGGCCACGTAGTAGTCGCCAGCGAAGGTGGGACGGCGGCCGTCGAGTTCGTAGATCATGGGGTCAAAACCGGTGTCAGAGACGAGTTTCGGAGGTTATCCGAAAACCCGTCTCTGACACCAGTTTTCACGACGCCTTGAAGAGGTGCGCGAAGGTGCGGCTGACCTCGACCTTCTCGGGGCGGTCCTTGAGGGTGATCTCGCGCCGGCCGGTGTCGTCGCTGGAGACCGAGGCGATGGCGCGGATATTGACAATGGTGCCGCGGTGGACCTGCCAGAAGTGGCGCGGGTCGAGCTCGCCCGCGAGCTCGCGCAGGGTCTTCTTCACCAGCGACTCGCCTTCACGCGTCACGACGCGGGGGTATTTGGTGTCGGACTGGAAATACGACACGTCATCGACGTTGATGAGCCTGATCGTGTTGCCCAGCGATGCCTGGAGCCATTGCAGGTGCGCGGAGGTGGGCGCGATGCGGCGCGCGAGCTCGCCCAGCAGCGTGTCGCCCCGCGCTCGAAGGCATCGACGGCATAGCGATCGTAAGCGGTGACAAAAACCACATGGGCCTGGTCGCCGATGGCCTGCGCCGCCTCGAGCCCGTTCATTCCGGGCATCTCGATGTCGAGGAAGGCGAAGGCGGGGCGAAGTTCGCGCACGGCGTTCACCGCCTCGGTGCCGTTGGCCGCTTCGGCGACGACCTCCAGATCCGGCCAGGCATCGGCGAGCGCGGCACGCAGCTGCGCGCGCAGCATCGGCTCGTCATCGGCGATCACGGCGGCCGGCCTCATCGGTCGGGTACCTCGATCGAGGCGCGTGTGCCGCCGCCCGGGCGCGTTTCGAGGTCGAGCCGCGCATCCTGCCCGTAGAGCGCGGCGAGCCTCTCGCGCACGTTCGTAAGCCCCAAGCCGCGCCCCACCGCGCCCGCGAGCCCGCGCCCGTCGTCCTCGACCACCACGCGAAGCCGGCCGACGCCGCCGCGCTGGCATGTATCGCCACCTGCCCGCGCGCCTGGGGCAACACGCCGTGCTTGATCGCGTTCTCCACCAGCGTCATCACCATGAGCGGCGGGAAGGGCGCGTGGGCGAGCTCGGGCGGTACGTCGATGGCGATTTCCAGGGTGCCGCCCATGCGCAGCCGCATGATCTCGAGGTATGCGCGCGCCAGCTCCGCCTCGCGGCCCAGCGTCGAAGCCTCGCTGCGAATTTCCGGCAGCGAGGTGCGCAGATAGTGGATCAGGTGATCGAGCATCGCCAGCGCATCGGGCGATTGCGTCTGCACCAGGTAGCGCACGTTGGCGAGTGTGTTGAAGAGGAAATGCGGCTCCACCTGCGCCTGCAGCAGCTTGAGGTCGGCCTGCGCGCCCGCGCGGGCGAGCCGCTCGCGATCGGCCTCGGCCTGCAGCCGCGCGGCGCGCTGCGTCGCTTCCCGCAACCGCATGCGCGAAATGCCCACCAGGACACCGGCGATGGCACCACCCGCCAGCATCGCCAGAGCGAGGGCTTTGGTGGCCTTCTCCGGGTTGATCTCCGCAAGGTCCCTGCCCGCGTGCAAGTTTCCGACCGCGTATCCAACCACCCCACCCGCCACCGCGAGCGCGAAGATCGCCAGCCAGCGCGGCCAGTCGCGCTTGAACTGGCGGTCGAGCACCACGGCGTCGGCGAACTCGCCGGGCGAGAGCTTCGTGGCGGCCCACGCATCGCCCCGGCGCTCGATTTCCTTGAGCCAGGCGACGAAGCGGCGGAAAGACGGGATGAGGCGGCGCAAATCGTATCCCGGCCTGCGCCGGAATGACCGCGCCTGCCCCCGGATCACATCTGCTTGAACAGGTGCGAATAGATGCGCGAGACCACCAGCGACTCGTTTTCCCGGCCCTTGATCTTCACGTGGGCCTGGCCACGGAAATCGCGGGTAACAGCCGCGATGGCGCCGGCGTTCACCAGGGTGGAGCGGTGGATCTGCCAGAAGACCTCGGGGTCGAGGCCATCGATCAGCTCCCGGATCGGGGTCTTTATCAGCGCCTCGCCGTCGGCCAGCACCACGCGGGTGTATTTCTCGTCGGACTGGAAAAAAAGCACGTCGGCCACCGGGATCAGGCGCAGGTTCTGCCCAAGCGTCGCCTTGATCCACTGCAGCTTCGCGCGCTTGCCCCCGAGCTGCGCGGTGAGCTGTGAGAGCACTGAATTGAGGTCCGTGGGCGGCGAGGGCGCGGCCAGCTTTTCCTTCAGGCGCTCGATCGTGACGGACAACCGGTCATCGGTGGCGGGCTTGAGGATGTAGTCGACGGCGCCGGTTTCGAAGGCCTGGATCGCGTACTGGTCGTAGGCGGTCACGAACACGATGTGCGCGCGCCCGGCGACAAGGCGCGCCACCTCGACGCCCGTCATCTCCGGCATCTGGATGTCGAGGAACATGAAATCGGGCGTCCGGTCCTCGAGCGCTTCGAGCGCCGCGGCGCCGTCTTCCACCGAGGCGATGATCTCGAGCTCCGGCCACAGCTTGCGCAGCTTGCCCTCGAGCTGGGCGCGCAGGATCGGTTCGTCTTCAGCAACGATGGCGGTGGGCATGGACGGATTCTAGCGTCCGGGCTCGACGGATGGAGCCGGCGGCGCGGCGGGTGCAAGGGCGGCGGCCTCGGCGCGGCTGCGCTTGACGAGCCACATGACGCCGAGCACCAGCAGCACGATCGGCGCGAAGATCGGCGAGAGCGCCAGCAGCATCACGGCCACGACGAAAATCGCAAGGCCCGCCATGAAGAACCCGATCCCGTACAGCAGCAGGACCACGAGCGCGAGCGCGGCCGCGACCGCCATGAAGGCGATGATCGCGCCCGCCAGCCCGATCAGTGCGCCGAACGGGCCGGCGAACACATGGTCGTCCATCACCACCGGCATGGCGCCGCTGGCGATCGCGGCCAGGAAGGCCACGGCTCCGATGGCGGAAAGGACCAGCAGCGCGAGATACACGTAGTAGAGCGTCTTGCGCCAGACGCGCTCGAAAGTGATGACGGCGCTCCAGAGCCGCGCGCGGATGCCCGCGGGCGCCGCCTTGGGCGCAAGCGCCTGCGGCGCAATGGGCGGCGGCGTGCCGGCGGAAGCGCTGCTGGAGCTGCTGCCGGTGGCGGCGGCCGGGGCCGGTGGCGCGCCGGCACCGGAGCGCGTCCCCTCCGCGGGGACATCGATGGTCGCCACCACGCCGCGCGGGCTGTTGCCCTCGAGCGTCAGCCGTGCCCCCTCGCCATAAAGCGCGGCGAGGCGCTCGCGGATGTTGGCCAGGCCCACGCCCGCGCCGACCGTTTCGCCGAATCCGCGGCCGGTATCGGCGCAGACCACGCGCAGCCGCCCGTTTTCAAGCGCGGCGGTGATGCGCACATTGCCGCCTTCGCGCTGTGGCTCGAGGCCATGCTTGATGGCGTTTTCCACCAGCGAAGGCAGCATCAGCGGCGGGAACGGCAGCGCCGAAAACGCCTCGGGCACGTCGATGTCGAAGGTCAGGCGCGCGCCCATGCGCATCTGCAGGATCGAGAGGTACGCGCGCACCAACTCCACTTCCTGGCCAACGGTCGAGACCGATTCGCGCATCTTGGGCAGCGCGTTGCGCAGGTACTGGATCAGGTGGCCGGTCATGGCATGGGCCTTCGCCGGGTCCACTTCCGTGAGCGCCTGCACACTGGCGAGCGTGTTGTAGAGGAAGTGCGGCTCCACCTGCGCCTGCAGCGCCGCGAGCTTGGCCTCGGTGACCTGCTGGCTCATGCGGTGATATTCGGCTTCCTTCTTCTTCGATTCGGCGACCTTCAGCGCGCCACGCGAGCGGTCGGCGAAGAACTTGGTGACCACCGCGAGGATGAAGATCGGCAGCAGCAGCAGGATGAGGCCCACGCCGATGCCGATGCGGTACATGTCGCTGGTCACGTCCTTGCGGATGCGGGTGGCCGCTTCGGGCGTGAGGGGCGAAGGCGGCTCGGGCGCGGCGCCCGGCACCGGCGGCACGGCCGCGGGCGATCCGTCCGGGGTCGTATCGATCTCGATATCGACCATGGCCTTGCCGTCCTTGCCCTTGGGGCCGATGACGATGCGGCGCGAAGCCTTGCCCTCCACCATCGCCAGGGATGCTTCCAGTTCCGCGGCCCTGGCCTCCTTGAGCCTGGCCTCGAGCTCCTTGCGCAGCTCGGCATTCGCGGGATCAACCTCTTTCAGCGCGGCCTCGGTTTCGCGGCGCGCGTTACGCAACGCCTCGCGGGTGGCACGGGTCGCCTCGCGCACCGAATCCAGCGCCTGCTTCTTGGCGCGCAGCACTTCCACGCCGGCTTCGCGCAGCTCGCCACGGGCCTCCTCCAGGCCGGCCAGGGCCTCTTCCAGCTCGGCGCGGCGATCGGGGTCGGTGGTGCGCGCCAGCAGGCCGCGGATCACGCCGCGGCCCACGTTGATCGCGTTTTCGGCGAAGGCGTTGTCGACCTCGCGCTTGATGGCGCGCGATTCCTCGGCCGTCTTGCCGTCTTCCCGATACTGGAGGATGTGGTAGGGCGTGACAAAAACGGCAAGCGCCACAAACGTGGCCAGGCCGCCGAGGAGCAGCGCCCACCAAGGGGTGCGATGGAGGACGTCGGTGGCTGATTTCATGGGGGGATGTTACGGGTCCGGATCAGTAGTCGGACAACAGGGCCACGACGGCCATCGAGATCGAAAGCACCAGCACGCCGAAAACCAGCAGCACCAGGGGCAGGGAAAATCCGACGGACTGGAAAAGCGTCATGGGGGTTGGCCTTGTGGGCGTTTGATGGCCGGATATTGCGGGCCGGCGGGCGGGGCTTCCAGCCGGGAGCGGCGAAATGCAGAAAGCGGGGGGTGAAATGCCCTGGGAGGGGCGAAAAACTGGTGTCAGAGACGACTTTTGCTGAGGGC
>JBBREI010000132.1:0-11269 GCA_038203035.1 Burkholderiales bacterium
CATAATCATGCTCTAATACCATCCACATGGATGGTTTGGGGATGGTTGCCGGATGGCCAGGAAACTTAGGAAGGGCAGCGCCCAGCCGCAGCCCCAAGGCGGGGAAACCGAAAAGATCACCATCAACCTGGGCGCGGTCGACCTCGGCCAGATCGACCTGCTGGTCCAGGAAGGTTTCTATTCAAACCGCACGGACCTGATCCGGACCGCGATCCGCAACCAGCTGGCCGTCCACGCCGACGAGGTGAAGCAGACCGTCGCCCGCCGCACGCTGGTGCTCGGCCTGCAACATTTCAGCCGCGCCGAGCTCGAAGCCGTGCGTGCCGCGGAGCAGGTGCTCCAGATCCAGGTGCTGGGCCTGGCCCGCATCGCCGACGACGTCACGCCCGAACTCGCGCGCGCCACCATCCAGTCCGTCCATGTGCTGGGTGTCTTCCATGCCAGCCCGGCGGTGCGCCGTGCGCTGGCCGACCGCCTCCACTGACCGTTGCGCAACCCGACGAAAGCAATCCTTGAAAACCCCAGGCCGGCCGTTTGATTACCGAGTGATCACCAACACCATCCAGCGCTCGCTCGCCGCGGCGGGGCTTCACAACCACGCGGGCCTGATGCAAGGCGTCACCAACACGGTGGAGCGCGCGCTGGCAGCAGGCGGCCTGGTTGCGCCGGATCACACGCCGACGGGTCACACGTTTGAAGGCGAGGCGCGCGAAGTGGGTCCGGACGACGCGGGCCGTCAGGGCCCGGAAGGCGAGGGCGCGGAAGCCGGAGAATTCCTCACGCAATCGTTCACGAACCACGCGGGCACGCGCGCGTACAAGCTCTTCGTCCCCGCGATCCATTCGGCCGGCGGAACCGAAACGTTGCCCCTGGTCGTGATGCTCCACGGCTGCTCGCAGACGCCCGATGACTTCGTGGCGGGCACCCGTATGAACGCGCTCGCGCAGCGGCACGGGTTCCTCGTGGCCTGGCCCGCGCAGGCCGCCGGCGCAAGCAGGCAGGGATGCTGGCGCTGGTACAGCAGCGCCCACCAGGCCCGGGAGGGTGGAGAGCCCGCGATACTGGCGGGCATCACCGGCGAAGTGATGTCGCGTTATCGCGTCGACCGGCGCCGCATCTTCGCCGCGGGCATGTCGGCGGGAGGGGCGATGGCGGTGATCCTGGGCGCGACCTATCCGGAGCTTTTCGCGGCGATTGGTGTGCATTCGGGCTTGCCCTACGGCGCCGCGCACGACCTGCCGTCGGCCCTCGCGGCGATGAAGGGCGGCAAGGCGCCCCCCTCATCGCTCGGCGTCCCCGCCATCGTTTTCCATGGCGACCGTGACCCAACCGTCAACGTCCGCAATGGCGCGGCAATTGTCGAGCAGGCCGTGCGGGGCCGCGTGGCGGCGCCCGACCAGCGCGAGGCGCACACCGGTCGCTCGCCCGACGGCCGCGTGTACCACCGCACCGTGCATGCCGAAGCGTCCGGCCGGGCGGTCGTGGAGCACTGGGTCCTCAGCGGGGCCGGGCACGCCTGGTCGGGGGGTTGCGCATCCGGCTCGTTCACCGACGCGGGCGGGCCGGACGCCTCGGCGGAAATGATCCGCTTTTTCCTCTCGCAGCCGGGGCGGTGAACCGCGGATCAGGCCGGCCGCGGGACGCGGGCAGGACCCTTCGGTCAGTTCCGCCGCGCACAGCCGATTTGGCGGGTTGCGCGGGATTCAGCGCAAAATACGGTTCAACGCACGAAACGGATAACGATGGACGAGCGTGAACGCCTGACCCTGGAGCGGGAGGTGCAGGGCCACCTGGCCCGTGTCGAGGAGCTCCTGTCCCGCAAGGCCGAGCTGGAGCAGCAGGCCGACGGCGTAGAGCCGACGAAGGAGGTCGCGAGCGAGATCAAGGCGATCAAGATCGAGCTGCGCGGGCGCATGGCCGCCATCGCCATGGGTGAAAGCCGCCTCGGGGTCGATCCCTTCTAGCCGGCCTGCTGAGGCGGCGGGCCGGGGCACAATGGGTGATGGACCGTGATGACGACAAGATCCGCAGGCAGCTCGATGCGGTGGTCGGGGACAGCTTCGATCCGCCCCGCAAGCTGCGCCCGACGATCGCCAAATGGGTGGGCGCCGCGCTGCTGGCCGTGGGTGCGGCCGCGGCAGTCATCGCGATCCTGAACGCCAACCTGGGGCTGCGCGAGCACAACCCCCACGCGTCGCCGAAGAAGCCGGTCACGATCACCATCGTGCCGGCGCGCTAGCCGGGCTTCAGTTGCCCTTGCGCATCCCGCCCATGAGGCCCGTGGCACCGCATTGGCCGGCGAACTGCACGCCATAACGCATCGTGAGCCCCTGCAGGCCGCCTTGCACTTCGGTGGCGGCGAAGGTCTGGTTGCCGTCCTGCGGCACGCACGCACCCGTACCCTGGATCGAGCCCATGCGGCCGGCCTGGGAGTAGTTGCCGACGCAGGGGCCCTTGGTTTCGTAGAGCGGGCCGGTGAAGATCAGGGCGCCGGCGCTCGAACCGATGAGCACGTTGGCCGGGCCCACGAACCACTTCGGATTGTTGTTGCGTCGTAGACGATCCGAGAAATCCGTGGTGGGTGTTGCTTTCGCCGACAGGCCAGCACCGTGAGTAGAGCGGCCAGGATACACATGGGGAAGGCTTGGACATGGGAGGAATCGAGCCCAAAATGATAACGTACGCCGGGTTCACAAAGAGGATGACCATGAAACACCTTGTTGCAGCACTTCTCGCCGCCCTCGCGCTTCCCGCGCTGGCGCAGGACGCCAGGTCCTGGCTCGAAGCCCAGGGCCTGGAGAGCGCGGAGGTCAAGCAATTCCAGGAGCTGGAAGCCGTGGTGGCGCGTGTGAAGGGCGCGGCCGACCCCAAGGCGGCCGAAGAGCGCGTGGTGATCCTCAAGGCCGGCAAGCCGGTGTGGCAGTCGAACCCCAAGGAGACCGATCCGGGGTCCCGATGGACCATCCATTCGATCGGGCGCGACCTCGATGGCGACGGCCATCCCGACATCCACTTCTCCAGCAACACCGGCGCCGGCCAGTGCTGCACCACCCACCATGTGGTCAAGCTCAAGCCGCAGATCAAGCGCATCGCGGTGTATTCGGCCGGCAGCGTCGGCGGCGGCGATTTCCTGGAGCTCGCCGGTCGCAAGGCGCCGGTGATGATCTCGGCCGACGATTCGTCGGCCAACGCCTTCGCGCCCTACGCCAACTCGTATTTCCCGGTGATGATCCTCGAAGTGGGCCCCAAGGGCCGACTGCAGTTCGCGCGCGAGCTGATGCAGTCGCGCCTTCCCGGCATGCCGCCCCCGATCTGCTCCACGCCCACCGCGGCCGCCAACCCGTGGCTGAAGGAGCGCTGCGCGGAATACACCGGCCCGCGCCGCAACGAGCGCACCAAGCAGGTCCAGTCGCGCCTGGTGCAGATCAAGTCGAGCCGCTCCGCCGACAAGCTCAAGTGGGAGGACTACTTCGGAAACGGGGTGTTGGCGGCGGTCTCGGCCGAAATCAACCGCTACACGTACACCGGCCACGGCAACGCCGGCATGCTCTGGCTCGAGCAGGTGTGGCCCGGCAACGACGCGGTGAAGCTCAAGTTCGTGAACACGCTGCGCCAGACGCAGTTGAAAAGCGCCTTCGCCGAAGACCTCAAGGCGCTAGCCGCGGACTACCGCTAGGTTGGATCGCAGCAGGTGCGTGACGGCCGAAGCGCTCATCGGGCGCGCCAGCAGGTAGCCCTGGGCGTGGTGGCAGCCCAGGCGCAACAGCGCGGCCGCCTGCTCCTCGGTCTCCACGCCCTCGGCGATCACCTCCACGCCCAGGCTCGCGGCCATCGCCACGATTGCGGTCACGATCGCGGCGTCTTCCGGATCGATGGTCAGGTCGCGCACAAATGACTGGTCGATCTTCACGGTGTCGATCGGCAGCCGCTTGAGGTAGGCCAGTCCCGAATAGCCGGTGCCGAAGTCGTCGATCGCGATGCCGACGCCGAGCGCGGCGATTTCGTCGATCGCCTCGCGCGCTTCACCAGCGCCCTCGATGATCACGCCTTCGGTCACCTCGAGCTCGATCAGGCGCGGGTCGATGCCGGTTTCATGCACCGCGCGGCGCAGGCGGTCGACGAAGTTCGAGCGTGAGAGCTGGTTTGCGGAGACGTTGACCGCGATGCGCAGCGCCCGCCCCGGCGACTGCCATCCGTTCGCTTCCCGCAGCGCTTCGCGCAGCACGAATTCCCCGATCGGCACGATCAGGCCCGATTCTTCCGCGGCCGAGATGAAGTCGCCCGGCTGGATCTGTGGGCCGTCGGGCGGGTTCCAGCGCACCAGCGCCTCGAAGCCGGTGATGGAGCGGTCGCGCAGGTCGAAGATCGGCTGGTAGTGGACTTCGAACTCGCCGCTTTCGAGCGCCCGGCGCAGCGCGTTTTCCAGCGACAGGCGCTGCTGCGCGGCCACGTTCATGCGCTGGGTGAAGAACTGGAAGTTGGCGCGGCCCGAATCCTTGGCGTGGTACATGGCGGTGTCGGCATTGCGCATCAGCGTCTCGGCATCGGCGCCGTCCGACGGATAGAGGCTGATGCCGATCGAGGCCGCCACGTGCAGGTCGTTGCCATGCAAATGGAACGATGCCGCCAGCACCTCGAGGATCTTGCCCGCCACCACCGAGGCATCAGGGGCCGCCTCGAGCTCCGGGATCACGATCACGAACTCGTCGCCGCCCACCCGCGACACGGTGTCGCCTTCGCGCACGCACACCAGGATGCGGCTCGCCACCGATTGCAGCAGGCGGTCGCCCAGCTGGTGGCCAAGCGAATCGTTGATGGTCTTGAAGCGGTCGAGGTCGATGAAAAGCACCGCGAGCTGCGACCCGTTGCGGTGGGCCTGCGCAATCGCCTGCTGGATCCGGTCGCGCAGCAGCACGCGGTTCGGCAGGCCGGTGAGCGCGTCGTGGTGCGCCATGTGCGCGATGCGTTGCTCGGCGATCTTGCGGTCGGTGATGTCCATCGCCACGCCCACCAGCCGCACCGCCCGCCCGCCGGGTTCGCGGTGCACCTGCGCGCGGTTGGCGACCCAGTGCACCGCGCCGTCGGGCCAGACCACGCGGAAGTCCAGCTGCACGTCGCTGCCGTCCCTGATCGCGTGGCGCACCGAAGCGTTGAAGAGTTCGCGGTCCTCGTAGTGCAGCCGCTCCTGCAGCTCGCGATAGTCCACCAGCGGGGCGTCGGGCCCGCGGCCGAACAGCACCGACAGGCCGTCGGAGTAGTGGAAGCGGTCGGTCTCGCACTCCCAGTACCACATGCCCATCTGCGCGGCTTCCATCGCCAGGCGCAGTTGCGCCTCGCTTTCGCGCAACGCCTGTTCGGCCTGCTTGCGTCGCGAGATGTCGACGATTGTCACCATGGTGCCGCCGGCCTGCCCGTCGCCGTCGTAGATCGGGGCGATCGACATCGAGACATCGAGCAGGTGCCCGTCGCGGTGGCGGCGCTGGGTCTCTTCCAGCACGATGGTCTCGCCGGATTCCGCGCGCTTGCGCAGCTGGTCGGTGGCTTCCTGCAGGTGCTCGGGGATGATGGTGGTGCGGGTGTTGAGGACTTCTTCCTCGGTCCAGCCGAACATGCGCTCGGCGGCCGGGTTCCACATCCGGATCACGCGGTTGCGGTCGCGCGAGACGATGGCCATGGGCGCGGCGTGGATCACCGCGCGCAGGCGTTCGTTGCTTTCGCGCGTGTTCGCCTCCAGCTGCTTCCTTTGCGTGATGTCGACGATCACGCCCACCAGGCCCGCGACCTCGCCCGACGGATCGACGAAGGTCGCCTTGTTGAGCATCACGTCGCGCACGGTGCCGTCGCGCGCATCGGCGATGGCGGCCTCGTAGACCTGCGTGCCCGGACGCTCCAGCAGCGCCGCGTCGAACACCTGCGAGCGGTCGGCGATATCGGCCGGCGCCACGTCGAAGGCGGTCTTGCCGATGAGTTTTTCGCGCGCGACGCCGATGTAGCCCTCGAACGCGCGGTTGCAGCCCAGGTAGCGGCCCTTGGCGTCCTTGAAGAACACCGGGTTCGGGATCGATTCGATCAGCTGCTGCGTGAACGAAAGCTGGGTGCGCAGCTCGCGCGTGGCCCTCTGCGCCAGCGCCAGCGCTTCGCTGCGGGTGCGGGCGATGGCCCGCAGGATGCCGTACAGCAGCAGCGAGGTCATGAGGCCCGCGCACAGGGCCAGCAGCGGCAGGGGCCGCAGCCACGGGCTCAGTATCGGGTCGCCTTCGACTTCGAGCTGCCAGTGGCGCCCGGCGACGGGCAGGTCCTGCAGGTGGCGCGGGCGCCATTCGGCGAGTGCGAGGTCGGCGTCGGGGCGCCCGGCGCCGGGCGTCACGTAGAACGCCGTGGCGTCGGATATCGGCTGCGCGGGCGCCCCGGCTCCGCCGCGATCGTGCAGGCGGATGCGCATCCCCTCCACCACCGGGTCGGCCATCATCCCGGCGAAGAGGTCGTCCACGCGCAGCACCACGTTCACGAATCCGGCGAGCAGCGAGCGGCGTTCCTCGATGGTGCGCGGGCGCTGGATGCCGTAGACCGGCAGGTAGAGGACCAGGCCGGAGCTCGACCCCGATTCCTGCACCAGGCGGTAGCGCCCGGTCATGGTGGCCTCGCCGGTATCGCGCGCGCGCTGGGCGGCGGCAAGCGCCCCCCCGCGCTGGCGCACGTCGAGGCCGAAGGCGGTCTCGTTGCCGGCCAGGGGCTCCAGGTAGTCGATCACCCAGTATTCGTCGCGCCGGCCGTCGGGGCGCACGTCGAAGTTGGGGTAGCCGCGCATCGTCACGCTTTTGTCCGCCCGGACGCGGGCGACAAACGCGGCGCGTTCCTCGTCCCGGACCCGGCGAATGAATTCGACGGCCTGGACCCCGGGCAGGCGGCGGCCGAGGTCGAGGGCGGTCACGTAGGCGTGGAATTCGCGGCGGGAGAGCTCGGCCTCGCGGTTGGCGAGTGCGTCCAGGCCGTAGAGAAGATCCACGTAGCGCTGGATGCGGCGTTCGACGACGTTGCCGGCGAGCTGCGCCTTGTTGGCGAATTCCCCTTCGGCCTCGCGCTCGACCTGCCCGCCCAGCAGCAACCACGCAAGCAGGCTGCCCGCCACTGCGCAGGCCAGGGTGATCAGCGCGACGCTCTGGGGACGCAGGTAGCTCTTCATGCCGATCAGGGGGTACGGCAAGCTAGAATAGCCGCTTTAGTCGGCAAGCCTACACGTGTCCCTGATCGTCCAGAAATACGGCGGTACCTCGATGGGAAGCCCCGAGCGTATCCGCGAAGTCGCCAAACGCGTCGCCCGCTTCGTCAAGGATGGCCACCAGGTCGTGGTGGTGCCTTCGGCCATGGCGGGCGAAACCAACCGCCTGCTCAAGCTCGCCGCCGAGCTCAACGCCGACCCCAGCCCGCGCGAGCTCGATGTCATCGCGGCAACCGGCGAGCAGGTCTCGATCGGGTTGCTGTCGCTCGCGCTCCAGAACATCGGCGTGAAGGCGCGCTCGTACACCGGCTTCCAGGTGAAGATCCTCACCGACGATGCACACACCAAGGCGCGCATCCTGTCGATCGACGACGCCAACATCCGCCGCGACCTCGCCGACGGCAACGTGGTGGTGGTCGCGGGTTTCCAGGGCATGGACGCCGCCGGCAACATCACGACGCTCGGCCGCGGCGGGTCGGACACCACCGGTGTGGCGCTCGCCGCGGCGCTGAAGGCCGACGAGTGCCAGATCTACACCGATGTCGATGGCGTCTACACCACCGATCCGCGCATCGAGCCGGCCGCGCGGCGCCTGGCGACCATCACCTTCGAGGAGATGCTCGAACTCGCCTCGCAGGGCAGCAAGGTGCTGCAGATCCGCTCGGTGGAATTCGCCGGCAAATACAAGGTGAAGCTGCGGGTGCTGTCGTCGTTCACCGATACCGATTCGACCGACATGGGCACCCTCATCACGTTCGAGGAAGACGAGAACATGGAACAGGCCATCATTTCCGGCATCGCGTTCAACCGCGACGAAGCCAAGATCACCGTGCTCGGCGTGCCCGACAAGCCCGGCGTCGCCTTCAGCATCCTGGGGCCCATCGCCGACGCCAACATCGAGGTCGACGTGATCATCCAGAACGTCTCGCACGACGGCATCACCGACTTTTCGTTTACCGTGCACCGCGCCGAATTCAAGCGCGCGATGCAATTGCTGGAAGACAAGGTCAAGCCCGCGATCAACGCCCGCAGCATCTCCGGCGACGACCGCATCGCCAAGGTCTCGCTGGTGGGCATCGGCATGCGCACCCACGCGGGCGTGGCCTCGAAGATGTTCGGGGCGCTCGCGCGCGAGGGCATCAACATCCAGATGATCTCGACTTCCGAGATCAAGACCTCGGTCGTCGTCGACGAGAAATACATGGAGCTCGCCGTGCGCGTGCTGCACCGCGAATTCGAACTCGACAAGGCGCCCACGGAAGAGAAGATGAAGCCGTGAGGCGTGCCTGGCTCCTGGGGGTGGTGATGGCGGCAAACGTGGCGCAGGCGCAGGAAGATCCCTACCTCTGGCTCGAGGACGTCACCGGCGACAAGCCGCTGGCGTGGGTCGCGCAGCACAACGCGAAGTGGCGCCCGCTGCTGGAAAATGCCGCCGGCTACAAGGCCCTGCACGAACGCCTGCTCGCCATCTACAACTCGAGGGACCGCATCCCCGCCGTCACCAAGCGGGGCGCCCACTACTACAACTTCTGGCAGGACGCGGCCAACCCCCGCGGCCTGCTGCGCCGCACGACGCTGGAGGAGTACCGCAAGAAGGATCCGGCCTGGGAATCGGCGATCGACTTCGACCACCTCTCGGCGGCCGAAAACGAGAAGTGGGTCTACAAGGGCATGTCCTGCCTCTACCCGAAACACGAACGCTGCCTGGTCTCGATCTCGCGAGGAGGCGCGGATGCCGGCGAGGTGCGCGAATTCGACCTGGCTTCGAAGCAATGGGTCGTGGGTGGCTACCGGCTTGCGCAATCCAAGGGCGAGGCGGACTGGCTCGACGCGGACACGATCTACGTCGCGCGCGATTTCGGCGCGGGCTCGATGACCACCTCCGGTTATCCGCGCATCGTGAAGGAGTGGAAGCGCGGCACGCCGGTTGGCGAGGCGCGCACGGTCTTCGAGGGCGTGCAGGCCGACGTCGGGGTCGGCGTGTCGGTGGTCGACGAGCCCGGCCGCCGCTACGAGATGATCCGCCGCGCGGTCACGTTCTGGGAGAGCGAGACTGCGCTGCGCGTGGGCGACCGGTGGGTGAAGCTCGAAGTGCCGCGCGATGCGAAGGTCACCGCCTTCAACGGCATGCTGGTGCTGCAGCTGCGCACCGCCTGGAAGCCGGCGGCGGCCCCGTTCAAGGCGGGCTCGCTGCTCAGCATCGACCTCGACCGGTTCCTGGCCGGCGCGCGCGATTTCGCGCTCGTCTACGCGCCGCGCGGACGGGTCTCGCTGCAGGGTTATTCGGTCACCCGCAACTACCTGCTGCTCGAAGTCCTCGACAACGTGAACGGGCGCGTGATCGAGGCGCGCCATGGCGGGGAAGGCTGGAAGCTGCGCGAGGTGCCGGTGCCCAGGGCTTCCACCATCTCGGTCGGGGCGGTCGACCGCGACGAGGGTGACGCGTACTGGATCACCACCAGCAGCTTCACCGAACCCACCACGCTGGCGCTGGCCACCGCGGGCTCGGACACGCGCGAGAAGCTCAAGGCGCTGCCAGCGCTTTTCGACGCGAAGGGCCTCACGGTCGCCCAGCACGAGGCCACCTCGAAGGACGGCACGAAGATCCCGTATTTCGTCGTGATGCGCGAGGGCACGAAGCTCGACGGCGCCAATCCGACGGTGCTCTACGGCTACGGCGGCTTCGAGATCCCGATGAAGCCCGGTTACAGCGGCACCATCGGCGCCGGCTGGCTCGAATGGGGCGGCGTCTGGGTGCTCGCCAACATCCGCGGCGGTGGCGAGTTCGGCCCCGAATGGCACAACACCGCGATCCGCGAAAACCGCCACCGCACCCACGACGATTTCCAGGCGGTCGGCGACGACATCGTCCGGCGTGGCATCACCTCGCCCAGGCACCTTGCGGCGATGGGCGGCAGCCAGGGCGGCCTGCTGGTAGGCACCGCGCTCACGCAGCGCCCGGACCTCTTCAAGGCGATTGTCTGCCAGGTGCCCCTGCTCGACATGAAGCGCTACAGCCACCTGCTGGCGGGCGCCTCGTGGATGGGTGAATACGGCAACCCCGACGTGGAGGGCGACTGGGCCTTCATCTCGAAATATTCGCCGTACCAGAACGTCTCCGGGGACCGGAAATACCCGAAGGTGTTTTTTGTCACCTCGACGCGCGACGACCGGGTGCACCCGGGACACGCGCGCAAGATGGTGGCGAAGATGGAGGCGCAGGGGCACGACGTCCTGTATTACGAAAACACCGAGGGCGGGCACGCGGCCGCCTCCACGCCCACGCAGCAGGCCCACATGTGGGCATTGACGTACACCTTCCTGCGCGGTGAATTGCGCTAGGGAAGTCGGTACGGTACCGAACGGAGGCCGCGGCGCGCTCACCGTAGGCTCCGGGGTTGCCCCCACCCGCGCCGGTCACATGGAAATGGTTGCATGAGGGCGGTGGCCGAAGAGGCGCCGCTCAGGTCCGAGCTGTACAGCGCCGACCAGATGGAACAGCACGGAAAGGTGCTGGCCGCGGCGCATCGCCTGGCGCCGGGCCGCGTGCCGGAACGCCTGCTCACGCGCCTGGCGGAAAACGAATCGATCCTCACCGATGTCTGCGCGCAGCTGGGCGACGCGGTCAAGGCCACGCGGCGCACCACGCCGGCCGCGGAATGGCTGCTCGACAATTTCTACCTCATCGAAGAAGAGGTTCGTACCGCGCGCCGGCACCTGCCACGCGGCTACAGCCGAGAGCTGCCGCAGTTGGAAGCCGACCCCGCCAATGGCAGCGGCGCCGGCCTGCCACGGGTCTATGACCTGGCGACCCAGTTGGTGGCGCATGGCGACGGCTTGATCGGGCGCGGCCCGCTGACGGCCTTCGTCGCCGCCTACCAGACGCTGCAGCCGCTGCGGCTGGGCGAGCTGTGGGCCTGCCCGATCATGCTGCGGCTGGCCCTGATCGAGAACCTGCGCCGCATCGCCGCGCGTGTCGCCAACGCCCACGCCGACCGCGAGACCGCGGGGCGCTGGGCCGACCGCATGCTCGAGGTGGCCGAGCACCGG
>JBBREI010000133.1:0-11251 GCA_038203035.1 Burkholderiales bacterium
CCGGCGGGCACCGAGATGGTGATGCCCGGCGACAACATCAAGATGACGGTGACGCTGATCGCCCCGATCGCGATGGAAGAGAAGCTGCGCTTCGCCATCCGTGAAGGCGGCCGCACCGTCGGTGCCGGCGTCGTTTCGAAGGTTCTCGAGTAGGAGTTAGGCCAGTAGCTCAATTGGCAGAGCGGCGGTCTCCAAAACCGCAGGTTGGGGGTTCGAGACCCTCCTGGCCTGCCACATAGCAGCAGATAGAAACGGACGAGTCGGAATGGCGGAGAAAATCAAGATCGTAATCGCGGCGC
Source organism: Burkholderiales bacterium (assembly GCA_038203035.1). GTDB lineage: Bacteria > Pseudomonadota > Gammaproteobacteria > Burkholderiales > Usitatibacteraceae > Usitatibacter. The sequence goes on from JBBREI010000133.1 coordinate 300, forward strand.
TGATCGCGGTAGGGGGCCTCGCGGCCTTCTACTGGCTGGGCGACCGCGCGCTGATCATTCGCCTGGCGGCCCTCCTGGGCGCGCTCGGTGTGGCCGTCGCGTTGATGGCCTTCACCGAGGCCGGCCGCACGTTCCTCGCCTTCTCGCGGGAAGCGTGGGAGGAAGCCAAGCGCGTCGTTTGGCCGACCCGCAAGGAGACGCTGCAGACGACCGGCGTCGTTTTCCTGTTCGTCTTCACGATGGCCGTGTTCCTGTGGGTAGTGGACACCGGGCTGCTGTGGATCACGCAGAAGCTGCTCGGGAGCGGGGGTTGACCATGTCGATGCGCTGGTATGTCGTGCACGCCTATTCCGGCCAGGAAAAAAGCATCCAGGCCGCGTTGCTGGATCGGATCCGCCGCTCGGGCATGGCGGACAAGTTCGGCCAGGTGCTGGTGCCGGTCGAAGAGGTGGTCGAGATGAAATCCGGCCAGAAGGCGATCAGCGAACGCCGCTTCTTCCCGGGTTACATCCTCGTCCAGATGGACATGACCGACGAGACCTGGCACCTGGTGAAGAGCACTCCCAAGGTGACCGGTTTCATCGGCGGCTCGGCGATGCGTCCCACCCCGATCTCCGACAAGGAGGTCGAGAACATCCTGCACCAGGTGCAGGAAGGCGTGGAGAAGCCGCGCCCGAAGGTGTTGTTCGAGGCCGGCGAGAGCGTACGCGTGACCGAAGGCCCGTTCACCGACTTCAACGGCAACGTGGAAGAAGTGAACTACGAGAAAAGCAAGATCCGCGTCTCGGTGCTGATTTTCGGCCGCGCGACACCGGTGGAACTCGATTTCGGGCAGGTCGAGAAGGCCTGAAGCATCAAGTACCGAAGCCGGGCGGTTTCCCGGCGATTTGATGGGGAGGTCGCCGTAGAGCCGGCGGCCGAATGAACCCAGGGAGAAGTGACCGTGGCAAAGAAAATTGTCGGCCTGATCAAGCTTCAGGTCCCGGCGGGCAAGGCGAACCCCTCGCCGCCCATCGGACCCGCGCTGGGCCAGCGCGGCCTCAACATCATGGAATTCTGCAAGGCCTTCAACGCCCAGACCCAGAAGGTCGAACCGGGCCTGATGCTGCCCGTGGTGATCACCGCCTATGCGGACAAGAGCTTCACGTTCATCCTGAAGTCGCCGCCGGCCTCGGTGCTGATCCGCAAGGCCCTCAAGCTCGACAAGGGAAGCCCCAAGCCCCACGTCGACAAGGTGGGCAGGCTTACCCGCAAGCAGGCCGAGGAAATCGCCAAGACCAAGCAGCCCGACCTGACCGCCGCGGACCTCGATGCCGCGGTGCGCACGATCGCCGGCAGCGCCCGCAGCATGGGCGTCGATGTGGAGGGAATCTGAGATGGCACACGTCTCCAAGCGCGCGAAAAAAATCGTCGATCTCGTCGACCGCACCAAGTCCTACGAGATCAAGGCCGCCCTCGATCTGGTCAAGAAGACCGCTACCGCCAAGTTCGATGAATCCGTCGACATCGCCGTGAACCTCGGCATCGACGCAAAGAAGTCGGACCAGGTCGTCCGCGGCAGCGTCGTGTTGCCCCGCGGCACCGGCAAGACCGTCCGCGTCGCCGTATTCGCGCAGGGCGCCAACGCCGAAAAGGCGAAGAACGCCGGCGCCGACGTCGTGGGTTTCGACGACCTCGCCGAGAAGATCAAGGGTGGCTTCATGGACTTCGACGTGGTCATCGCCACGCCCGACGCCATGAAGGTCGTCGGTCCCCTGGGCCAGGTGCTCGGCCCGCGCGGCCTGATGCCGAACCCGAAGGTCGGCACCGTGACCGCCAACGTCGAGGAAGCCGTCAAGAACGCCAAGGGTGGCCAGGTCCAGTACCGCGCCGACAAGGCCGGCATCGTGCAATGCACGATCGGCCGCGCATCGTTCGAGATCGACGCGCTGCACGAGAACCTCGAGGCGCTCATCGGCGCGATCAACAAGGCGAAGCCTGCCACCACCAAGGGGGTCTACCTTAAAAAGGTGTCGGTCTCCAGCACGATGGGCGTGGGCATCCGCATCGACCAATCGACGTTCGCCGGCGGGACGGTGGCGGCGTCGCAGTAAGGACTTTGGGCCCCGCCCCCTCTTTCAGGGGACGGGGGTTATCAAAGACCGTAGGCGTTCCAGCCGGAACTCAAACGAGGGAAGCAGCAGTCCCGAAGCCGACGCAGATGGCGCACCCAGGACAGGTCATCCCGCAAAGTATTGCGGGCTCCTGACAAGAGGTCGCTATGAACATAAGGAGACAGGACCTTGAGTCTGAATCTTGAAGGGAAGAAGGAAGTCGTGGCGGAAGTGTCCGAGCGCCTGAAAAACGCTCAGTCGGTCGTGCTGGCGGAATATCGCGGCCTGCCCGTCGAGGACATCACCGTCCTGCGTTCGAATGCGCGGGCTTCCGGCGTCTACCTTCGCGTTCTCAAGAACTCCCTCGCGCGCCGCGCGGTCCAGGGAACGCCGTTCGAGAAGCTGGCCGACAAGATGGTTGGCCCGCTCGCGTACGGCATTTCCGACGATCCCGTTGCGGCCGCGAAGGTGCTTCATGCCTACGCGAAGAAAAACGACAAGCTCGTCATCATGGGCGGCGCGATGCCGAACTACGTGATGGGCGCAAAGGAGGTCGCGAGCCTTGCCGCGATGCCCAGCCGCGAGCAGTTGCTCGCCACGCTGCTCGGCACGATGCAGGCGCCGGTCACCAAGTTCGTCCAGACGCTGAACGAAGTCCCGGGCCGGTTCGTCAGGACCCTGGCCGCGGTTCGCGACCAGAAGGAGCAGGCTTCGGCCTGATTCCTGCCCACGACCCCATTTAAATCACTGATCAGGAGCCCCATATCATGGCAGTCGCCAAAGCAGAAATCCTCGACGCGATCGGGAGCATGACCGTCCTCGAGCTCTCGCAGCTCATCAAGGACATGGAAGAGAAATTCGGCGTTTCCGCCGCCGCCCCCGTCGCCGTCGCCGCCCCCGCGGCCGGTGGTGGCGCCGCTGCAGCCGTCGAAGAGAAGACCGAGTTCACCGTGATGCTGCTCGCCGCCGGCGAGAACAAGGTGAACACGATCAAGGCCGTGCGCGAAGTCACGGGCCTGGGCTTGAAGGAAGCCAAGGACCTCGTCGACGGCGCGCCGAAGCCCATCAAGGAAGGCATCAACAAGGCCGACTCCGAAGCCATCAAGAAGAAGATGGAAGAGGCCGGCGCCAAGGTGGAAGTCAAGTAACAGAGCTCAAAGACAAGCTCCCGCGGGAGCTTGTCTTTGCTTTCTGAAGCGACTGCAGAAAGCGGGTCTGGCCGGGCCATGCGTTCCAGCATGGCTGTCCGCCAGCGGCTCGTAGGGGCGAGCCACCAGACCAATCAGCACCAGTCGGGTGCAATCGACGGCGGCGAGTTCTCGCGGCCGTGAATTCCGGAGCCCCCATGACCTACTCGTTTACCGAGAAGAAGCGCATCCGCAAGAGCTTCGCCAAGCGCGCGGCCGTTCTTGACGTGCCCTTCCTGCTTGCCACCCAGATCAATTCGTACGCGGAGTTCCTGCAGGCCGAGCTTACCGTCGACCATCGGCGCGACATCGGCCTGCAGTCGGCCTTCAAGTCCGTCTTCCCGATCTCCAGCCATTCGGGCAACGCCCGCCTGGAATTCGTGAGCTACGCCCTGGGCGAGCCGCCGTTCGACGTGGTGGAGTGCCAGCAGCGCGGCCTCACCTTCGCAAGCCCGCTGCGCGCCAAGGTGCGCCTGACGATCATGGACCGCGAGGCTTCCAAGCCCACGGTGAAGGAAGTGAAGGAGCAGGAGGTCTACATGGGCGAGATCCCGCTCATGACCCGCAACGGCTCCTTCGTGATCAACGGCACCGAGCGCGTCATCGTCTCCCAGCTGCACCGCTCGCCGGGCGTGTTCTTCGAGCACGACCGCGGCAAGACCCACTCGTCGGGCAAGCTGCTGTTTTCGGCGCGGGTGATCCCGTACCGCGGCTCCTGGCTGGACTTCGAGTTCGACCCGAAGGACTACCTCTACTTCCGCGTCGACCGCCGCCGCAAGATGCCGGTGACGATCCTGCTGAAGGCGCTCGGCTACACGCCGGAGCAGATCCTCGAGGGCTTCTTCAATTTCGACACCTTCCACATCACCAAGAAGGGCATCGAATACGAAGTGGTGCCCGAGCGGCTTCGTGGCGACATCGCGCGCTTCGACATCACCAGCAAGGCCGGCAAGGTGATCGTGCAGAAGGACAAGCGCATCACGGTCAAGCACATCCGCGAGATGGAAGCCGCGGGCATGAAGAAGCTCGCCGTCGAGCCCGACTTCCTGCTCGGCCGCGTGCTCGCGAAGAACCTGGTCAACAAGGAGACCGGTGAAGTCGTGGCCAACGCCAACGACGAGATCACCGAGGCCGCCCTCAAGAAGATCGTCGAGGCAAGCATCGAGGAAGTGAAGACGCTCTACACCAACGACCTCGACCAGGGTCCCTACATCTCCCAGACCCTGCGCGTGGACGAGTCCACCGATCCGCTCAACGCCCAGGTCGCCATCTACCGCATGATGCGTCCCGGCGAACCGCCGACGGAAGACGCCGTGAAGACCCTCTTCAACGGCCTCTTCTTCAGCGAAGACCGCTACGACCTGTCGGACGTCGGTCGCATGAAGTTCAACCGCCGCGTCGGCCGCGACGAGCTCGTGGGCCCGATGACGCTGTCCAACGACGACATTGTCGCGGTCATCAAGATCCTCGTCGAGCTGCGCAACGGCCGCGGCGAGATCGATGACATCGACCACCTCGGCAACCGCCGCGTGCGTTCGGTCGGCGAGCTGGCCGAGAACCAGTTCCGTTCGGGCCTGGTGCGCGTCGAGCGCGCCGTGCGCGAGCGCCTTTCCCAGGCGGAAAGCGAGAACCTGATGCCGCACGACCTGATCAACGCGAAGCCCGTCTCCGCGGCGATCAAGGAGTTCTTCGGCTCGTCCCAGCTCTCGCAGTTCATGGACCAGACCAACCCCCTGTCCGAGATCACCCACAAGCGGCGCATCTCCGCGCTTGGCCCGGGTGGGCTTACGCGCGAGCGCGCCGGCTTCGAGGTGCGCGACGTGCACCCGACGCACTACGGTCGCGTCTGCCCGATCGAGACACCGGAAGGCCCGAACATCGGCCTGATCAACTCGCTCGCCCTGTACGCGCGCACCAACGACTTCGGCTTCATCGAGACCCCGTATCGCCGCGTGCGCGACGGCAAGGTCACCAAGGACATCGAGTACCTGTCCGCGATCGAGGAAGGCAAATACGTGATCGCCCAGGCGAACGCGGAACTGGACAAGAACGGCAAGTTCGCCGACGACCTCGTCTCGTGCCGCCACCGCAACGAGTTCACGCTCTCGGCGCCCGACAAGATCGAATACATCGACGTCGCGCCGTCGCAGATCGTATCCGTCGCCGCCTCGCTCATCCCGGTCCTCGAGCATGACGACGCGAACCGCGCCCTGATGGGATCGAACATGCAGCGCCAGGCCGTGCCCTGCCTGCGCGCGGAAAAACCGCTGGTCGGCACCGGGATCGAGCGCACGGTCGCGATCGACTCCGGCACCGCCGTCCAGGGCCGCCGCGGCGGGCGCATCGACTACGTCGACGCGGGCCGCATCGTGGTGCGCGTGAACGACGCCGAAACCCGCGCGGGCGAAGCGGGCGTGGACATCTACAACCTCACCAAATACACGCGCTCGAACCAGAACACCAACATCAACCAGCGTCCGCTGGTGAAGGTTGGCGAAACCATCGCGCGTGGCGACGTGATCGCCGATGGCGCCTCGACCGACATGGGCGAGCTCGCGCTCGGCCAGAACCTGCTGGTCGCGTTCATGCCCTGGAACGGCTACAACTTCGAGGATTCGATCCTCATCTCCGAGCGCATCGTGGCCGAAGACCGCTACACCTCGATCCACATCGAGGAACTGGTGGTTGTCGCCCGCGACACCAAGCTCGGGCCAGAAGAGATCACCCGCGACATCTCGAACCTGTCCGAGCGCATGCTTTCGCGCCTCGACGAGTCCGGCATCGTCTACATCGGCGCGGAAGTGGAAGCGGCCGACGTGCTGGTCGGCAAGGTCACGCCCAAGGGCGAGACCCAGCTCACCCCGGAAGAAAAGCTCCTGCGCGCCATCTTCGGCGAGAAGGCTTCCGACGTTAAGGACACCAGCCTGCGCGTGCCCTCGGGCATCAACGGCACGGTGATCGATGTCCAGGTGTTCACGCGCGAAGGCATCGCGCGCGACAAGCGCGCCCAGCAGATCATCGACGACCAGCTGAAGGACTACCGCAAGGACCTCCACGACCAGCTGCGCATCGTCGAGGACGACGCCTTCACCCGGATTGAAAAGACGCTGATCAACAAGGTCGCCAAGGGCGGCAAGAAGCTGGCGAAGGGCGCCAAGGTCACCAGGGAATACCTCAAGGAGACCGAGCGCCACGACTGGTTCGACATCCGCCTGCAGGACGAGGACGCGGCCGCCCAGCTGGAGCAGCTGCGCGAATCGCTCGACCTCACGCGCAAGGAATTCGACCGCGCCTTCGAGGAGAAGAAGAAGAAGCTCACGCAGGGCGACGAGCTGCCCCCCGGCGTGCAGAAGATGGTCAAGGTCTACGTCGCGGTCAAGCGCCGCCTGCAGCCGGGCGACAAGATGGCCGGCCGCCACGGCAACAAGGGCGTGATCTCGAAGATCGTGCCGGTCGAGGACATGCCGTTCATGGCCGACGGCACCCCCGTCGACATCGTCCTGAACCCGCTCGGCGTGCCTTCGCGCATGAACGTGGGCCAGATCCTCGAGACGCACCTGGGCTGGGCCGCGAAGGGCATAGGCCTGAAGATCCAGGAAATGCTGCGTGCCAACGAGGCCGTCGGCAAGATGCGCAAGTTCGTCGAGAAGATCTACAACTCGACCGGGAAGAAGGAAGACATCGCGTCCTTCTCCGACGCGGAGGTGATGGAGCTCGCGCACAACCTCCAGGGCGGCCTGCCCTTCGCCACGCCGGTCTTCGACGGCGCAACCGAAGTCGAGATCAAGGACATGCTGGAGATCGCGGGGCTGCCGCGCAGCGGCCAGATCGCGCTCTTCGACGGCCGCACGGGTGATGCTTTCGACCGCCCGGTCACGGTCGGCTACATGCACATCCTGAAGCTGCACCACCTCGTCGACGACAAGATGCACGCACGCTCGACCGGCCCGTACTCGCTCGTCACCCAGCAGCCGCTGGGCGGCAAGGCGCAGTTCGGCGGGCAGCGCTTCGGCGAGATGGAGGTCTGGGCGCTGGAAGCCTACGGCGCGGCCTACACGCTGCAGGAGATGCTCACCGTCAAGTCGGACGACACGCAGGGCCGCACCAAGGTCTACGAGAACATCGTGAAGGGTGAGCACAAGATCGAGGCCGGCATGCCGGAGTCGTTCAACGTGCTCGTGAAGGAGATCCGCTCCCTCGCGATCGACATCGACCTCGAGCGTTATTGATAGCTGGTAGCTGACGGTTCGCGAAACCCCAGAGACTAGCCACCAGGAGATTTTCGAATGAAAGCATTGCTCGATCTGTTCAAGCAGGTCACCCAGGAAGAAGAGTTCGACGCCATCCGCATCGGCCTGGCTTCCCCCGAGAAGATCCGTTCATGGTCGTACGGCGAAGTGAAGAAGCCGGAAACGATCAACTACCGCACCTTCAAGCCGGAGCGCGATGGCCTCTTCTGCGCCAAGATCTTCGGCCCGATCAAGGACTACGAGTGCCTGTGCGGCAAGTACAAGCGCCTCAAGCACCGCGGCGTGATCTGCGAGAAGTGCGGCGTGGAAGTTACGCTCACCAAGGTGCGCCGCGAGCGCATGGGCCACATCGAGCTCGCCAGCCCGGTCGCCCACATCTGGTTCCTGAAGAGCCTGCCCTCGCGCCTGGGCATGGTGCTGGACATGACGCTGCGCGACATCGAGCGCGTCCTGTACTTCGAAGCCTATGTCGTCACCGACCCGGGCATGACCCCGCTCAACCGCTGCCAGCTGCTCTCCGAAGACGACTACCTGGCGAAAGTGGAGGAGTACGGCGATGATTTCTCGGCCGCCATGGGCGCCGAGGGCATCCGCGACCTGCTGCGCAAGCTCGACGTCCCGCACGACATCGAGACGCTGCGCACGGAGCTCGCCGCGACCGGTTCCGAGACCAAGATCAAGAAGATCGCCAAGCGTCTGAAGGTGCTCGAGGCCTTCAACAAGTCGGGCATCAAGCCCGACTGGATGATCATGGAAGTCCTCCCGGTGCTGCCGCCGGACCTGCGCCCGCTGGTGCCGCTCGACGGCGGCCGCTTCGCGACGTCGGACCTCAACGACCTCTACCGCCGCGTGATCAACCGCAACAACCGCCTGAAGCGCCTGCTGGAGCTCAAGGCCCCGGAGATCATCGTGCGCAACGAGAAGCGCATGCTGCAGGAAGCCGTCGATTCGCTGCTCGACAACGGCCGCCGCGGCAAGGCGATGACGGGCGCCAACAAACGCGCGCTCAAGTCGCTCGCCGACATGATCAAGGGCAAGAGCGGCCGCTTCCGCCAGAACCTGCTGGGCAAGCGCGTCGACTACTCGGGCCGTTCGGTCATCGTCGTGGGACCGACGCTCAAGCTGCACCAGTGCGGGCTGCCGAAGCTGATGGCGCTCGAGCTCTTCAAGCCCTTCATCTTCCACAAGCTGGAAGTGATGGGCCTGGCCACGACCATCAAGGCCGCCAAGCGCATGGTGGAAAGCCAGGAGCCGGTGGTGTGGGACATCCTCGAGGACGTGATCCGCGAGCACCCGGTCCTGCTCAACCGCGCGCCCACGCTGCACCGCCTCGGCATCCAGGCTTTCGAGCCGGTGCTGATCGAAGGCAAGGCGATCCAGCTGCATCCGCTGGTCTGCGCCGCGTTCAACGCGGACTTCGACGGCGACCAGATGGCCGTCCACGTCCCCATCTCGCTCGAAGCGCAGATGGAAGCGCGCACCCTCATGCTGTCGTCCAACAACGTGCTGCACACCGCGCACGGCGAGCCGGTCATCGTGCCCTCGCAGGACATCGTGCTGGGCCTCTACTACGCCACCCGCGAGCGCGTTAACGCGCGCGGTGAGGGCTCGATGTTCACCAACATCTCGGAAGTCAGCCGCGCCTACGAATCGGGCGGGGTGGAGCTGCACGCCAAGATCACGGTGCGCATCAAGGAATCGCGCAAGAACGACGACGGCACCTTCACCGAAGTCGTGAACCGCTACGAGACCACCGTGGGCCGCGCGCTCATGTCCGAGATCCTCCCGGCGGGCCTGTCGTTCGCGATCATCAACAAGGCGCTCAAGAAGAAGGAGATCTCGAAGCTAATCAACGAGGCCTTCCGCCGCGTCGGCATCCGCGAGACGGTCATCTTTGCAGACAAGCTGATGTACACGGGCTTCACCTTCGCCACGCGCGCGGGCCTGTCGATCTGCGTCGACGACCTGCTGATCCCGGACCAGAAGGCCGGCATCATCAACGAAAGCGAGCGCGAGGTGAAGGAGATCGAGCGCCAGTACACCTCGGGCCTCGTGACCCAGGGCGAGCGCTACAACAAGGTTGTCGACATCTGGGGCCGCGCCGGCGACCAGATCGCCAAGGCGATGATGGACCAGCTGGGCAACCAGAAGGTCACCGACCGCAAGGGCAAGGAAGTCAACCAGGAGTCGTTCAACTCCATCTACATGATGGCCGACTCCGGCGCGCGCGGCTCCGCCGCCCAGATCCGCCAGCTGGCGGGCATGCGCGGGCTGATGGCCAAGCCGGACGGCTCGATCATCGAGACGCCGATCACGGCCAACTTCCGTGAAGGCCTGAACGTGCTTCAATATTTCATCTCGACGCACGGCGCGCGCAAGGGCCTGGCGGACACGGCGCTCAAGACCGCCAACTCCGGCTACCTGACCCGCCGCCTGGTGGACGTGACGCAGGACCTCGTGGTGATCGAGGAGGACTGCGGCACCACCGCCGGCATGGCGATGAAGGCCCTGGTCGAGGGCGGCGAAGTGGTCGAGGCGCTGCGCGAGCGCATCCTCGGGCGCGTCACCATCGCCGACGTCTTCAACCCCGAGAGCCAGGATGTGCTCATCCCGGTGGGAACGCTGCTGGACGAGGACGCGGTGGAAGCCATCGAGCGCTCCGGCGCCGACGAGGTGAAGGTCCGCAGCCCGCTCAACTGCGACACGCGCTACGGCCTGTGCGCATCCTGCTACGGCCGCGACCTGGGCCGCGGCACGCGCGTGAACGTGGGCGAGGCAGTGGGTGTCATCGCGGCGCAGTCGATCGGCGAGCCGGGCACGCAGCTCACCATGCGCACCTTCCACATCGGGGGCGCCGCGTCGCGTACCGCCGTGGCGAGCTCGGTCGAGGCCAAGTCGAACGGCGTGGTGAGCTTCCTCAACACCATGCGCCACCTCACCAACGCCCGCGGCGAGATCATCGCGATCTCGCGCAACGGTGAGATCGTGATCTCGGACGACAACGGCCGCGAGCGCGAGCGCCACAAGGTGCCGTACGGCGCGACGCTGACGATCGCCGTCGGCGCCAAGGTCCGCGCGGGCCAGTCGCTGGCCAACTGGGATCCGCTCACGCGTCCCATCATCACCGAATACGCGGGCGAGGTTCGCTTCGAGAACGTCGAAGAGGGTGTCACCGTCGCCAAGCAGATCGACGAGACCACGGGCTTGTCCAGCCTGGTCGTGATCGATCCGAAGCGCCGCGGCACCTCGGCCACCAAGGGCCTGCGCCCGGCGGTGAAGCTCATCGGCGACAAGGGCAAGGAAGTCAAGCTCGCAACCGGCACGGGCGACACGCCGGTGAACTACACGTTCCAGATCGGCGCCATCATCACCGTGAAAAACGGCGCCCAGGTGAACGTCGGCGACGTGCTGGCGCGCATCCC
>JBBREI010000134.1:0-11109 GCA_038203035.1 Burkholderiales bacterium
TTTCGCGCCGAGCCGCGGGACAAGCGACCAACGCCGTGTCCCACCGCGGCGTGACGCTGGACCGGGAATCCCATCGGGTCTCGCGCGAGGGCGAGGCGGTCGAGCTCTCGCCGCGCGAGTACGCCCTGCTCGAGGCGTTGATCGAACACCCGGGGCGGGCGCACAGCCCCGCCCAGCTCCAGGAGCGCATCTATCCGTGGGGCGAGGAGGTCGAGTCCAACGCCATCGAGGTCCACGTTCACCGGCTGCGCGCCAAGCTATTTCCCGCGCTGATCCGCACGGTTCGCGGGGTGGGCTACGTGATCGATGCGATCGATGGCTGAACGGCGCCCATCGCTGCGCGGCCGACTCATCACACTGCTGGTGGCGGGAATCGGGCTGGTCTGGGCGGGCATCGGGATCGCCACCTACTTCGACGCGCGCTACCACAGCGGTCGCATCTTCGACGCCCAGCTGGCCGAGTATTCGGAAGTGCTCGCCGCCGTCGCCGGGCACGAGGTCTACGAGATCGCCGGCAAGACCACGAACCTCGACCACGATTACGGGCAGACCTCCACCTACCAGGTCTACTCCCGCGCGGGCGAGCTGCTGCTGCGCTCGCACGCCGCGCCGCTCTCCCCGATCGCACTGAGTGACGGGTTCTCTGACGAGCAGGTGGCCGGGGAGCGCTGGCGCGCCTACCGCCGCGTGGACGCGGAGAACGACTTCGTGATCATCGTCGCGCACCGGCAGGACGAGCGCGACGCGCTGGTGCGCGACTTCGCCATGCGCCTGCTCGCGCCCTTCGCGATCGGCCTGCCGCTGGTGGCGCTCGCCATCTGGCTTGCGGTCACGCGTGCGATCGTGCCGCTCGTGCGCCTGGCGCGCGACGTGGGCCTGCGCGGCGCCGATCGCCTGGCGCCGGTGGACGCGGCCGAGGCGCCGCGCGAGATCGTGCCGCTGGTGGACGCGTTGAACCATCTCTTCGCGCGACTCGAGCGCTCGTTCGAGAACGAACGCCGCTTCACCGGCGACGCCGCCCACGAGCTGCGCACGCCGCTCGCCGCGCTGCGCACCCATGCCGAGGTGGCGCTCACTACCGCGAGCGACGAGCGCCGCCGGCGCTCGCTCGAACAGGTGGTGGCCGGCGTGGAGCGCGCGGCGCGGCTGGTCGAGCAGATGCTCACGCTCGCACGCCTGGATGCGGCCAGCCCGAGGGACGAAACGGCGGCGGACCTGGGCGAGATCGCGCGCGAGGTGGTGGAGGCGATGCGCCCCGAGGCCGCCGCGCGCCGCGTCACCGTCGTACTGGAGGCGCCGTCGAAGGGCCCTGAGGTCGGCGGCGAGCCGGCGATGCTGCACGCGCTGGTTCGCAACCTGGTGGAGAACGCGCTGCGCCACGCGCCCGAGGCAGGCATGGTGCGTGTGGGTCTCGGCGAGGAGGGCGGGCGCGCGAAGCTCGCGGTGGAGGATTCGGGCCCCGGGGTGCCGCCGGAGTTCCTCGAGCGCATCTTCGAGCGGCACTTCCGCCTTCCGGGCGACAGCGGCGGCGCCGCCGGCCTGGGCTTGTCGATCGCGCGGCGCGTGGCGCAGCTTCACGGCGGGGCCATCGGCGCGGACGCGAGCCCCTCGCTGGGCGGCCTGCGCGTGACGGTGACCTTTCCCGCGTTCGGTAAGGAAACCTTAAGCCACGGAGCCGACAGTGGGGTCACTCACTTCAACAAGGAGACCGATTCATGAAAGCCCGCTTCCTCGCAGCCGCAGTCGTCTCGGCCCTCTCGCTCGGCTTCGGCGCCACGGCGCTCGCCGCGGCCGACCACGGCGCAGCGCACGCGCTCGAATCACATCGACTCACGCTCGACCACGGCCGCAAGTGGGGCACCGACGAGGCGCTGCGCCGCGGCATGGACGAAATCCGCGCGGCGCTGGAGTCCCGGCGCAAGGCAATCCGCGCGAGCTCGCTCGGCGCCTCCGAATACCAGGCGCTCGCCGGCAACGTCGAGAACCAGGTCGCGTACATCGTGGCCAACTGCAAGTTGCCGCCGGCGGCGGATGCGAACCTGCACGTGGTAGTGGCCGAACTCGTCGCGGCCGCTGGCGCGATGAAAGGCACTTCGACGGCCGACGCGGCCCAGGGTGCCCGCCGGGCGATCGGCGCTGCGAACGCCTACGGGAAACATTTCGACCACCCCGGGTGGAAGTCGCTTTGAGGACGGCGGCAAAACCGTTTGATTTGCATCAAGCCCCGATCCAAGCCCCAAGATCAAACCTGCAATCCATTCCACAAGGAGAGACTCACATGCTGAACCGCAAAATGCTCGCCGCGACCGTCCTCGCGGCATTCGTGATCCCCGCCATCGCCGCCGACGCGCCCAGGCGCCCGCTCGACATGGGCCAGGCGATCGATCTCATCAACCAGACCTACCCGGGTCGCGCGATCGCCGCCCAGGCCGATCCCACCGGAGGCGACGGTGTCCACTACCACGTGGATGCGCTGCTCTCCAACGGACGGGTCGCGAAGTTCGACGTCGATGCGCGCAGCCATCGCATCTACAATCACCTGCCGCCCGAGTCCGGGCCCGACGTGCCGCTGAGCCTGGCCGACGCCGTGAAGAAGGTGCAGTCGCAGACCCGGGGCCGCGTGCTCTCGGCCGAATACGACCCGGACCCGCGGCCGCACTATCACATGAGCGTGCGCGGGCCGAAGGGCGAGTTGAGCCGCCTCGACCTCGACCTGGAGACGGGCAAGGCCGCGCGCCACGTGCCGCGCAGCTGAAACCCCCGACAACCCCTTGAATGGCCGGGCCTTCGCGCCCGGCCTTCTTTTTGGGGCCATCGCGACCCCATCCTGTTGCTCAAATCTTCAGCAAGAACCCCTCGCAACCCCCTGAATCTCCGCGCGAAAAAAGACTTGAAAAAGTCTCTTGCTTTGGCGATGGGGGCTTACTACACTTTGTGCCCATGACCGCTCCAACCACAATAGGTTGTGGATATGACGGTGGGGAAAGTGTGAACAGGCTGTGGAAAACCCCGGCCCTTTTAGGCAGTTACTCACAATAATCCGCAAGTTAGCGGGCCCAAGAAGCCCGCGCCACTAATAACCCGGGGTTGGCGCCGGCCCCGAGCCCGAAAACAGAATTCAGGAGATACATCCATGCGCTTGGCATCCGATATCCATCCCGCCGCCCCCCTCGCAACTCCGATCCTCGGGGAGGAAAGCAGTTCGGTCGCCGCGGAGCGATATGCGGATTACAAGATCATCCGCCGCAATGGCGCGGTGGTGGGTTTCGAGCCGGACAAGATCGCGGTCGCCATGACCAAGGCTTTCCTGGCGGTTTCGGGCAATACCGCCGCCGCCAGCGCCGGCATGCGCGACAAGGTCGCCGCGTTGACCCATGCCGTGGTGCAGTCGCTGATGCGCCGCCATCCGGCCGGCGGCACGTTTCATATAGAAGATGTGCAGGACCAGGTCGAACTCGCCATGATGCGTGCCGGCGAACACCAGGTTGCGCGCAGCTACGTTCTCTATCGCGACGAGCGCGCGCGTGAGCGCTCCAAGCGCGTGCAGGAAGCGGCGGAATCCCGCGCCCCCCGCATCCACGTGATGATTGGCGGCGCCAAGGAGCCGCTGGATACGGAGAAGCTGGAACAGCTGCTGATCGACGCCTGCGAAGGACTGGGCACCGAGGTCGATCCGAAGAAGATCATGGACGCCACGCTGCGTGACCTCTATGACGGCGTGCCGCTGGAAGAAGTGCACAAGTGCGCCATCCTCGCCGCCCGCATGCTGATCGAGCAGGATCCGGACTACACCTACGTGACCGCCCGCCTGCTGCTGCACACCATCCGCCGCGAAGTGCTGGGCGAAGAAGTGCTGCAGTCGGACATGAACGCGCGCTACGCGGAATATTTCCCCACCTACATCGGCCAGGGCGTGAAGGCCCAGCTGCTGGATGAGAAGCTCGCGTCCTTCGACATGAAGCGCCTCGGCGCCGCGTTGAAGCCGCAGCGCGACCTGCAGTTCAACTATCTCGGCCTGCAGACGCTCTACGACCGCTACTTCCTGCACATCAACGAACGCCGCATCGAACTGCCGCAGGCGTTTTTCATGCGTGTGGCCATGGGCCTGTCGTTGAACGAGATCAACCGCGAAGAGCGCGCGATCGAGTTCTACAACGTCCTGTCGACCTTCGACTTCATGTCGTCGACGCCGACCCTCTTCAATGCCGGGACGCTGCGCAGCCAGCTTTCCTCCTGCTACCTCACCACGGTTGCCGACGACCTGGACGGGATCTATGAAGCCATCAAGGAAAACGCGCTCCTCAGCAAGTTCGCCGGCGGACTCGGAAACGACTGGACGCCGGTGCGCGCCCTGGGAAGCTACATCAAGGGGACGAATGGAAAATCCCAGGGTGTGGTTCCGTTCCTCAAGGTCGTCAACGACACCGCGGTTGCGGTAAACCAGGGCGGCAAGCGCAAGGGCGCGGTCTGCTGCTACCTGGAGACGTGGCACCTCGATATCGAGGAATTCCTGGAGCTGCGCAAGAACACCGGCGACGACCGCCGCCGCACCCACGACATGAATACCGCCAACTGGATCCCCGACCTCTTCATGAAGCGGGTGATGGAAGGTGGCGAGTGGACGCTGTTTTCGCCGTCGGACGTGCCGGACCTGCACGACAAGTTCGGCAAGGCGTTCGAGATCGCCTACGTGGAATACGAGCGCAAGGCCGCGCGCGGCGACCTCAAGCTGCACAAGAAGATCCCGGCGCAGAGCCTGTGGCGCCGCATGCTGACGATGCTGTTCGAAACCGGGCACCCCTGGATCACGTTCAAGGACGCCTCCAACATCCGCAGCCCGCAGAGCCACGTGGGCGTGGTGCACTCGTCCAACCTCTGCACCGAGATCACGCTCAACACCAACAGCGAAGAAATCGCGGTCTGCAACCTGGGCAGCGTCAACCTGCTGCGCCACATCAGCAACGGCAAGCTCGACCACGACAAGCTGCGCAAGACCATCTCCACGGCCATGCGCATGCTCGACAACGTGATCGACATCAACTACTACGCGGTGCGCAAGGCGCACGACTCGAACAAGCGCCATCGCCCGGTGGGCCTGGGCATCATGGGCTTCCAGGATTCGCTGCACGAGCTGCGCATCGCCTACGCGAGCGACGCCGCGGTGGAATTCGCCGACAAGGCGATGGAAGCAGTCTGCTACTACGCCTATTGGGCCTCCACGGACCTCGCGAAGGAGCGCGGCCGCTACTCCACCTTCCCGGGTTCGCTGTGGGACAGGGGCATCCTGCCGCACGATTCGCTCAAGCTGCTGCTCGAAGAGCGCGGCGGCTACGTGGAAGTCGACCAGTCGGAGACGATGGATTGGAATTCGCTGCGCGCCAGGATCAAGGAACACGGCATGCGCAATTCCAACTGCGTGGCCATCGCGCCCACCGCGACCATCAGCAACATCATCGGCGTGTCCGCCTCGATCGAACCGAACTACCAGAACCTGTTCGTGAAATCCAACCTCTCGGGCGAATTCACGGTGGTCAACGAATACCTGGTGCGCGACCTCAAGAAGCTCGGCCTCTGGGACCCGGTGATGGTCAACGACCTCAAGCACTTCGACGGCTCCATCGGCAAGGTGGACCGAGTGCCGCAGGAGCTGCGCAGCCTCTATGCCACCGCGTTCGAAGTCGACGCCACCTGGCTGGTGGAGGCCGGAGCGCGGCGCCAGAAGTGGATCGACCAGGCGCAGTCGCTCAACATCTACATGGCCGGCGCATCCGGCAAGAAGCTCGACGAAACCTACAAGCTCGCCTGGCTGCGTGGCCTCAAGACCACGTATTACCTGCGCACGCTGGCGGCCACCTCGGCGGAAAAATCCACCGGCAAGGGCGGCGAGCTGAACGCGGTGTCTTCGTCGGGTGCGATGACGGGTGCCGCCGCCGCGGGTGACGGCGCGGCGGAGGATGCGAAGTTCTGCTCCATCGACAATCCCGAGTGTGAGGCCTGCCAGTAAGGTCTCCCTCTCCCGAGTGCCTGCCAGCAAGGTCTCCCTCTCCCCTGGGAGAGGGCCGGGGTGAGGGTCAACGAATTGAAGGTCTTTGTTTGGGGAGGCCCTGGCCTCCCTTTTCTTTTGCGCTTCGCTTGGGAATTACAGCCGGAAACACAAAGGTCACGGAGGAAAGGCGATAGGGCAGGACCGGACGCACCTGCGAAGACTGAACGCGGATCGACCTGGACACACGCGCATCGGAGGGCAAGGAAGGTCAGAGGCATCAGGAGGTGGCTGCGGTGGGCACCCTGACGGTCAGGTATTCGACTTGCGCACGTCGCGCAACGGCGCCGGGCAGGCCTCACTTATCGGGGCGTACGCGTGCAGGGCCGGCTGGACCTGGTGATCGATGAAACCGTCCTGGTGGAGCTCAAAGCCGTGGATCAGGTTCTTCCCATCCACCGGGCCCAGGTCCTCACCTACCTCAAGTTGTCCGGATTGAAGGTAGGGCTGTTGCTGAACTTCAATTCGGTGAGGTTGAAGGATGGCATCGAGCGTTTCGTCATGTGATTCCAGGCGTATTTTCCCGCCTGCTGCCATTTCACGAAGCCCAGTGTTTTGGGCCCGACCGTGAGGTCCGCCCACCGCAGCCACCTCTGATGCCTCTGACCTTCCTTGCCCTCCGATGCGCGTGTCTCCCGGTCGATACGCCTTTTCATTCACGGAGTCGTATCCGCTTTTAGCCTTCTTGCTTTTCCTCCGTGACCTTCGTGTTTCCGGCTGTAGTTCCTGACCGCGCGCAGCGCCCAGCCTAACGGCGACGAGCCAGCACCCTCTCGGCGCGCCGAACGACCGGCACGTCGATCATCTTGCCGTCGATCTGGAAGGACCCGCGTCCTTCGGCCATCGCCGCTGCGTTGCCCTCGACCACCTTGCGGGCGTATTCGAGCTCGGCCACGCTGGGCGAAAAGGCCTCGTTGAGGACCGGGATCTGGGAAGGATGGATCGAGGTGCCGCCCTCGAAGCCGAATGCCCGGGAGCGCTTCACCATCGCCCGGAATGCCTCCGTATCGCGGAAGTTGGCGATGGTGCCGATGTAGCCGAAGGGCAGCACACCGGCCGCGCGGGCGGCCACGATCATGCGCTGCTTGAGCGTGACCAGCACCTCATCGCTGGGCTCGGCGCCGATCTCGAGCGCGAAGTCCTCGCTGCCCAGCATCATCGCCACCACGCGCGGCGACGCTTCCGCGATCTCGCGCATGCGCTCATAGGCCTCCGGCGTCTCGATCACCGCGATGAAGCGCGTGTGGCCGTGGCGCATGCCTTCGCGCGCCTCGCAATCGCTCACGAGCTCGTCGAGCAGGCGCACGTGGGAGGCGCTATCGAGCTTGGTGAAGGTGATGGCGTCCACGTCCGCGCACACCGCCTCCTGCACGTCGGGCAGCGTCTGCCAGATCGGACGATTCACGCGCACCAGCACGTCCGCCCCGTTCACCCGCACGCGTTTGGCCGCCGCGCGCACGTTGGCCCTTGCAGCCTCCTTCTGCGCCTCGGGTACGCTGTCCTCGAGGTCGAGCTGGTAGGCATCAGCACCGAGGGAGGGCGCCTTTTCGATGAATTTCTCGACGTTCGCCGGCACGAAATGCACCGACCGCCATGCCGGCAGGTCGCGCGCGCGCGCGGTGCGGTAGAGCGGTTGCGAAGCCATCAGTCCACCTGCAGGTTGATTTCGCGCGCGACCTTGCTCCACTTGTCGGATTCGGCGGCGATGTAGGCCTTGAAGCTGGCGGGCGTGGTGGCGGAGACTTCGCCCCCGTTCATCTTCGTGCGGAATTCCTCGCCCTGGATCACGGCCACCACGTCGGCATTGAGCTTGTTGATGATATCCGCGGGCGTCCCCCTGGGCACCGCGATGCCCGCGAACGTGGTCGATTCGAACCCCTGCAGCCCGAGTTCCTGCAGCGTGGGCACGTCGGGCAGCAGCGGCGATCGCCTGGTGCTGGTGACGGCCAGCGCCCGCACGCGCTTCGCCGTCACCTGCGGCGCCCACGAGGTCACGTTGTCGAAGGCGATCTGCAGCGTGCCGTTGATCATGTCGGCCTGCACCGCGGGCGTGCCCTTGTACGGCACGTGCTGCAGATCGATGCCGAGGTTGCGCGCAAAGAGCGCCCCGGTGAAGTGCCCGGTGGTGCCATTGCCGGGCGTGCCGAAATTGATCGAGCCCGGCTTGGCCTTGGCGATCTTCACGATGTCGGCCACCGACTGCGCCGGGAAGTCGTTCGAAAGCGTCACCACGTTGGGCGTGCGCACCACTAACGCAACCGGCTCGAACGCCGTGGCGGCATCGTAGTCGAGCTTCTTGTAGATCGTGGGGTTGATCACGTTGCTCGCGGTGTTGGCGAGGAAAAGTGTGTAGCCGTCGCTGGGCTGCCTGGCCGCGTAGGAGGCGCCGAGGGTGCCGCCGGCGCCCGCGCGGTTGTCGACGATCACGGGCACACCCCACCGGGTCGAAAGCCCCTGGGCCACCAGGCGGCCTACGTTGTCGGTGAAGCCTCCCGCGGGGAAGGGCACGACAAGTGTCACGGGCTTGGTGGGCCAGGCCTGCGCCAGGGCGCCGGTGCCGAGGGCCAGGCAGAGCAGGCCGGTGGCGAGCGAGGTCAATCGGTTCTTCATGTGTTCCTCCTTGTTGTAGTGGTCTTGTTACCATGGGCCCAGTGAAAACGAAGCGCACTCCCGCCTATCTCCAGATCGAAAAACACCTGCACGCGCTCATCCACCAGGGCGCAGGGCGCAACGAGCCGCTGCCCCCGGAGCCGCAGCTTGCCGCGCAATTCAAGGTGAGCCGCATGACCGCGCGGCAGGCCTACCAGCGCCTGGCCACCGCCGGCATCATAGTGCGCCGTCCCGGCGTGGGCTCCTTCGTGCAGGGGCACGCGGTCGAGGAGCTGCCGGTCGTGGGATCGCCGGATTTCTCGGCATGGATCGCGGGCAAGGGCACCACGCAGCGCGTCTACGACTACAAGGTGATGCAGGCGCCCGCCGAAGTGGCCGCGGCCATGGGCCTGAAGCCGCGCGCGAGGGTCACCTACCTGCAGCGCGTGCGCCACATCAACGGAGTGCTCAGCATCGATACGCGCTACATGCCGGCGCTGGTGCACGCCAAGGTGGCGCGCGCCCGCATCGAGCGTGAATCGCTGCTCACCATCCTCACCGAACATGGCTACGGCATCACCGCGGGCCAGCTGGAGATCAACGCGCACCTGGCCGGCGCCGAGGAAGCCGTGAAACTGGGCATTCCCGAAGGCCACCCGGTGCTGGAGCGCAGGCTCTCCTACCGCGACGCGCAGGGGCGCTGCGTGCTGATCGGCGCCTCGCGTTATCCGGCGGGCGACGCCTACACCTTTCGCTTCCAGTTTCAGACCGGCACCGGGCCTTCCACGCCGGCGCGGTGAAGGCGCCGCGGCGTCGCGCCGTAGTCGGTGATGGCGAGGTGCTGCGTGGAGCAGTTGTCCCAGATCAGCAGGTCGCCCACGCGCCACTTGTGGCGGTAGACCAGGTCCGCCTGCTGCAGGTGTTCGAAGAGCTCCTGCAGCAGCGCGCGGCTCTCGGCATCCGGCAGGCCCGCGATCGCCTTGGTGTGTCCCTCGGTCACGTAGAGGCACTGGCGTCCGGTCACCGGGTGCGTGCGGATCGCCGGGTGTTCGACGTCGGGCTTGTTGTCCTTCACGTCGGGCGGGCGGAAGTTGCCTTCCTTCTTCTTCACGATGTGGTGGCTCAGGCTGTGGACCGCCCTGGCGCCGGCCAGGCGGCGGCGCATGACGTCGGGCAGGCGATCGAATGCCGCCGCGGTGCTGAGGAAAAGTGTGTCCCCCTGCGCCTTGCCGTCCTTGTGCGGGATCTCGAGGGAGTAGAGCACCGTGTACATGTCGGGGCGCGGCAGGTAGGAGCCGTCGGTGTGCCAGAGGGCGCCCGCGTCCACCAGGCCGATGGGCTTGCCGTCTTTCTCGATGTTCGAGACGACGGTGAGCTCCTGCTGCCCGGGCGCCGCGAGGTGCGTGAGGAAGGAGACGCGAAGCTTGCCCAGACGCTGCGCGAAGACCACCTGCTGCTTCGGCTGCAGTTTCTGGTCGCGCAACACCACCACGCCATGGCGATGCAGCGCATCGCGCACGAACGACATCTGCCGCTCGTCCAGGCCCGCCGCCACATCGACGCCCTTCACCTCCGCGCCCACCAAGGGGCCGAGGGGCACCACCTGCATTTCGCGCACTGCGTCCATGTCTTTCCTTTTGTCGGATGTTCCCAGCACCTCGCGCAGGATCTCGTTGGTGTCCTGGCCCAGCTTGCGGCCGGCGTGGCGCACTTCGCCCGGCGTGCCGCTCATGCGGAAGAGGAGGTTCTGCATGCGCACCGCGCCCAGCTCCTCGTCGGGCACGCTCACCACGCTCTTGAGGAAGCGGTACTGCGGGTCGCTGAATACCTGCGAGACGTCGTAGACCGGGGCCACCGCCGCGCCAACATCCTCGAAGGCCTTCAGCACCACCTCGGCGTCGCGGCCGGCGATCCACGAGGCCACGAAGCCGTCGAGCATGTCGCCGTGTTTCGCGCGGCCCACGCCGCTCTTGAACCACTCCTCGGTGATCACCTCGGGATGGCCCACCAGGGTCATCACGCGTTCCGCGATCGCCTGCGCCGCGGTGGATATCGCGAGCCAGCGCCCGTCACGCGTCTTGTAGTTGTTGCGCGGCGCGTTGTTCACGCTGCGGTTGCCGCTGCGGCCCTGGATCGCGCCGGTCTGGTCGTAGATCACCGGCTGCCCGCCGAGCAGGTGGAAGATGGGCTCGATCAACGCAATGTCGATCATCTGGCCCTCGCCGGAGCGCAGGTCGCGGTGGTAGAGGGCCAACATGGCGGCGTACGCGCCGGAAAGCGCGGCGATGCCGTCGGCAAGCCCGAAAGGTGGCAGCGTCGGCGGCCCGTCGGGATAACCGTTGATGTGCGCGAAGCCGCTCATGGATTCGGCCAGCGTGCCGAAGCCCGCGCGGCCCGCATACGGCCCCTCCTGGCCGAAGCCGGTGACCCGAAGCATGATCAGCTTCGGGTTCAACGCGTGCAGCTGCTCCCACCCC
>JBBREI010000135.1:0-11065 GCA_038203035.1 Burkholderiales bacterium
TTCGCTGGTGAAAGGCATTACCCAGTTCATCATCGATGACACGGAAGAGGCGCGCCTCCAATACGAGCGCCCGATCCAGGTGATCGAAGGCCCGCTGATGGACGGCATGAACGTGGTGGGCGACCTCTTCGGCTCGGGCAAGATGTTCCTGCCGCAGGTGGTCAAGTCGGCGCGGGTCATGAAGCAGGCGGTCGCGCACCTGATCCCCTTCATCGAAGAGGAGAAGCGGCGCTCGGGCACCGCGCCCAAGCCCAAGGGCAAGGTGGTGATGGCGACGGTGAAGGGCGACGTGCACGACATCGGCAAGAACATCGTGGGCGTGGTGCTCCAGTGCAACAACTTCGACGTGGTCGACCTCGGCGTGATGGTCTCGTGCGAGAACATTCTCGAGACCGCGCGCAAGGAAAACGCGGACATGGTGGGGCTCTCCGGCCTCATCACGCCCTCGCTGGAGGAAATGGCGCACGTCGCGAAGGAGATGCAGCGCCTGGGCTTCACGATCCCGCTGCTGATCGGCGGGGCCACCACCTCGCGCACCCATACCGCGGTGAAGATCGAACCGAACTACAAGGGACCTACGGTGTGGGTGCCGGATGCATCGCGCGCCGTGGGTGTTGCATCCCAGCTTTCGAGCCCGGAGCTGCGCGCGGCCTACATGGAAGGCGTGCGCGCCGACTACGTGAAGGTGCGCGAGGCCCACGCCAGCAAGACCGGCCAGAAAAGTGTCTCGCTGGCCACCGCGCGCGCCAACGCCATTCGCCTCGACTGGGGCGGCTACGCGCCTCCCGGGCCGAAGCAGCTGGGCCTGATGTCGCTCAAGAACTACCCGCTCGACAAGCTGGTCGGCTTCATCGACTGGGCGCCCTTCTTCCAGGCGTGGGACCTCGCGGGCAAATACCCCGACATCCTCGATGACCCCGTGGTGGGCGAGGCGGCGCGCAACGTGCAGCGCGAGGGCCGCGCGATGCTCGATCGCATCGTCAAGGGGCGCTGGCTTACCGCAAGCGGCGTCTTCGGCCTCTGGCCGGCGAACTCCGTCGGCGACGACATCGAGATCTACAGCGACGAAAAGCGTGACCGCGTGCTGATGACCTGGCACAACCTGCGCCAGCAGAACGAGAAACCCGCGGGCAACCCGAACCAGTGCCTGGCCGATTTCGTGGCGCCGCGCGATTCGGGCGTCGCGGATTATTTCGGCGCCTTCGCGGTGACCGCGGGCATCGGCATCGAGGCGAAGGTGCGCGAGTTCGAGGCGAAGAACGACGACTACAGCGCGATCATGCTGAAGGCGCTCGCCGACCGCCTCGCCGAGGCCTTCGCCGAGCACCTGCACCACCGCGTGCGCACCGAGTTCTGGGGTTACGCGGACGCCGAGAAGCTCTCGCCCGCGGAGCTGGTGGCCGAGAAATACGCCGGCATCCGCCCCGCGCCTGGCTACCCCGCCTGCCCCGACCACACGGAGAAAGGTGATCTCTTCCATTTGCTGGACGCGGGGAAAAACGCCGGCCTCACGCTCACCGAATCGTTTGCGATGTTGCCGACGGCCGCGGTTTCGGGTTTCTACTTCTCGCATCCGCAATCGCGCTACTTCGCGGTCGGAAAGATAGAACGCGACCAGGTGGCCGACTACGCGCACCGCAAGGGCATGGACCTCGCCACCGCCGAGCGCTGGCTCGCGCCGAACCTGAACTACTGATGGTCCGGCTGCTGCTTGTCGGGCTGGCGCTTGCGCTGCCGGTCGCCGCGCAATGGCAGCCTTCGCGGCCGGTGAAAATCGTGGTGCCGTTTGCGCCCGGAGGCCAGCCGGACGTTGTGGCGCGCGCCCTCGCCGAGCCCCTGTCGAAGGCGCTTGGCCAGCCGGTGATTGTGGAGAACCGCCCCGGCGCGGGTGGCAACATCGCGGCCGAGGTGGTGTCGCGCGCGGCGCCCGACGGCTACACGCTGCTGATGGGCACCAACGGCCCTCTGGCGGTGAGCCCCGCGTTGTATCGCGACCTGCCCTATGACCCGCTCAGGGACCTGGCGCCGGTCACGCTGGTGGGGACGTCGCCGAACCTCATCGCGGTGAACCCCGCCACCGGGATCACCTCGCTCAAGGCCCTCGTGGAAAAGGCGAAGGCCGCGCCCGGCACGCTCAACTTCTCATCCGTGGGCAAGGGCAGCATCTCGCAGCTTTCGATGGAAATGCTTGGCAGCGTGGCCGGCATCCACATCGTGCATATCCCGTACAACGGCGGCGCGCCGGCGGTCATGGCGCTGGTCGCGGGCGAGGTGCAGATCCTCTCGCTCAATCCCACCGCACTCATCGCGCAGATGCAGGCCGGCAAGGTGAAGGTGGTGGCGCAGACTTCGGCGCGCCGCTCGCCATTGATCGCCGACGTGCCGACGGTGGCCGAATCGGGTTATCCCGGCTTCGAGGCCGACGTGTGGATGGCGGTGATGGCCCCCGGCCGAACACCGGCGGATGTGATCGCGCGCCTGAACGCCGAGCTCACGAAAATCATCCGCGATCCCGCGCTCAAGGCCACGTTCTGGGACCGCCAGTGGATCGACCCTGTCGGCAGCACCCCCGCCGAACTCACCGCCGTCATGCGGCGCGAGGGCGAGAAATGGGCGCGGACGGTGAAATGAAACAGGTGTCAGAGACGACTTTCCGGATTGCCGTCTCCCAGGGCCGAGCGGGAAAAGTCGTCTCTGACACCAGTTTCTAGCTGGTCCGGTCGCAGGCCAGGCGCTGGCCGTCGCCCACCACCTGCACCATGCTGGTTCGGGAAATCGATTCGATCTCGAACGTGAAGGCCTCGCCCTGGATCGCGTACTGCAGGCTGCGGCCCGCGAGGCGATAGGGCACCGCGAAGTTGCGCCCGTCGTTGGAAACCACGCGGAGCATGCCGTCGCTGCGGTAGGTGTATTCGCCGTTGCGCCCGGAGAGCGAGCCGAAGCAGTGCCACTTGCCCAGCATCAGCTGCGCCGTCGTTGGTTCCGCCGAGGCGACGCTGGTTGCCCGCGCGGGCGAAGCGGCGGCGCTACGCGTGCGCATCTGGCCAATCCAGTCCGCCGGCACCGCGAAGTTGAGGTTCTGCCCGTAGCGATGCTGGAAGGTCACCACACCCACCAGCGTGCCGTCGGTGGTGAAGAGCCCGCCCCCGCTGGAGCCCGGCGAAACCGGCGCGGTGGTCTGGATCACCTGCCCCGCCCCCACGTCACGCAGCGAAGAAACGATGCCTTCGGAAATCGTGAGTTCGAGGCCCATGGGCGCGCCGATGGCATAGACCCGTTGGCCGGTGCGCAGGGCGCCGATGCTGCCCACGGCCAGCGGCGGCGCATCGAGGCGCGGCACATCGAGGCTGCACAGGTCGAATTCCTCGTCGGCGACGGATATTGTCGCGGGCAGGTTTGCGGCGGCGGTCATGACCGTGATCGCGGCGCCGTCCCGTGTGACGTGGCAGTTGGTGATCACCTTGAACGCCCCGATCACAACACCGCTGCCTTGTGAAACCGTCAGTCCGGCGCCATCGGCCACCAGCACGCGCACGACGCCGGGCGCGGCGGCGGCGAAGAGTTCTTCCGCGGATAACACAACCGCCGCGGCGGTGGCGGTCACGGGGACGACGGCCGCCGGGCTCGATTCGCCGGCAGGCTCACGATCGGGCTGCGGGGCGGCATCCAGCTGGGTCACCGAGACGATGCGGGCCTGCGGCGCGGGCTTGCGGCTTGCCTTCCACCCCCACACCGCCACCATCACCACCAGGATCGCGATGCCGATGACCGCCTTGCGCGACTGGAAAAATCCCGGCTCCTCGCCCTCATCGGCCGCGGCAACCGGAGCGGCCCGCGCGGCGCGGACCGAACGCGCGGTGGGCAGTGGCGTGAGAGTGTCGTCGTAAGACGCGCGAGCGTCGGGGTTTGCGAGCGTCTGGTACGCGTCGCGCACCGCGGCCAGGGCCTCGGCGGACGTCTCGGGCTGCGCCTTGAGCTCGGCCAGCTTTTCGCGGAACGCGGATGCGATGTCCACGGACGACGCATCGCGCCCGATGCCCAGCGCGTCGTAATGCGTCCTGCGTGATCCCATCGACGTCTTTCGGATTGGTTTTGCGCGATTCTCCGGCCCGCCCGCGGAGGGGTCAACCGCCATGCGCGGCGCACCGGTTACAGCGGAAGCATCCTTGCTGTGTCGGGCCGGCGGCTGAATTCGAGGAACGCCTCGCCCAGCCGGTCACTCTCGGCGATCCCGCGACGCCACACCTCCATGCGCTTCGTGTCGTTGCCCGCGTAGCGCGCGAAATCCCTGCGATCGGGCAGCTTCGCGCCGGGAAGCGTGGCGAGATATTCACGCGAAGGCGCCACCACAATGACATTGTCGAGCCAGGGCCCACGCGCGCGCCGCCACGGCATGCCCTTGTCGAGCCATCCGGGCACGATGCGATCGGTGAAATGGGGATAAAGCACCAGCCCTTGCGCGTGGTGATACGGCAGGTGCAGGTGATAGTCGACGATACCGCCATCCCAGTAGATCCCCGCGGGCGCGCGCGGGATGTCCACCACCCCTTCGAGGACCATCGGGATGGAAGCCGACGCCAGCAGCGCCTGGCGGATGTTCCCCGCGTCGAGGTCCACGGCGTGGGTGTGGAATGCGTCGAAGCGGCCGGGCATCACACACGGATGGTCGCGTGGATCGAGGAACACGGTGCGGTCGATGAAACGCGCCAGGTGCCTGCGCCCGACGATGTTTGCCATCGCCGCCATGCCGAAGCCGAGCGGCGTATGCAGCGACGAATCGCGCGTGAGCGGCCAGCGCCCACGCACCGTGACGATGTGCAGGCGGTTCCACGGACTGGACAGGATCTCGGCCTCGCGTCCGATGAACAGCGCATCCAGCATCACCCGCGCGGCGTCGGAGACGAACTTGCGGCTGGGGCGCGGGGGATACGACTGCTCCACGTAGAGGCGGGCGAATTCGCCCAGCGCCTTCATCGGATCGGCGCAGGAAGCGGCGGCGAAACGCCATGCGCCGATGGACGCGCCGATCAGGTGGCGCACGCGCGGGGCCCGCGGCAGCCATTCGCCGAAGATCGCGCGATCGAGCCCGGCGATGCCCAGGCCCTTGGGGCCACCCGCCGCCCCCGGGACGATCTCGATGTCGGCGGGGTCCAGGCCGTGGGTCTTCAGGCGCTCGAGCGCGCGTTTTCCCGCGCGGATGGTGAGTACGGAATCCAAGCTAATATGATCCCATGTCGAAACTTTTCACGCCGTTCCCGCTTCGCTCGCTCGTTTTCCCCAACCGCATCTTCGTTTCGCCCATGTGCCAGTACTCCTCGGAGAACGGCATGCCGAACGACTGGCACACCGTCCACCTGGGCAGCCGCGCCATCGGCGGCGCGGGTTTCGTCTGCGTGGAGGCCAGCGGCGTGACACCCGAAGGCCGCATCACCCCCTGGGACGCGGGCATCTGGTCGCCGCAGCACGCCACAGCCTGGAAGCCGATCGTGGATTTCATCCGCACACACGGCGCCATCCCCGGGATGCAGCTCGCACACGCGGGGCGCAAGGCATCCTGCGCAAAACCGTGGGATGGCGGCAATTCGCTCACCCCGCGTCAGGGCGCGTGGCAGACCCTCGGGCCTTCCGCGGTTGCTTTCGGCGACTACGCGGTTCCACGCGCGATGACCGAGGCCGAGATCACGGCCACGATCGAGGACTTCCGGCGCGGGGCGCAACATGCGCTCGCCGCGGGCTTCGACGTGGTCGAGGTGCACGGCGCCCACGGCTACCTGCTCCACAGCTTCTGCTCCCCGCTGTCGAACGTGCGCACCGACAGCTGGGGCGGCTCGCTCGAAAACCGCATGCGTTTTCCCCTCGCCGTGGCGCGCGCCGTGCGCGAGGCGTGGCCCGCCGACAAGCCCGTGTTCTACCGCATCTCCGCCACCGACTGGGCCGAAGGCGGCTGGGACCTCGCGCAATCGATCGAGCTGTGCAGGCAACTGAAGAAAACCGGCATCGACCTCATCGACTGCTCGAGCGGCGGCAACATCGCCACGCAGAAGATCGCGCTCGGGCCCGGCTACCAGGTGCCCTTCTCCGATGCAATCCGCCGCGAGGCCTCGATGCCCACGGCCGCCGTCGGCCTGATTTCGGAGCCGGTGCAGGCAGAGGAAATCCTCTCCCTCGGCCGCGCCGATGCCGTCTGCCTGGCACGCGCCATGCTGCGCGATCCCTACTGGCCGCGCCATGCCGCCAAGGCGCTGAAGGTGGAGATGGAATGGCCCAACCAGTACAAGAGGTCCGATGTCGGCCCTCTCGGACGATAACAAACAGCGTTTGATCTGACGAAAGCGCAAAACCCGCAAAATCCGGGACGCACCCTACTTTTCAAAATCCGGGACAAAATCCGGGACGCACCCTGCTTATTGCACCCTGCTTATTGCTGCCAAGTGCCGTGAAACTGCATGCCGATGTTGAGCGGCGCTTGCGTCCACTCAAACAGCTTTCCCGCTGGAGGACTCTGCCGTGATTGATTTGTACTATTGGACGACGCCCAACGGCCACAAGGTCACCCTCTTCCTCGAGGAAGCGGGCCTGCCCTACACGATCAAGCCGATCAACATCGGCAAGGGTGAACAGTTCGACCCCGCGTTCCTCAAGGTTTCGCCCAACAACCGCATCCCGGCGATTGTGGATCACGCTCCCGCCGACGGCGGCAAACCCATCAGCGTGTTCGAATCGGGCGCGATCCTGCTCTACCTCGCGGGCAAGACCGGGCAGTTCCTGCCGAAGGACCTGCGCGGCCAGGTCGAGGCGCTGGAGTGGCTGATGTGGCAGATGGGCGGTCTTGGCCCGATGGCGGGGCAGAACCACCACTTCCAGCACTACGCGCCGCAGAAGCTGCCCTACGCCATCGACCGCTACGTGAAGGAGACATCGCGCCTCTATGGCGTGCTCAACAAGCGCCTGCACGGACGCGACTTCATCCTCGGCAAGCAGTACACCATCGCCGACATGGCTTCGTACCCGTGGGTGATCGCCGAACGTCAGGGGCAGGACATGGACCACTTCCCCAACCTCAAGCGCTGGTACGCCGCCATCCGCGCGCGCCCGGCCACCACACGCGCCTACGCGAAGGTGAAAGAGGTCAATCCCGGCGCCGGCGGCATCCGCACCGAGCAGGAGCGCGGGATACTGTTCGGGCAGGACCGTTCGGTCGTCAAATAGCGGCCGGCAGCGGGACCGAACAATAAAACGTGGTGGGGGAGGCGCGCCGAACATCACCGCCGCGAACGTGCCGCCGATCGCGGCCACGCCGGCGCCTGCGGACGCCATCACCTTCACCAACAACACGTTGACGATTCCGGAGCAGCCCACGCAGGAAACCGGGGTTTCCTCAACCGATGGTCATCAGGCTGGCGTTGCCGCCGGCCGCCGCGGTATTGACG
The DNA here is from genome assembly GCA_038203035.1 of Burkholderiales bacterium. Taxonomy (GTDB): domain Bacteria; phylum Pseudomonadota; class Gammaproteobacteria; order Burkholderiales; family Usitatibacteraceae; genus Usitatibacter. Next base: position 7,431 of record JBBREI010000135.1, read on the forward strand.
CTCACGACCCGTTCGACCAGCAGCCGCTCGAGCGTCATGGGCTCTTCGCCCGGATTGAACCCGTGCACGCTGACCAGCGGGCCATCGCGTTCGGCCACCTTCAGCAGCACGGCGCGGCATTGTTGCGCCGAGCCATGGTGCAGGACGGCGTCGAACGCGGAATCGGGCGCGAGCAGGTCGCTGGAAACCGTATCCACCACACGCAACGCCGCGGGCGGCAGCAGCCGAAGCACGCGCTGGGTGCGGTCGGACGCCAGGCAGGCCGCGCGCGCGCCGACCGACAGCACCGCCGCGATCTGCATCAGCAGGTCGTGGTCTTCGTGGGCGATGCAGAGCACCCTGCGGCGCGGCCGCGCAGAATAGTTGTTGCGCTCCCCGGTGGGTCCCGGCAGCGCTATCTGCGCCCCCGCCGGTGAATAGGCCGCGAGGCGGTCGCAGAAAAGGGAAAGCTGCGGCTCGCTCGCCTTCGCCCAGCCGCGCAAGGCCTCGAAGGGCGCGAGAGCGGGCTGGAACGCCTTGAGCGAGGCGCGCAGGCCGGCCTCGTCCATTGCGCGCAGTGTCTCGATCGCGCAATCCGGCGGAAACCTCGACAGCAATCTCGGCATGTACATGGGCCCGCCGGCCTTGGGCCCCGTGCCGGACAGTCCCTCGCCACCGAAGGGTTGCACACCCACCACCGCGCCCACGATGTTGCGGTTCACGTAGATGTTGCCGACGCGCGCCCTGGCGACGATGCGTTCGATGGTTTCGTCCACGCGCGAGTGGATCCCGAGCGTGAGCCCGTATTCGAGGTTGTTGATGCCCTCCACCAGCGCGTCGAGCTCGTCGCGCCGGAAGCGCAGCACATGCAGGACGGGGCCGAAGACTTCGCGCTCCAGATCGGCGATGCGGCCAATCTCGATCAGCGTGGGCGCCATGAACGTGCCGCGCGCCGAGTCGCCGGCCGCGCCCTCGCTGCCGCCGAACTGGCGCACGCGCAAACCGCGCCCGCGCATCTTCTCCACGTAGGCCGCCAGCGTGGCGCGCGCGGGTTCGTCGATCACCGGCCCCACGTCGACCGCCAGTAGTTCCGGATCGCCAATCAGCAGCTCCTGCATCGCGCCTTCCAGCATCTCGATCACGCGGTCGGCGATTTCTTCCTGCAGGCAAAGCACACGCAGCGCGGAACAGCGCTGGCCCGCGCTGTCGAAAGCGGACACCATGGCATCGGCGACGACCTGTTCGGCCAGCGCCGAGGAATCAACCACCATCGCGTTTTGCCCGCCGGTCTCCGCAACCAGCGGCACCGGACGGCCATCGGGGTTGAGGCGCCCGGCGAGTGATCGCTGTATCAGCCGCGCGACTTCCGTGGATCCGGTGAACACCACGCCTCGCACGCGAGGATCGCCGGTGAGCCGGGCGCCCACGATTTCGCCGGGCCCCGGAAGCAGTTGCACCACGTCCTGGGGAACGCCGCCTTCATGCAGCAGGCGCACCGCCTGGGCCGCGATGAGCGGGGTCTGTTCGGCCGGCTTGGCGATGACGCAGTTTCCGGCGGCAAGCGCCGCGCCTACCTGGCCGGTGAATATCGCCAGCGGAAAATTCCACGGGCTGATGCAGGCGATGGTGCCGAGGGCGCGGTGGGTCTCGTTGTCGAAACCGGCGCGCGCCTGGCCCGCGTAGTAGCGAAGGAAATCCACCGCCTCGCGCACTTCCGCGATGGCGTTCGGCCAGGTCTTTCCGGCCTCGCGCACGATGAGGCCCATCAGGCGCGGCATTTCCGCTTCCATGCGGTCGGCGGCGCGCTCCAGGCACGCGGCGCGGTCCGCCGGGCTCACCAGTTGCCAGCGCACCGCGGCGTGTTGCGCGGCCTGCAATGCGGATTCGACATCTTCCGCGTCGGCATCAACCATATTCCCGACGACGTCGTTCGGCGCGGCCGGATTACACACGGGTGCGCCCTGCCTCGCCTCTCCCCGCGCCACCATCGTGGGTTGCGCGCGCCATGGCTCGACGGCGCAGGCGAAGAGCTCCTGCGACAGCCGGCCCAGCGTGAGCTCATCGGTGAGATCGAGGCCCGCGGAGTTGGCGCGCGCGCCGCCGAAGAGCGCGCGTGGCAGCGCGATGCGCGGATGGGGCAGGCCCATCGCGCCTTCCTGCCGCGCGGCGGCGCGCACCACCTCCACCGGGTTGGCGACCAGGTCATCGAGGTTGACGGCGGGATCGGCGATGCGATTGATGAACGAGGTGTTGGCGCCGTTTTCCAGCAGGCGCCGCACCAGGTAGGCCAACAGCGTTTCGTGGGTGCCGACGGGCGCGTAGATGCGGCACGGACGGCCCAGCTTGCCCTCGGATTCGGGGCCCACCACCTGCGCATACAGCGGCTCGCCCATGCCGTGCAGGCACTGGAATTCGTACTGGCCCGGATGGTAGGGCCCCGCCATCTGGTGGATCGAGGCCAGCGTCTGCGCGTTGTGCGTGGCGAATTGGGGAAAGACCTGCGCCGGCGCCGCGAGCAGCTTGCGGGCGCAGGCGAGATAGGAAACGTCGGTGTGCACCTTGCGCGTGAACACCGGGTAACCGTCCAGGCCTTCCACCTGCGCGCGTTTGATCTCCGAATCCCAATACGCGCCCTTCACCAGCCGCACCATCAGGCGGCGTCGCGTGCGCAGCGCAAGATCGACGAGGTAGTCGATCACGGGCGGGCAGCGCTTGCCGTAGGCCTGGATCACGAAGCCGATGCCGTCCCAGCCCGCCAGTTCCGGTTCATGGCAGAGTTTTTCCAGCAGGTCGAGCGAAGGCTCCAGGCGATCGGCCTCCTCCGCGTCGATGTTGATGCCGATGTCGTATCCGCGGGCGAGCAAGGTGAGCGCTTTCACCCGCGGGTAGAGTTGCGCGAACATGCGATCGCGCTGCGCGTACGAATACCGCGGGTGCAGCGCGGAAAGCTTGATCGAGATGCCGGGGCCTTCCTGGATGCCGCGGCCCGCCCCCGCGCGCCCGATGGCGTGGATGGCGCTTTCGTAGGACGCGAGGTAGCGCTTCGCATCGGCTTCGGTCATCGCCGCCTCGCCCAGCATGTCGTACGAATAGCGGAAGCCCATCGCCTCGTAACGGCGTGCGTTGGCCAGCGCTTCGTTGATGGTTTCGCCGGCGACGAACTGCTTGCCCATCAGGCGCATGCCGAGGTCCACGGCCTTGCGGATCACCGGTTCTCCCACGCGGGCGGTGACACGCGTCAACGCGTTGGACAGACCGCGTTCGTCATGGGTGGCGACGAGCCTGCCGGTGACGAGCAGGCCCCAGGTGGCCGCGTTGATGAAGGTGGAGCCGCTGCCGCCCAGGTGGGCCCGCCAATCGCCACGACCGATCTTGTCGCGGATGAGGGCGTCACGCGTGGCGGCATCCGGGATGCGCAGCAGCGCCTCCGCCAGGCACATCAGGGCCACGCCTTCCTCGCTGGACAGGGAGAATTCCTGCAGCAGGCCCTGCACGAGGTTTTCCAAAGCGCCGCCCGATTGGCGTTCGCGCAGGCCGGCGACCAGGCGCCGGGCCAGATCGTTGGCCGCGCGATCCTGCACGGGCTGCAGCGTGGCCAGTTCCACGAGGGGCGGCAGGCATTCTGCTTCCGGCCGGCGGCGCGCGGCCGTGATGGC
>JBBREI010000136.1:0-10914 GCA_038203035.1 Burkholderiales bacterium
CCGAGGGGATCGAGACCGGCGACCAGCTCACCCGGCTGCGCGCGCTGGGCTGCGAATACGGACAGGGCTACCTGCTTTCGCGCCCGGTGGACGCGGAAAGCGCCGGCGGCTTCGTCGCGGGCGCCGGCCGGCCGTTTGTAGTCGGGTAGGCTGGTCGGCAGGGGCCGGCTGCGCCGGCTGAACCTGGGGCCCGCCGGCGGGCCCCATCCTCATGCAAAAAACCCCGACGTTCCTGGGGGCGTTGCTCCCCTTGATCGCGGCCACGGGCGCCGCCGCCATCGGCCTGCTCGAGACCCCTCCCGAACCCGCCGCCACCGCCAGCGGGGCCGCGCTGGTGGCCGGCTGGCACTGCAATGCCTCGCGCATCGAGATCCAGTTCGACGAGCGGCCCCGCCTCCTGGCCGCCTACGGCACCGACCGCCCCGATACCGAGGGGGTCTGCGGCAAGCGCAACAACGGCTTCGGCCTGCTGGTGAACTGGGCGGACCTGGGCGCCGGCCGCCACACCGTGCGCGCCTTCGCCGACGGCGTGGAGTTCGGCAACCGCGAGGTCACGGTGGTGGACCTGGGCGGCATCTTCCTCACCGGCAAGGCGGCAAACGTCACCGTGAACGATTTCCCGTCCGAGGGCCGCGCGCTGGTGCTGGAGTGGCGCGAGGGCGTGCAGGGCTTCGTGGCGAAGGAGCTGCGTTCGGCGCCCGAAATCTCCGGCATCTGGAACGGCGCCAACCTCGAGAAGAGGCGCAACTGCGCCGCGCCACAGAACAACGGCGACCGCGGCACCTACGCGCAATGGAGCGTGACCTACGACACCGTGGGGGATTCACTCAAGATCGTGGAAACCGGCATCACGGGGCTGTCGTGCACCTACTTCGGCCTCCTGCGCTTCGCGGGCAACCGGCAGGAATGGGTCGACGGCGAATACACCTGCACCGACGGCAAGACCGGCGCCTTCCACTCCACCGACATCCTGGTGGCCGGGACCGCGCTGTCCATCCGCCTGGCGATCAAGCTTACGGGCTCCGAGAGCTGCGACATCGACGCGATCATCGGCGGGTCGCGGTTCTGACTTTGCGGTTCCCTGCTTCAATTACAGCCGGAAACACAGAGGTCACGGAGGAAAAGCTTCAGGGCAGAACCGGACGCTTCAGTGTGAGTTCAATTCACATCGACCTGGAAACACGCGCAACGCAGGGCGCTCAAGCCCGAATGGCGCGGCTGACGTTGGGCTCAGGATCGAAGGCATCAGAGGTGGCTGGCGTTTGAGAGCTGCGTCGCTGCATCCTGCACGCCCGACCCAGATGACGCCGCAGGTGTGTCCGGTTCTGCCCTGAAGCTTTTCCTCCGTGACCTCTGTGTTTCCGGCGGTAGTCTTCGAAATCAGCGTTTGAGCGGCAGCGTGAAGACGACACGCGCGCCGCCCTCCTCGCGCTGCTCGGCGCGGATCGTGCCGCCATGGGCTTCCACAATCGCGCGGGCGATGGCCAGGCCCAGTCCCGCACCCTTCCGGGCGCCGGGATTTTCGCCGCGCTGGAACGATTCGAACACCTGGTTCTCGGCGCCTTCGGGCAGGCCGGGGCCGCTGTCCGCCACACTCACCCGCAGCTCGCCTGCCTCGACCCGCGCGGCGATGGTGATTGGTGTTTCGGCGGGCGTGTGTTTTGCCACGTTGCCAACGAGGATCGCCAGCACGCGCTCCATCAGCGGCCCATCGACGGAAACGGCGGGAAGGTCCGCCGACACATCCACCGTCGCGGGGTGCATCGCGAGCACGCCGGAAAGCGGGACCAGCGCGGCATCGACCAGCTCGCGGGGCTTGCGGCGTTCCAGCTGCAGCTTGAGGTCGCCGCTGTGGATGCGCGCCATGAGGAGCGCGTCGCGCGCCACGTCGACGTAATGCACCCGCTCCAGCGCGGTCGCCACCAGCGCGGCAAAAATTTCGACCTGGTGGCGCTGCTCGGGGATCATGAGGTCGCGCGAGCGCTCGGGACGCACCGCCAGCACGCCGCGCGTGCGGGTGGGCGACTTGAGCGGGATGAAGAGGTGTTCGTTGGTGGCGAGCGTATCGGTGCCCGCGCCCGCCTGCTTGGCCTGGTCGTACGCCCATTGCGCGGTGGTTGCGTCGAACGGGTTCGACATCCCGTGCGAGGTGGGTGAAACCAGCGCGCCCGTGGCATCGGGGACCAGCACGGCGACGCGCCCGCGGAAGTAGCGCGAGAGGAATTCTTCGGTGAGCTTGACCACCTCGCCGGTGCCCTGAAGCTGCGCGAGGTCGCGCGCGAACTCATAAAGCGTGCGCGCGCGTTTTTCGCGATGGGACGCGACACGCGCCTGGAAGCGGATGGTGCCGGCCAGCTGCCCGATGATGGCTCCCACCGCCAGCATCACCGCGAAGGTGAGGTAGTACTGCGGGTCGTTCGGGACCAGGCTGTAGCGCGGCGGCACGAAGAAATAATCGAACGCCAGCACGTTCAGCCCGGCCGCGACGATCGCCGGCCCGCGGCCCCACTGCACACCCACCAGCAGCACCGTGAGCATGAAAAGCATCGCGATGTTGGCCAGGTCGAAGCCCGGAGCCATCGCGGCCAGCACCAGGGTCGTGAGGGCGCTGGCCGCCACCGTCCACACGTAACGCAGGCGTTTTTCGGCGCGGCGCGGCGCGGCGGGCGCCGGCGCCTTGAACGAGGGCAGGGGCGCGGCCGCGTCCGGCTCGCCGCGCCCGATCTCGATCACGTCGAAGCGGTCGCTGGCCGATGCAATTGCATCACTCATCGTGCGCCGCATCCGCAGGCGTTGCGTGTTGCCACGCCCTACCACCACCGTGGAGATGTTCTGGTCGCGCGCATATTCGACCAATGCCTCGCAGATGTCGTTGCCGGTGAGGATCGCGGTGGCGGCGCCGAGCTCCTGCGCCAGGCTCACCACCTTCAGGATGCGCGCGCGCTCCTCGTTGGGCAGGCGCTGCAGGCGCGGCGTTTCCACGTAGACCGCGGTCCACCGCTCGTCGAGCTGGTTGGCCAGCCGCGCGGCGCTGCGCACCACGTGTTCGGCCCCCGGTTGCGGCCCGATGCAGCAGAGCACGTGCCCGTGGGTCTTCCAGGTGGCCTTGATCGACTTGTCCGCGCGGTAGCGCCGGACTTCGTCCTCCACCACGTCGGCCACGCGGCGCAGGGCGATCTCGCGCAGAGCCAGCAGGTTGCCCTTGCGGAAGAACTTGCGCCCCGGCCCCTGCTCGACGTGGTCGGTGGGGACCTCGCCCGCCTCCAGGCGGGCCAGCAGCTCGTCGGCCGACATGTCCACCATCACCGTCTCGTCGGCGGTGTCGAAAAACGTGTCGGGCACGGTCTCGCGCTCCGGGATGCCGGTGATTTCGGCCACCACGTCGTTGAGGCTTTCCAGGTGCTGGACACTCATCGTGGTGAAGACATCGATGCCCTGCGCCAGGACCTCGTCCACGTCGTTCCAGCGCTTGGGGTGGCGGGCGCCGGCCGGATTGGCGTGCGCGAGGTCGTCGATGATCGCCACCGCGGGCCGGCGCCTGATCACACCGTCGAGGTCCAGCTCTCCCGAGGCGAGCGAGGGCAGCACCTCGAAGCCGGCCACCGCCGTTTCCTCCTTCGCGGCGCCGTGCAGGTCCACGTGCGCGATCACCACGTCGATTCCCGACGCACGGATGCGGCGTGCCGCCGCGATCATGGCGTCGGTTTTCCCGGCGCCGGGGAAGGCGCCCACGAACACCTTGAGCTTGCCGCGAGTGCTGGCTTCAGACATGTCGCATTTTAGCTGGTCTAGAATGGCAGCCATGGAAGACGCATTGTTCCTGGCACGCGCGCAGTTCGGCCTGAACATCGGGTTTCACATCATGTTCCCGACGCTCACCATCGGGCTCGCGTGGTTCCTGCTCGGCTTCCGCCTCACCTACCACCGCACTCGCGACCCGGCATGGCTCGCGACCTACAAGCTGTGGATCAAGGTGTTCGCCCTGTCCTTCGCCATGGGCGTGGTGTCGGGCGTGGTGATGTCGTTCCAGTTCGGCACCAACTGGCCGAAGTACATGACCACCGTCGGCGCCATCGCCGGGCCGCTGCTCTCCTACGAGGTGCTCACCGCGTTTTTCCTCGAGGCGACCTTCCTCGGCGTGATGCTCTTCGGCATGAACCGGGTCCCGCCGTGGGCGCACATCGGCGCCACCGCCCTGGTGGCCTTCGGTACCACGGTCTCCGCGTTCTGGATCCTCGCGCTCAACTCCTGGATGCACACGCCCACGGGCCACGTGATGGAAGGCGGCCAGGCCATCGCCGCCGACTGGGTGGCGGTGATCTTCAACCCGTCGTTCCCGTACCGCCTCACGCACATGCTGCTGGCTTCGGGGCTCACGGCGGCCTTCGTGGTTGCCGGACTGTCGGCCTGGCGCTTGCTGAAGGCGAAGGACGCCGGCGCGTCCAGGACGCTGCGCGCGGGGACGATGGTGGCCGCCGTCCTCATACCGATCCAGATTTTCGTGGGCGACCTGCACGGCCTCAATACGCTCGAGCACCAGCCGGCGAAAATCGCGGCGATCGAGGCGATATGGAAAACCGAGCGCGGCGTGCCGCTGGTGCTGTTCGCCATCCCGAACGAGGAGAAGCGCCGCAACGACTTCTCCATCGAGCTGCCCTACGGCGCGAGCCTCATCCTGCGGCACGACGCGAAGGCGGAGCTGAAGGGCCTGGACGCCTTCGGGGCCGATCGTCCGCCCGTGGCGCCGCTTTTCTTCGGCTTTCGCCTGATGGTGGGCATCGGCATGATGATGCTGGTGGTTTCATGGGCCGGCGCCTTCCTGATGCGCAAGGGCCGTGCCCCGCCGCGCTGGCTGCTGTGGGTGTTCGCGGGCTTCACCTTTTCGGGCTGGATCGCCACCCTGGCCGGCTGGATCGTGACCGAGGTGGGCCGGCAGCCCTGGCTCGTCACCGGCATCCTGCGGACGAAGGATGCCGTGGGCGACATCAGCGGCGCGCAGCTCGGCGCCAGCCTCACCGGCTACATTCTGACCTACAGCTCCATGTTCCTCGCCTACCTCATCGTGCTCACGCACATGGCGGGCAAGGGCGCGGTACAGGATCCGCCGCCTTCCGCGCACGCCGCGGTCGTGGCCGGCACGGCGGGGGCGTAGATGGACCTTCCGCTCGCGTTCCTCTTCCTCATGGGCCTTTCGGTCCTGCTCTACGTCGTGCTTGACGGATACGACCTCGGCGTCGGAATGTTGATGCCGGCGGCAAGCGACGAGGAGCAATCGGTGATGGTTGCCTCGATCGGCCCGTTCTGGGATGCCAACGAAACCTGGCTGGTGCTGGGCATCGGCATACTGCTGGCGGCATTCCCGGTAGCCCACGGCATGGTGCTGGGTGAGCTCTACCTGCCGGTGGTGGCGATGCTGATCGGCCTGATGCTGCGCGGCGTGGCCTTCGAGCTGCGCATGAAGGCGCTGGGCTGGCATCGCGAACTCTGGAACTGGCTCTTCTGGGCCGGCTCCTTCATCACGTCGTTTTTCCAGGGCGTCATGCTCGGCCGCTACGTGATGGGGTTCGAGGCCGGCTTCTTCTACTGGGTCTTCGCCGTGCTGGTGGGCGCAAGCCTGTGCGGGGGCTACGTGCTGCTGGGCGCCACCTGGCTCATCTTCAAGAGCGAGGGCGCGCTGCAGAAGAAGGCCGTCGCCTGGGCGCGCTGGGGGCTGCTGTGGGTGGCGCTGGGCGTGCTGCTGGTGAGCCTGGCCACGCCGCTCATCAGCGAGACGGTGCGCGAGAAGTGGTTCACCTTCCCGCGCGCCTTCTTCGTGATGCTGCTGCCCGCGGCCACGGTGGCGGTCGGTGCCTGGCTGTGGATCGCCACGGGGCGCATGAAGGCCGGCGACCTCTCGCGCGATTGGCGTCCATTCGCCGCCGCCGCGGCGATCTTCACGCTGGCCTTCCTCGGCCTCGCGTACAGCATCTTTCCCTACGTGGTGATCGACCGCCTCACCGCCTGGGAGGCGGCCGCGCACCCGAGCGCGCTGAGGGTGGTTTTCATCGGGGCCATCGTGGTGCTGCCGTTCATCCTCGCCTACACGTTCCTTTCCTACCGCATCTTCCGCGGCAAGGCCCGGGCCGGGCTCTACGACTGACCTGCGCGCCGTCGATCGAGCGGCCTCGGTCCGCTCGGATCAGCGTTCCCGCTGCCGGTCTTACTTCTCCAGCAGTTGCTTCTTCGCCTTCACGTCTTTCCAGTCATCGGCATCCGGGGGAGCGGGCTTGCGCTCGACCAGCGGCTTCCAGCCCTTGGAGAGTTCGGCGTTGATGACGATGAACTCCTTCTGATCGGCCGGCACATCGTCCTCCGCGAAAATCGCCTCCACCGGGCATTCGGCCACGCAAAGCGTGCAATCGATGCATTCGTCGGGGTCGATGACCAGCATGTTCGGCCCCTCCCGGAAGCAGTCGACCGGGCAGACGTCCACGCAATCGGTGTATTTGCACTTGATGCACGACTCGGTCACCACATAAGTCATAACGCGTCTCGCTGGGGATTGAGGTTGAACCGGCCGCTTGAATGCCGCGAATGAGCCGCCATGTGAATTTTATCAGAGCGCCATCCGGCGCCCAACCCGGGGCTTTTTGCCGCGCGGGGCGGATTGGTCTAGCATTGGGCATCCGATCCGCCCCGTGAACGCCCCCCGGGTGGAAACCCCCAGACAAGATCCGAGGCCTCCAGTGAGCGAGAAAATAGTCCATGTCACCGACGACACCTTCGAGCAGGAAGTGCTGCAATCCAGCACCCCGGTCCTGGTCGACTACTGGGCCGAATGGTGCGGCCCCTGCAAGATGATCGCGCCGGTGCTCGACCAGATCGCGCAGGACTACCAGGGCCGCCTGAAGGTCGCCAAGCTGAACATCGACGAAAACCAGTCGACCCCGCCCAAATACAACGTGCGCGGCATCCCCACGCTGATGTTGTTCAAGAACGGCGCGCTGGAAGCGCAAAAGGTCGGCGCCCTCTCGAAAACGCAGCTCGCGGCCTTCATTGACAGCAATATTTGAAACCGATACCCTGCCTTCTGTCCTGGCTGTTCGCTCGAACAGTCTCCTGAAAGCGTCTCGCGGCACCCCCTTCGCAGCCAGGCTAATCCAAATCCCCTGAGCGTCTTCGCCGGCCCGTGTGGTCTCCCGGGCCCGTCACCAACACACCACCACTCCAGGCAGCTCCATCGGCATGCACTTATCCGACCTCAAGCTCAAGCCCATCACCGAGCTCGTCGAGATGGCGAACACCAACGAGCTGGAAGGCGCCAACCGCCTCCGCAAGCAGGAACTCGTGTTCGCCCTCCTCAAGCACCAGGCGAAAAAGGGCGAAGCGATCTTCGGCGACGGCACCCTCGAAGTGCTCCAGGATGGCTTCGGCTTCCTGCGCTCGCCGGATACCTCCTACCTCGCGGGCCCGGACGACATCTACGTCTCGCCCTCGCAGATACGGCGCTTCAACCTGCACACGGGCGATTCCATCATCGGCGAGATCCGCACGCCGAAGGATGGCGAACGCTACTTCGCCCTGGTCAAGGTGGATACGGTCAATGGCGAGCCGCCGGAAAACGCCAAGAGCAAGATCCTCTTCGAAAACCTCACGCCCCTGCACCCGGACGAGCCGATGCGGCTCGAGCGCGAAATCAAGGCGGAGGAAAACCTCACCGGCCGCGTGATGGACATCATCGCCCCGATCGGCAAGGGCCAGCGCGGCCTGATCGTCTCCCCGCCGAAGGCCGGCAAGACGGTGCTGATGCAGCACATCGCCCACGCCATCACCGCCAACCATCCCGAAGCCGTCCTCATCGTGCTGCTGATCGACGAGCGCCCGGAAGAAGTCACGGAGATGAGCCGCACCGTGCGCGGCGAAGTGGTCGCCTCCACCTTCGACGAACCGGCCACGCGCCACGTCCAGGTCGCCGAAATGGTGATCGAAAAAGCCAAGCGCCTGGTCGAACACAAAAAAGACGTCGTGATCCTGCTGGATTCGATCACCCGCCTCGCCCGCGCCTACAACACCGTGGTCCCGGCTTCCGGCAAGGTGCTCACGGGCGGCGTGGATTCCAACGCCCTGCAGCGGCCCAAGCGTTTCTTCGGCGCCGCGCGCAACGTGGAAGAAGGCGGCTCACTGACCATCATCGCCACCGCGCTGATCGACCCCGGCTCGCGCATGGACGACGTGATCTACGAGGAATTCACGGGCACCGGCAACATGGAGATCCACCTGGATCGCCGGATGGCCGAAAAACGCCTCTATCCCTCCCTGAACGTGAACCGTTCCGGCACCCGCCGCGAGGAACTCCTGATCGCCCCGGAGATCCTTCCCAAGGTATGGATCCTGCGCAAGTTGCTGTTCGGCATGGACGAGCTGGAGGCGACCGAATTCCTGCTCGACAAGCTTCGTGCCACCAAGAACAACGACGAGTTCTTCGGCTCCATGAAAAAGGGCTGACAAGGGAAATTTCCCTGTCGGCTCAAGGACGTGGCCCGTGTTGGGGGTGCGGTAACAACCCCTTGCTTTAATTCACCTTTTCCGGGATAATTGTTGACTCTCGGCGGCGAAAAACACCAATTAGCTGCTAACACCCAAGGCGATTAGCACCCATGAAAGACGGCATTCACCCCAATTACCGCGAGGTCGTGTTCCTCGACACGAGCTGCGATTTCGGCTTCGTCACCCGTTCCACGGTCGCGACGAACGAAACCATCAAGTGGAAGGATGGCAAGGAGTATCCGGTCTACAAGATCGAGATCTCCGCCGAGTCCCATCCGTTCTACACCGGCAAGCAGAAGATCGTGGACACGGCGGGCCGCGTGGACAAGTTCAAGAAGCGCTACGCCCGCAAGGGCACCGCGAAGGCGGCCGAGTAACCACGGCCATGCCCCGGCAAAAGGCAGCCCTCGGGCTGCCTTTTTTGTTGCAACCCGGCCCGTGATCAGGGATCCGACCCCTTGGTCCTGACCCCCATCGCCTACGACGGCAGCCGCACGCCGCTCAAGTCGGCCCTGTTTGTGCTGGTCTGCCTGGCCTGGCTGCTGCCCGGCCTGGTGGGGCACGATCCCTGGAAAATCGACGAGGCCGTGGTCTTCGGCTCGGTCTCCGAGATGGTGCGCACCGGCGACTGGGTCCATTTCCGCCTCGCGGGCGAACCGTACTTCGAGAAGGCCCCGCTTTTCCTCTGGACCGCCGCCGCGCTTGGCACGCTGCTGGGCGGGCTGATGCCGCTGCACGACGCGGCACGCTTGGCCGCGGGGCTCTACATGGCGCTCACCCTGGGCCTGCTGTCCCTGGCGAGCCTCGAGCTGCTGGGAGAGCGGGCGGTGCGCATGAGCGTGCTGCTTTTCATCGGTTGCCTGGGCCTGTTGATCCGCGCCCACGAGATGACCACGGACCTCGCCGGGCTCACCGGGATCACCCTCGCCCTCTACGGGCTGTGCCTGTCCTGGCGCATGCCAACCGCGGGCGGGGCGGTGACCGGCGCCGGGATCGGGGTGGGGTTCCTGGGCGACGGGTTCCTGCCGCTCGGCATGTTCGTGACCCTGCTCGCGATGTTGCCGCTGGCTTCGGCCCACTGGCGCACGAAGCGCTACGCCACCACGGTGGCAGTGGCGCTGCTGTGCGCCGCGCCGATCGCCGCGTTGTGGCCCTTCGTCCTGCTGGTGGGTTCGCCGGCCACCCTGGGTGGCTGGATCGAATCCGCGTGGGCCGCCGGGTCGTCCTTCGACGGCCTCAGCATTCTCTACTATGTGCGCATCCTTCCCTGGTACGCATGGCCGGCGTGGCCCCTGGCCGCGTGGACCCTGTGGCGCGCGCGACGCACCCTCGCCGGCCGCCGCGACCTGCAGCTGCCGCTGGTGGCCTTCGTCGCCTTCTTCGTCACGATCTCGGTGTTCGGCGATGCACGCGAGGTCAATGCCATGCCGCTGCTGGTGCCGCTGGCGCTGCTCGGCGTGGCGGAGCTGGAAAGCATCCCGCGCGGCGCGGCGAGCGCGCTCGACTGGTTCGGGATGACGACCTTTTTCCTCTTGGCGGCGCTGGTCTGGGTGGGATGGGTCGCCGCCATCACCGGCCAGCCCGAATTCGCCGCGGCGTGGCTGCAGAAGGAAGTGCCGGGCTTCACCTACCGGTTCAATTTCATCGCCTTCTCGCTCGCCGCGCTGCTCACGCTCATCTGGATGGTGGTGGTGGCGCGGTCGCTGCGCTCGACGCGGCGCGCGGTGGTGAACTGGGCCGCGGGCATCACGATGGTCTGGATGCTGGTGATGACCATCGGCGTGCCGCTGGTGGACCAGGCGCGCAGCTATCGCGCGGTCTCCTCACGCATCGTCGAGGCCCTGCCGCCGGACTTCACGTGTGTCGCCCGCCGCGGCGTGGGTGATGCGCAGCGCGCGTTGCTCGACTACTTCGTCAACCTCACCACCATCCGCGAGGACCATCCCGCGGCCGCGCGATGCAAGGCGCTGCTGGTGCAGGCCACGCCCCTGCGCGTGCCCTCCCCCGGCCCCGCCTGGACCGAGGCGTGGCGCGGATCCCGCCCTGGCGATCGCAACGAGCTCTTCATCGTCTACCGCAGGTGAAACTGGTGTCAGAGACGACTTTCTGCTGCCGCCGGCGGGGACCGGAATGCAAAAGTCGTCTCTGACACCAGTTTTCACTTCATGCGTTCGTCGAGCAGCTCGATCCAGTGGCGCACGGGGACGTGGGCGCCGGACTGGATGTGCGCCAGGCAGCCGATGTTGGCGGTGGCGATGCGATCGGGCTTGCCGCCTTCCAGCGCGCGGACCTTGTTGCGCAGCAGCTCGCGCGCGAGCTCGGGCTGCAGGATCGAGTAGGTGCCGGCGGAGCCGCAGCACAGGTGGCCGTCGGGCACCGGCGTGAGCG
>JBBREI010000137.1:0-10909 GCA_038203035.1 Burkholderiales bacterium
GGTGGCGTGCCTCGCCTTCGCGGCGGCCACGATGGGCTGGTTCCAGACCCGCTCGCGCTGGTATGAGACCGCGATCCTCCTGGTCGCCGTGCTGCTCCTTTTCAGGCCGGACCTCTTCATGGACCAGCTACACCCGCCCTACGAGACCCGACCGGCAAAGGACATCTATGCCATCGCCACCCAGCTGCCGGCGGACTACCCGCTCATCCTGGTGATCAAGGGCGCCAACGTGGAGGGCGACGACATCCGCAAGACTGTCTCGGTCCAGCTCGGCAAGCCCGGCGAGGGGCGCGCTCGCCTCAGTACTGCCGGGGCGACCTTGACGGTGCTGGGCGACGAGGTGCGAATCGGCACGGTGCGCTTCGGCAGCCGGGCCAGGCGCGGAGGGTTCGAGCAGGGCTGGGTGGTGGAGGAAATAAAGGTGGAGTCGAGCGCGCCCTCCCCCCACTGGATGTACATCCCCGGGTACCTGCTGGTGGGCCTGGTGGCCTTCCTGCAGCGGCGCCGGATGCGCCCTGCCGCCGGCGGTGGTGCCATGCCTGCCGCAGTCTGAGATAATTCACGCTGGCGCACCGGAGACCCCAATGGCGAACGATGACCTGAACGACCTGCTCGACCGCTTCGACTCGCGCAGCAAGAAGGCGAACGAGGGCGCGAGCACGGAAATGAGCGACGAAGAAGCCTTCGTCGCCGAATTCGAGCAAGCGCGCGAAACCTCCATCCGTCCCACGCTGCTTTCCCTGGGCAACCAGATCAAGCAGCGCGGCCATGACTTCGCGCTTCGCGAGGCGCAGTTCCAGAAGCCGCGCGGCAGCCGCACGCAGCCGGATGAGGCCTTCATCCGCATGCAGATCTACCTGTCGAACGAACCCCCGCCGGAAGCAGGAGACGACGACCGCCGTTGCTACATCCTGTTCAAGACCAACCACAGGAAAAAGATGGTCGAGATGGTGATGAGCGACCTCACCGCGACCGGCGGCGAAACCACGAAGGAAGGCGAGGCGATGGTGAACCAGCTGACCCGGATGTACATCCAGGAAAAATTCGTCCACCTTTTCCGCCGGCTGTCGAAGAAGATCGCCTAGGGCAACGCACCCGAAAGGCCGCCGCGGCTTCCCGCCCGGCGGCTTTTTCTTTGGCGCTCGGTTCGCGACCGCACTTACACGCACCGGACCGGCGCGTATGCTCGGGGTGGAGGAAACCACATTGACCACAAGCCTGGAAGCAATCTTCGACTCCTACGACAACAGGAAGCGAACCGAGCTGGAAGCAGCCGAACACGGGACTGCAAAAACGAAGGCCGAGATAGAGCAGGGTTTTGCCGCGCTCAGGGAAACGGTGCTGCCGGTGCTGCGCCGGCTGGAAGCGCAGATCGCGGCCAAGGGCCACAAGGCCAAAACCACCGAGAAGCTGGGTGACACCTATCCCGCGGCGGTGCTCGAATTCACCCCCGAGCAGCGGACCAAGGGCCCGCCCTTCCACGTCGCTTCGCGAATCGCCTTCAGCTGCTACGGCGGCGCGATCGAGACCAAGCCCGAGATCGGCGCCACGGTGCAGCAGGCGGTCGCGCGGATCAGGATCGAGGAGCTGAGCGAGGCGTGGGTGATCGAACAGGTCGGCGCAATGGTCGCCGCGGCCCTGGAGAAAGCCTGACGGCCTCTCCCGCGCCGCCCTCAGAATGGAAAAAGCCCGGGAAGCCCCCGGGCTTTTTTTGTGGTTCACGCGCTTCAGCGGCGCGGGGCGATCTTCCCACCGTCGTCCGAGACGATGATTTCCACGCGGCGGTTGAGCTGGCGCCCGGCCGCATCGCTGTTGGAGGCCACCGGATACGACTCGCCATAGCCGCGCGAGCTCATGCGGTCGTTGGCCACACCCATGTCGAGCAGCGCGGTACGCACCGAGCGCGCGCGGTTGTCCGAGAGCTCCTGGTTGAGGCCGGCACCACCCGTGCTGTCGGTGAAGCCTTCGATCATCACGGTGCGTTGCGGATACTGCTTGAAGAAATCGGCCAGCTTGCGCACGTTGCTCACGCCGCGCGGCTTGAGCTGCGCCTCGTTGGTGTCGAAGAGCACGTCACCCAGCGTGACCACCATGCCGCGCTCGGTCTTTGTTGCTTCCAGATCCTTCAGTTGCGCTTCCAGCTGGCGCGCGCGGCCTTCCGCGTCCATCGCCTGTTGGCGCGCGATCGAAGCGCTGACCTGCGCATCGGTTGCCGCCTGGCGCTCCATGCCCGCCTGGCGCTGCGCGCCTTCGGCTTCGCGCTGCGATGCCGCCGACTGGCGCTGCGAGGCCTCGGCCTGGCGCATTGCCGCTTCCGAATCCCGCTGCGATGCCGCGGCGTTCTGCTGCGAGGCGGCGGCGTTGCGCTGCGAATTCATCGCGTCGCGTTGCGAGGCTTCGGCGCTGCGCTGGGCCAGGGCGGCGCTGCGTTGCGCGCCCTCGGCTTCACGGGTACGAGCCTCCAGGCGGACGCGGTCGCGTTCGCTGGTGGAGTTGGCAACGGCCAGTTCGGCGGCCTTCTGCGAGGCGGTTTCGCGGGCGATGGAGACCTGCTGGCGCGTCACGTAGGCGAGGTGATCCACCACGACGTCCTTTTCGCCCTTGCTGGAAGCGGCGTTGGCGCGGTCGAGCGAATCACTCGCCTGCCTGAGCTCGCCGGCGGCGAGCGAGGCGATCTGCGGGTTGGCCTGGGCGGAGTTGTATTCAAGGCGCGCCTGGGCGAGCGGCGAATCGGTCGCCGGCATGGAGCTGCAGCCGGCCAGGATCGCGATGACCAGCGAGGCGACGGGCAGGAGTCGGAAGTTCTTCATGGGGTGTTCCTCGATTACCTGGGTTTGCGGGCGAGCTCTTCGCGCAGGACGCGAATGTCGTCCTGCATGACCGCCGCGGACTTCTGTGCCTTGCCGGACTGCGCCTTCTTCTCGGCAAGGCGCGCGTCGGCCTGGGCCTGCTCGGCGTATCGGCGGGCATCGGCGTAGTCTTCCTTCGCCATGGCGGCGTTGGCGCGGTCAAGCTTTTCCTGCGCGCTGCGCATTTCCACCGGCGCGTATTCGGCACCACCGGCGCTGACGGCGTTGGCGATCGAGACCTTCGACACCGCAATCTGTTCGGTGGGCGGCGGGACACTGGCGCACCCGGCTATCAGGACGGCGGCGCAGGCGCCAACCGCCAGGTACTTGCGGCAACTATTGAGCTGGTTCATGGGTTCTACCTCGGTCGTGCTGATCGCCGGGATTGAGTCGCCCTCGATCGATTGGGGCCACTATCCTCCCGCGCGGGGCGCCGCGTCCCCCCACGCGCGCCGCAAACCCCTGTAGGCGCGCGCCTACCCGCGGCAGCGACGCGAGCCTGCCGTGCGATAATTTCGCCCGCGCAGCCCCGGTAGCTCAGTGGATAGAGCAGCCCCCTCCTAAGGGGCAGGTCGGACGTTCGATTCGTCTTCGGGGCGCCACTCGACGCCTTGCGGCAAAAAGGGCCAGGCATGAAAAAAACACTCGCGGTACTTCTTGCTGTTGCGGCCCTCGGCGCGGGCGCCTTCGACCTTCAGGGCCACCGCGGCGCGCGCGGCCTGCTGCCGGAGAACACGCTTCCCGCATTCCAGAAGGCACTCGACCTCGGGGTCACGACAATCGAGTGCGACATGGCGATCACCCGGGATGGCGTGGTGGTGATCCACCACGACCTCTGGCTCAACCCGGACATCACGCGCGGGCCCGATGGCAAGTGGCTGGAGCAGCGCGGGCCGGCGATCGCGGAGCTAACCTTCGAGGAACTGCGCAAATACGACGTCGGGCGCCTCAAGCCGGGCACCGAATATGCAAAGGGTTTTCCCGACCAGGTTGCCGTGGATGGCGCGCGCATACCGCGCCTTTCGGATCTCTTCGACCTGGTGAAGAAGTCGGGCAATACCAAGGTCGGCTTCGACTGCGAGACCAAAGTGTCGCCGTTCCAGCCCCAGGCCACGCGGCCGCCGGAGGAATTCACGCGCATCGTCGTGGCCGAGATCCGCAAGGCCGGCATGGAGATGCGGACCATGGTGCAGTCCTTCGACTGGAGCACGCTGCGCCAGATCCAGCGCGAGGCGCCCGAGATCCGCACGGTGTACCTGTGCAGCGATCGCTCGATCAAGGCGCGCCGCGGCCCCGGCGGCTCACCGTGGCTCGCGGGGTTCGACCCGGAACAATACGGCAACTCGATCCCGCGCGCGGTCAAGGCAGCGGGCGGGCGCATCTGGGCCCCGCACTTCCCGCTGGTGGACAAGGAGGTGCTTGCAGAGGCGCACAAGCTCGGCATCGTGGTCGTCCCGTGGACGGTGAACGACCCGCTCGAGATGAACCGGCTCCTTGACCTGGGCGTGGACGGCATCATCTCGGACCGGCCCGACCTGGTGATCCAGGAGCGCAAGAAGCGCGGGGGCTGAGCCAAGCCGTGTATCGCGCAGCCCGTTACGCCGCAGCCCTCTTCGCCTCATGCGGGATGCTGGGCGCCGCGGCGCAATTCGTGAAGCCGCCGCCCTGCCCCCCGAAGGACCTCGCCTGCGCGCGCGAGGCCATGAAGACCCACCCGGCCAAGCAACCGGGGTTCTGGAAAGCGGCCTTGGCCAGGCCCCTGGAAGATCGTATCGGCCCCGCGCCGCCGGAACTCATCGAGATCCTGGCCATCGACAACCTGGCCCAGGGTTACCCCAACCAGCCGCGCGTCCCGGTATTGACGTCCGCCTTCATCGCCGACGTGAAGCGCATGTTGGCGGAACTCCCCGAGCCGATCCGCCGCAAGGTCGCACCCAGGCTGGCCGGCATCTATTTCGTCGACGACATCGGCGGCACCGGGTTCGCGGACGCCGTCCTCGACCCCACGGGACAGGCGCACATCGGCTTCATCGTGCTGGACCCCTCCGTGCTCATGGCCCGCACCGCAAACGCCTGGGCCACATGGAAGGACAACACGCCCTTCAAGCCCGACCCCGCCTGGTCGCTTGCGACCCGCATCGAGGCGCCGTCGCGCGACGACACCGCGCGAGCGATCCAGTACATCCTGCTGCATGAGCTGGGCCATGTGCTTTCCATCGGCGAGAAGGTCCATCCGCCGTGGACCGAGGACGCCTCGAAGCTGACCTCAACCGCGCAATACGGGTTCTTCAAGCTGTCGTGGAAGATCGCGGGAGGGAAATACGTCGCGTTGCCGCGATCCGACTTTCCGCAGCGCAGCAACGTGGTGTTCTATTTCGGCGCGAAGCTTCCAGGCCACGCGATGAAGGAAACGTACATCGCACTGGAGCGCACCGATTTCCCCACGCTGTATGCCTCCACCCACCCGGGCGACGATTTCGCCGAGGCCTTCGCGAACTACGTCCACGTGGTGCTCATGGGCAAGCCCTTCGAGCTGCGGATCGCGAAGGCCGGGAAAGTTGTGCACACTTATCGCGCCTGCTGGTCGCAGCAGCGCTGCGCTGCCAAGAGGGCTTTCCTGGAGGACTTCCTGAACAAGCCCTAGTGGCGAACGCGCCGCGCGATGCGGCCCAGAACGGTGGCCATGGCGACGCCCCCCAGGCTGCGCACGATGTCGGGGTGGCGGGCGTAGAAGCGGCTCACTCTCTCGAGCACCCCGGAGTTCTGCTTGCGCGCCTGGCGCGCCACCAGCTCAACGTCCGCGGGATCCACATCGGCGGCAAGCCCCTCCGCGACGCGTGCCCCGGCATGGTATCGGCGCCATATTTCCGGCAAGGCAGCCTTGTCACGCAGGAACCGTCCCGTGGGCGCAAGGCCGGCGAGCAGGCTGTCGAGCAGGCCCGCGCGCACCGCGGGGTCCGAATGTTCGAACAACGTGGCGACCATCACTTCGAAGGGCGGGGTGTCATCCGCGCGAAAGGCCTCGGCGATCCCGTCCTGGATCGCATCGAGTCCCGCCTGGTGCGCTACTTCGCCGAAGTCGTCTTCGATGTGCGGGGGCGGCAAGGGCATCCTGCCGTCCGCATACCGTCCCAGTATTTTCATCATGTCGGCTACTCCGTCTTCAAAGTCCGACGGATCACCGGCGCAGGAGTTCGCAAACCCTTCCACACGGCGCACGAAACCTTCTTCGACGCGCCGCGGGGCTGTAGGTCAATGCCGCTTCACGCCCTCCGAAATGTTCTCGAGGGCCTCGCCCATGCGGCTGTCGCGCCCTTCCTTCACCGCCAGGTCGCCCAGGGAAACGATGCCGACCAGCTTGTCGTCCGCGTCCACCACCGGCAGCCGGCGCACCTGGTGCTCGCTCATGAGTTCGGTGGCTTCGGACGTCGGCATGTCCGGGGTCGCCGTGATCACGTCGTCGCTCACGATGTCGCTGATTTTGGCGGCGAAGTCTCCATCGGCGACCGCACGCACCACGATGTCGCGGTCGGTCACCACGCCGACGAGGCGGCCGTCCTCGACCACCGGCACCACGCCGGTGTCCTCGTCGCGCATGATGGCCGCGGCGGTCTGCAGCGTGTCCGACGGCTTCACGGTCCTGGGATCGGGGGTCATGACTTCGTTTATCTTCATCGCGGGCTCCTTGTGTTGGATCGATTGGACCCCGCGACTCACGAGCGGTTCGCGATCCGCCGGGCGGCGCCCGAAAGATCCAGCACGTGCATCCCCAATCCCCCGCGGTCGACGATGTACACGTAGCCGCGCTCGTCGACCTCGACGTTGTTGGAGACGGGGTTCCCGGCGGGAATGAAATAGGCGACTTCCACGGGTCTGTGGGGTCGCGGATATCCAGCACGCGCACTCCGGCGTTGAAAAACGCGATGAAGACCAGCTTGCGGTAGTAGACCGGCGCGAAGCTTTCGTTCGACGAATGCGCGCCGAAACGCCCGCGCGCGCAGAAGTTTCCGCTCGCCTCGGGCACCGTCCACCCGGAAACGGTCATCGGCCGCGCCTCGGCGGTGATATCGGCCAGCCAGACCATCTGGCGCGCCTCGCCGCAATGGCTCGCGAGCGCCTCGTTCACCACCAGGACGAAATCGCGCCTGCCGCGTCCGGGCTCCTTCGCGAACTCCTCGACCTCGAGCCCGAGGATGGGGAAGGTCGTGTCTCGACGGCGCCGGTGACCGGGTTGAGCGCGCGGCCCGCGTGGTGGCCGACATAGGCGAACCAGCGCGTTCCCTGGCGCGTGATGACCGGCTGGTAGCTCGAGCGCCCCTGCAGGCCGTGGGTGCCCACGAGGTCCATGTCGCGCTTGTCGTGGGCCGCGGCGTTCAGCGCGAGGGCAAGCGCCAACAAGAAGGCTCGGGTCATCCGCGCAATATGATGACCAGCACGCCCGAAGACTTCGGGCAGCTGCTTCAGTCGGAAAACGAACGCTGGGGGGAAGTGGTGCGGGAAACCGGGATGACGGTTAATTGAGCGTTTCCGGCGGCACGCGGCGCAGGGTGAGTTCGCCGGACGTCGTGATGCGCTCCGCGAAGCGGATGTTCTGCTTCACCGCTTCCATGTAGAGGTTGGGCCCGCCGAAGTGGCTCTGCGCATAGCGGTACGCGCCACCCAGATCGCCGTCGAGCCGCTTGCTGGCGTTGTGGTAGAACGACGGCGTCTTCTTCAGCAGGTCTTCCGGCGACGCAAACACCACCACTTCGCCGGTGTCGGTGCGCTTGCGCGTGATGCCCCCGGCGACGAATTCCGGGAAGAGGCGGTCCCGGCACTTCTCCAGGTAACACCGGTCCGACATCTGCGCGATGATGTCCGCCGAGCCCAGCAGCGAGCCCAGCAGGCGGAACATCGGGTGGGCCAGGCGGATGCTTTCCACCGAGCGTTCGTAGCCCGTGAAATGCAGGATCTGCCCCGCCGCGTCGGCGAAATCCTCCATGCCCAGCTCGGGCAGGTATTCCTTCAGGAATTTCCCGCCGCGGCTGACGTGTGTGGCGGTGTATTCCGCGCCGTTGTGGTGGCGGGTGTCGTTGCTCTTGCGGATGTAGCCGCAATCGTGGAAGAGCGCGCAGATGACGCCGAGCTGGAACAGGCGCTCGTCCATCGCCGGCCCGTCGCCGCGCGAACGTTCGTAGCCGTCCAGCAGGCGCGCCATGGCAAGCGTCACGTCGAGCACATGCTGGAGATCGTGGTATTCGGTATCGCAGCGCGCGTAGCCGGGGTATTCACCGCGATACAGGCGCACCAGGTCGTCGAAAGCGCGCACCAGCACCGGCGCCTGGTGGCGGCTGTGCAGGGCGCGGAAGATGCGGGTCACTTCGAGCTTCACACACACCGGATCGGTGGTGTTGATGCGGTTGGTGACGTCGAATTCGCTGCGGCGGAAGTTCATGCGCTGGCTCCAGAATGCCTTGTTTTTATTGGGCTTTTTTGGCTTCCACCCATCGGACGGCTGGGCGCTATTTGACCCTATTCCCTCGCCACTCGCAAGGGGTGGCGCGGCCTGTGGAAGCAGAGTACTGTTTTCGAAATTAGAGGAGAGACGCCATGGTGACTGCCACTGCGGAGAGCGCAGAAGAAATCAAGCGGCGCATCGGCGAGCTCAACCTGGAACACCGGGATCTCGACCGGGCGATCGAAGCGCTGGAGCAGAACCCGCTCCATGACGAGCTGCAACTCAAACGCCTCAAGAAGCGCAAGCTCATGCTCAAGGACCAGATCTTCATGCTGCAACGCCAGCTGGTCCCCGACATCTCGGCCTGACCCAAAACCAGGGACGCACCCTACTTTCTGAAAACCAGGGACGCACCCTACTTTTGGCAAAAGTAGGGTGCGTCCCTGGTTTTCTCCACCTCTATAATGTCGGCTTCCCCCCCCTCGAAGCAGGCATGCGAAAAGCCCTCGTCGCCCCCGTCGTTGCTGTCCTCGTGGCGGGTGTCGGCGCCCTCTCCTATTGGGCCGGCACGCGCAACGCGCCGAAGTCCACGGGCCCTGCCGCCGCAATGCCCGCAAAGGCGGCCCCGGCCGGCATCGTGGTGGAGGCCACGAAGGTTGCGGTGGTGAGCCTGCCGCAGGCGCTTACGGCGGTGGGCAGCCTGCGCTCCGACGAAACGGTGATCGTCCGCCCCGAAGTCCCCGGCCGCGTGTCGCAGATCCTCTTCAGGGAAGGCGAACGCGTCACAAAGGGCGCGGTGCTGATCAAGCTCGACGATTCGGTGCAGCAGGCTGATGCCGACCGCGCCAAGGCCAACTTCACGCTTTCAAGAACCAAACACGAACGCGCCATCGACCTGCGCAACAAGGGGTTCCTGTCGACCCAGGCGCTGGACGAATCGGACAACTCGCTCAAGGTCGCGAAGGCCGATGCCGATCTGATGGAGGCGCGCCTGTCCAAGACCACCATCCGCGCGCCCTTCTCCGGCACCATCGGCCTGCGACAGGTGAGCATCGGCGACTATGTAAGGGAGGGCCAGGACATGGTGAACCTGGAATCCCTCGATCCCCTGAAGGTGGATTTCCGCGTGCCGGAACTGGCGCTGTCGCAGGTGAAGGACCGCCAGACGCTCCAGATCACGCTCGACGCGATCCCCGACAAGGCCTACGACGGGCGCGTGGTGGCGATCAACCCGCTGATCGACGCCAACGGCCGCTCCATCGTGCTGCGCGCCCAGGTCCCCAATACCGACGGCAAGCTGCGCCCCGGAATGTTCGCGCGCGTGCGCCTCTTCACCAGCGGATCGAAGGACACGATGGTGGTCCCGGAAGAGTCGCTTTTCCCGATCGGCGAAGACAAATACGTCTACAAGGTGGTCGACAGGAAGGCGCAGCGCCAGAAGGTGGAGATCGGCGCGCGCCGCGACGGCCGCGTGGAGGTGCTGGGTGGCCTGGCGCCGGAAGACGTCGTGGTGACCGCAGGCGGCCTCAAGCTGCGCGAAGGTGCCTTGGTGACGGTGACGGCCCCCGCCGCCGCGCCCACCACCCCGGTGCTCAACGACGCGCCGAAGTCGAAGGGCTGAAGCGGTGACCCTGCCCGAAATCTGCATCCGCCGCCCGGTCTTCGCGACGGTGCTGTCGGTTGTGGTGCTGCTGGTGGGCATCATCTCGTATTCGCGCCTGTCGGTGCGTGAATACCCGCGCATCGACGAGCCGGTGGTGACGGTGGAAACGCGCTACGTCGGCGCCAGCGCCGAGGTGGTCGAATCCCAGATCACCAAGGTGCTAGAGGATTCGCTCGCCGGGATCGAAGGCGTCGACGTCATGACCTCGGTGTCGCGCTCGGAGACCTCGCAGATCACGGTGCGCTTCAAGCTCTCGCGCGACCCGGATTCCGCGGCGGCGGACGTGCGCGACAAGGTGGCCCGCGTGCGCGCGCGCCTGCCGGATGCGGTCGACGAACCGGTGATCGCCAAGGTGGAGGCCGATTCCTTCCCCATCATGTGGCTCGCCGTCTCCACCCCCACCAAGTCGGCGATCGAAGTCTCGGACTACGTAAGCCGCTACATCAAGCCGCGGCTGTCGACGCTGCCGGGGGCTGCCGACGTGCGCATCTTCGGCGAGCGCAAGGTCTCCATGCGGGTTTGGCTGGATCCCGCCAAGCTCGGCGCCTACCGCCTCACGCCGCAGGATGTGGAAGACGCGCTGCGGCGCCAGAACGTGGAGATCCCGGCCGGGCGCATCGAAAGCGACAAGCGCGAATTCTCCGTCCTTTCGCAGACCGACCTGCAGACCCCGGCGCAGTTCGAAGCCATCGTGATCCGCGACGTGGCGGGCTACCCGGTGCGCATCCGCGACATCGCGCGCGTCGGCGTGGCGCCGGTGGAAGAACGCGTGGTCGCGCGCTTCATGGGCAATTCCGCCGTCAGCATGGGTGTGATCAAGCAGGCGGTGGCCAACCCGCTCGACCTTTCGAAGGCGGTTCAGGCCGAGGTCGTGGAGATCAACAAGACCCTCACCGACATGAAGATCGAGGTGATCTACGACTCGTCGCAGTTCATCGAGTTCTCGATCAAGTCGGTGTT
>JBBREI010000138.1:0-10671 GCA_038203035.1 Burkholderiales bacterium
GGATGCCTTCCCAGCGTTTCGCGCAGCGCACCGGCGAAATATTCGCCGTCAGCCTTGACCTTGTTCAGCAGCCCGTCGCGCTCGATCACCTTCTGCACCGCCAGGGCGGCCGCGGCACCGACAGGGTGGCCGATATACGTATGCCCATGCTGGAAGAGGCCGCTGCCGCGCTTGAACGCGTCCACGATCTTTTCCGAGGCGAGCAGCGCGCCGATGGGCTGGTAGCCCCCGCCCAGCCCCTTGGCGATGGTCATGAGGTCTGGCGAGATGCCTTCCTGCTCCACCGCGTGCAGGGTGCCGGTGCGGCCCATGCCACACATCACCTCGTCGGCGATGAGCAGGATGCCGTGGCGGTCGCAGATTTCGCGCACGCGCCTGAAATATCCGGGCGTGGGAGGCACCGCCCCCAGAGTGGCACCGACCACCGTTTCGGCCACGAACGCAATCACGCGGTCGCCGCCGATGTCCTCGATGGCGTGCTCGAGCTCGCGCGCCAGGCGCTCGCTGTATTGCTCCGGCGTCTCGTGGTGCTGCAGCCCGCGGTATTCATAGCAGGGCGAGACGTGGGTCACGTTGATGAGCAGCGGCGCGAACTGCTGCCGGCGCCACTCGTTGCCGCCGACGGCCAGCGCCCCCAGCGTGTTGCCGTGATAGCTCTGCTTGCGGCCGATGAAATGGGTGCGCTGCGGCTGCCCGATCTCCACGAAATACTGGCGCGCCATCTTGAGCGCCGCCTCCACCGCCTCCGAGCCGCCGGAGACGAAATAGGCGTGGCCGATGCCGGGTGGCGCGCCGGCGACCAGCCTTTCGGCAAGCTCCTCGGCGACTTCGGTGGTGAAGAACCCGGTGTGGGCATAGGCCAGGCGGTCGATCTGGGCGTGCATCGCGGCGATGACATCGGGATGGCCGTGGCCCAGGCAGGACACCGCCGCGCCGCCGCTGGCGTCGATGTAGACCTTGCCATCGCGATCGGTCAGCGTGATGCCCTTGCCGGAGACGGCGACGGGCATGGATCCGCGCAGGCTGCGATGGATGATCCGGGTCATTTGCGCTCGTCCTGCACCTGCAGGGCCACCAGGAAACGCGCCACCATGTTGTAGCTGGCGATGGCCGCCGTGAGCTCGACCAGCTCCGTGGTGGGGAAACGTTGCCGCACCAGCCTGAAGAGCTGGTCGGGCACCTGGACATCGCGGGTCATGGTGATGGCGTATCGGATGGCGAGGCGCTCGTCGTCGGAGAACGCGGTGTCGGTGGCGGCGCTGTCGGGATCCATGATGCGGTGGCGCAGCCGATTGTCGCCGCCGGCGCGCACGTATTCGGGCCAATGATGCTCGAACTCGTAATCGGCGCCTGTCACCCGCGCGACAGTGCAGATGGCGATCTCCCTCAGCCGCCCGTCGAGCGCCAGTTCGCGGCGCACCGCGCCGAGGAAGACGTTCCAGGCGCGCGCCAGGGGGGCGCTCCAGAGCAGGGCGAGATCCAGTTTGAGGAGCTTGCCGCCGCGCCGCTTCAGCACCGCGTCCAGCAGCGCAGGCTCGCGGGGCGCCTGTTCAGGCGTCCAGTCGGGGATGCGCAAGGGGGTTGTCCGAATGCCTCAAGCCGACAAGCTTAACAAAACTGCTAAAATCGCCGGTTCCGGAGAGGTGGCAGAGTGGTCGATTGCGGCAGACTCGAAATCTGTTGTGCCGAAAGGTACCGGGGGTTCGAATCCCTCCCTCTCCGCCAGGCTACAGGCCCCCAAGCAAATCGCGCGTGGGGGCTTTTCATTTGACGCACGAGGAGGCGCAATGGCGGCACTGCAGAAGATCGACGTGGTCGTGGGTTCGGGAGACGAAGCAAAAAAAGGCCCGGTGACGGTGCACTACACCGGCTGGCTGCATGACCCGGCCGCGGCCGACGGCCATGGCAAGAAGTTCGACAGTTCCGTCGACCGCGGCGACCCGTTCGAGTTTTCGCTCGGCGGCGGGCAGGTGATCCGCGGCTGGGACGAAGGCGTGGCGGGCATGAAGGTGGGCGGCAAGCGCACCCTCGTCATTGCGCCCGAGATGGGATACGGCGCACGCGGCGCCGGCGGGGTGATTCCCCCCAACGCCACCCTCGTTTTCGACGTGGAGTTGGTAGCAGTCGGCTAGCTTTGTAGGACTTTTCTCACAGAGTCGAGCGCCGCCGCCTGATATCGTGCCCTTGTCCCCAGCCACATAGTGGGGACCAGTGGGCACAATCAGGAATCAGGAGCTCGACGTGGACAGCAAGTACAACGCTCTATCCGCCGCAGCATCGATCGAAGAGGTCGTGAACGTCACGTCGCAATACCTGGAAAGCTGGAGCTCCCAGGAGCTGGATCGATTGCCCGACAGCTGCCGGCCGGGGTGGGTCCGCACCCACCATGACATCGAGTTCTGGGCCGACCGCCTGGTTCTCGAAGGCGACAAGGCGATCCTCTATCTCGACGACGAGCGCAAGCTCGACCGCATGACCAGCCACTTCCTGATCGCCTCGGTGAGGCTGCGCCAGCTCGGATTTTCGCCCTCGATGGCGCAGGCTCGCACCGCGGCTTAGCTGCCCGGCTCGCCTCCGGCCAGTGGATTTCCGCTGTCACCTGGGGCCGCTTTTTCGATCCTCCATCTGGCGCGGTCCGATCAGCCGACGTTCGAAGTCGTAGAGGCGATCGCGCCAGCGATCGATCCGGAAGCCTCCGGCGGCCGCTTTGCCTTCGGTCCGGGCGTCGTCATACGGCGTGTGGTCGAACTGCACCGTCAGCGCCGCGCTATCGAAGATCGCCAGCTCCGCCAGCTTGTGCGCGCGCTTGCGTGAGGCATCGACGGAGCCCGGGTTGACGAAGTATTCGCGTCCCGGGGAAAGCTGCACGATCGCGCCGGCCTCGCCGATCTGCCCTGCGAAAGGCTCCGTAACCCGATCTCCATCCACTTCGAAGACGCGCTGCTCGTGGGTGTGGCCGAAGAAGCAGATGCGCCGGCCTGGAAAGTCCGATCTCAGGTACGCCACGTTCTCCAGCACGTGTGCGGGCCTCGTCATGTATTGCTGCACATCCCGCACCCCTCCATGGGTCAGCAGGACGCGCTCTTCCAGCATTTCGTGCGAGGGCAAGGCGCGCAGGTAGGCGGTGGTGGCGGGCTGCAGGTGGCGGCGTGTGCGCTTGAGCGAATGCATCGCCTTGTTGGAGCATCGGTCAAAACCCAGCATCCCGGTGCCGATGAGGTCGTGGTTGCCGGCGATCGAGACGGCGCCGCGCTCGCGCAGGATCTGCACGCAGGCATCGGGATCCGCGTTGTAGCCCACCAGGTCTCCCACGCAGGCGATGCGATCCACCCCGTGTTGGTCGAGGAGCGCCAGCGCCGCCAGCAGCGCTTCGCGATTGCCGTGGATGTCGCCTAGGATGCCGTAGCGCGCCATTGCCGGAGGCGGGAGGCGAAACGTGCCGGCCCGCGGTGCAGGCGCCGCGCGATGCGCCGCCGCCAGAAGAAGAGCCACGGCCCGGGATCGGACCAGCTGAAAAGTGCGTAGAGGTTGCGTGACATGAGGATCGACCCGAGCCAGCGCGCGGCGGTCAATTCACCCTTGCGCGACATTTCCCGGTACGCCTTGAAATCGAGCTCGAGCGAAAGCCAGCGATACCGCTGGACGGCCGGGCGCTGTTCCGGGCGTTCGCCGGTCAGCAGGTAGTCGTAGGCCACGCGCATCAGGTTCACGCCGTTGGCGGCGCCGATGTAGTGCCACAGGGTGCAGCGGGCGTTGATCTCCAGCAGGTGCCAGCGGCCGTTGCGGGGGTCGCGCTTGAAATCCATCTTGAAGAAACCCTTGAGCGGACAGCGCCGCGCCACGTAGCGGCCCACTTCGGCAAGGCCATCGTTTTCGGCCAGCTCGATGAAGGCGCTCTCGCCGGTCACGGCGGGGTAGGTGCGCACCTTGCGGCCGGTGAAGGCCGCGAGCACATGGCCTTCGTCGTCGGCAAAGCCGTGGTACGACCAGAGCTCCTCGTGGCCACCCGGGATGTATTCCTGGAAGGTGAGTTCGGCGTAGTGCGCCGCCACGCCCGCGTCCGCCGCCGCGGCCGCGCCGGATTCGAACACCAGCGCCTTGCCGTCGCCGCCGAAAAGCTCCGTGCAGAGGGCCGAATGGTGCCAATCGAATTTTTCGCTCGGCTTGGCGACCACCGCGCCTTCGGTTCCGCGCACCGTGCCGCGACCATCACCCTTCCAGGCCAGGGCGCGCGGCACCGGCAAGCCACGATGGCGCGCGAATGTCCCGAAGCGATCCTTGGCGATCAACGCCCCGCCCACCTCGCGGTCGTTCAGCAGGAACCGGTAGTAGCGCGAAAGCCGCGCGCTGCGGTCGTTGACCAGGCCCAGGGCGTCATCGCCGCCATACATCAGCGGGACCCGGCCGCCGTATTCGTTCGAAAGGCGGGCGCCAAGGGCCATCAGCGCTTCGAGGCACGGGGCGCCCGAATCCACACGCGGGATCCGATGGTGTTGGGTGCAATGGCGCGAGGCCAGCGCGGGCTCGTCCGGGTCGCTGGTGGCAACGATGGCGGGGATGCCGGCGAGGCCCAGCGTACGAACGAGGCTCACACCTCCCAGGAGGACAACAGGAACCGGGCACTGCGAAGGGAAAGGTGTCATGGATGGGCCGCCGTGTAGGACTTATGCCCACGATATTTCGCCGCCAAAAAAACCCCTGTAGCCGGGACACGATCCGGACTGGTCCATTCGGCCTACCGGCCGCAAGTCGGTGGGAAAGATTGGGCCATTAACGTTCACTCATTCGAGGCCACTTCACCCGGGAGACAGACATGCTCGTAGCCATCCACCAGCCCCATTACGTACCCTGGCTGGGATACCTCGACCGGATGGCGAAGGCCGACCTCTTCGTCGTGCTGGACCACGTGCAGTTCGAGCGGCGCAACTACCAGAACCGCGCGATGATCCGCGTCGAGGGCGAGTCGAAGTGGCTCACCGTGCCGGTGATCCAGATGTCCCAGAAGGAGCGGATCATCGACAAGCAGGTCGACAACAGCGAAAGCGGAAGCCGGAGCTGGGGTTCGACCCATTTCAAGACGCTCAAGTACGCCTATCGCAAGGCCCCGTTTTTCGAGCATTACGGGCCGCGCCTGCAGGAGATCCTGGAGAGCCGGTACGAAAAGTTGCTGGACCTGGACCTGGCCATGCTCGACTTCCTGCGCGAGTCGTTCCAGATCCGCACGCCGCTCAAGCGCAGCTCCGAGATGCGCGCCGACGGCGCGCGGTCGACGCTGCTGCTCAACGTGTGCGAGGAAGCAGAAGCGGGTTCCACATTCCTGGGTGGGCTGGGTGGATCGCGCGGCTACCTTGACCTCCCGGCCTTCGCCGCCCGCGGCATCGGCGTCCAGTGGCAGCAGTTCAAGCACCCCACCTACGAGCAGTGCGGCGAGGCGCCGTTCACCCCGGGCCTGATGTCGCTGGACCTGCTCTTTAATTGTGGGCCGCGCGCCGTCGAGGTGCTGTGGGCGCCGGTGATGGCGAAGCGCGATGAGCTCCTTGCGGCCTGAAACCGAAACCTCGCGCTGGTACGAGGACAAGGTCCGCCGTTTCGGCTACGACCACCGCGGGCTCGGCTTTCGCAACCAGTCGTCACAGGAAAAGCGCTTCGAGGCGCTCCTCGGGCTGGGTGACTTCCACAACCGCCGGCTGCTGGATGTCGGCTGCGGCTTCGGCGACTTCCTGCTGTTCCTTTGCAAGCGCGGCATCCGGCCGCAATACACCGGCCTGGACCTCTGCGAACCGATGGTGGCGCGCGGGCGCGAACGATTCACCCCCGAGCAGGGTCGCTTCATCGCGGGCGACGTGCTCGACCATGAACCCGATGAGCCCTACGACTTCGTGGTGGCCAGCGGCATCTTCGGCCTCGATGCCGCGGGCACCCGCGAACGCATCCGTCCGACGGTGACGCGCATGTTCGAATGGGCGCGCGAGGGCGTTGCCGTCAATTTCCTGAGCCGGCGTTCGCCCGCGCCGGCCCAAGCGCGTGTGTACGTCGATCCCGCCGAAATCCTGGAGATGGGCCTCGCCCTCACGCCGGCAGCGCGCATCGACCACAGCTACCTTCCGAACGATTTCACGCTGCACCTGTACAAGACGCCCCCCTGGGAGGGGGTGCACCCGAGGACGCCATGAAAAGAGCCTGTGACACCGAGGTGCGCCCCCCGGGGCAATCCATCGCCAACCGGTATTCCGGCAAGACGGTTGTGGCCATCGGGGCGCATCCCGACGACCTCGAGATCGGCATCGGCGGAACGCTCGCCAAGTTGCGCCAGCACGGCGCCCATGTCGTCATGTGCGTGGCCTCGATACCCAGGGATTACGACGTGCGTATCGAGGAAGCAAGGCGCGGCGCGGAGGTCCTGGGCTGCGAGCTGAAGATCCTGATGGACGGCGGGCCCCAGCGCATCGAGGACGTGAAGACCTGCGACCTGGTGGGCATGCTCGACGACATGATCCGCGAATACAAACCCGCGGCAGTGCTGACCCACAGCAAGGCGGATTTCCACAACGACCACCTGCTGATCTACCAGGCGTGCCTGCCGACGCAGCGGCTGGCGTATTTCGATTTCTTCTCGTACCACCCGACCAATTGCCGGCCGGTGCCGATTGCGTTCCATCCGACCGCCTACGTGGATGTCTCCGACACCATCGACGCGAAGATGCACGCCATCACCGCCCACGCCAGCCAGTTCGGCGGCCGCGGCCTGGATACCGAGATGTACCGGGAGTTCGCCCATGTGCAGGGGCGGATGATCGGCGTGCCCTACGCCGAGGGGCTGGATGTGCAGCGGATGGTGCTGGCTTAGCCTTTCTCCCTCTCCCTTGGGAGAGGGAGAAGGAGAGAGTCATCGGGCGGGAAGGGGATGACGCCCTCAATCCATCGGGATCTTGGCCGCGATGAGCGCGCCCATCATTTCGGAAATCGCGATCGTGTAGAACACGTCGTCGGCCGTGGTCGGATTGCCGTCCGGACCGTCCGAGGCGAGGGTGATCGCTGCACCTGGGGTCATGCCGCTATAGAGCCCGGCGCTGGCGCCGATGTTGCTCTTCGCCAGCGCGGCGGCGCTGACAAAATAGCGGATCGCGTGGCCCCAGGGATCCGTGGTGATCGCCGGCGAGATTCCAAGGCTCGTGAACGGGACGGTCCCGGTGAGGTTCGGTAAATCTTCCGTTCCGTCGAAGTTCGTGTCCGCATTCGGCACTCGCCGGTAGACGGTTCGAGTGCCGATCCCGTCCGGGTCGCTGCTGTCCGTGGCTATGTACGAAAGCAGCGCATTGCGGATGCTCTGGAACTTGTCGGTGAGCGCGCCTTGCGGGGTCTTCACGCCGCTTTGCCCGAGTGCGCTGAGAATCTCACGCGGCGTGACCCAGGCCACAATGTCGTCGAACGGGTTCACACTGTCGTCGGCGAAGGCCTTGTCGACGAAATCCACGTTTGTCGTGTTGGTGTTCTCGAGTTCATCGCTCCCGCCGGTAAACGGCGTCTGCGCACCGGAGCCCGGGTTGAACGCCCCGAAGCCATTGTTGCCATGGGAGATGACGAGATACGCGGCCAGGTTTCCGACGTTGAGCTGGTTGGCGGCGGTCACCGGCGTGCCGCTGTGCAGGATCAGCACGCCGGTCATTCCGGACACAGTGTTCGCATTCAGGCTCGTCAACGAGGTTGTGACGGCGTACGTGAAGAACCTGCCGTAGCCATCCACGACCGCGTCACCGTTCAGGCCGAGCGTGGCCCACGGGAGCACACCCCTGGACGCACCTCCCGTCAGCGCTGTGGCGGCCGTGCACGTGCCCGGAGTGGCGGCTTCACGTCCATAATTGGCGTCCGTGACCGGAAGGGACTCGACTGCGGGACAGGGCAGCCGACTGTTCGCGGTCACGTATGAGATCAGCGCGGCCTTGATGGGTTCGATTCGCGCCTTGGTGTCGCGCAACCTCGCCGAGCTCACAAGCGATCCCGCGAGGGGCGCCAACATAAAGGCCAGGAGACTGAGGATGCCCAGTACGACGGCAATCTCGATCAGGGTGAAACCCTTCGTCTTGGATGTGCGCACGATCTTCTTCAAAGGCAGGGGCGCAAAGATGATAACCGACGGCGAACGCTTGCGGCCGCAAGCCTGGCGGACGGCGGCGCGGATGGTTTCAACTGTAAATAGTGGACGGTTCGCTTAGTGACCCTGTTCACAAGCGTTTTCACCGCGCGTCCGTAATCTGCGGACTGGGACACCACCCGGTCATTGCCTCCCTGATTGATGCCCGGGTGTCTTTCCGGAGGCGTCGGCAACGACGCCTCCCCTTTTCGATGGCTCTTCGATGGATGAGGGGCCAGTGAAAAGACTCCGGAGGCAAACCGCAGTGGGCAAGGCAGGCAGCACGTACGATCCGCGATCGTCGGAGCCAATGACCGCAATCGTCAGGCTCGCAGTGGTTGTGGTCACTCTCGCGCTTTTCTTCGGGACATCGTTCAACGCGTTCCAGGGCCACCGCGACATCGCGATTCTGATGGCGCTGGCCACACCGCTTGGGCTGTCGGCATGGGGCTTCGCGCGCGCGGGCCACCACGAACCTGCGATTGCGCTGCTGTGCTGCGTGTTGATCACGGTGGTCACCATGATCCTGCTGCTCAACCCGCTGGGTGTGCACGACGTGGCGCTGACCGCCTACGGCGGCATCGTGCTGGTCGCGGCCGTGCTGCTCTCGCGCCGGGCGTTTGTCGCCATCGTGGTGCTCACGTTTTTTGCCGCCACGGCGGCGTTTGCCGCAGACCTGCTCGGCTTTTCGCGCAGCCAGATCGGCCGCTTCACGCGCTGGCCGCAATACCTGGATTTCCTGCTGATCACGGGGGTCTTCGCCTTCCTGGGCCGCTTCGCCGCCGAGAAGCTCTTCGGCAGCCTGGGCGAAGCGCATCTCGCCGCCACGCGCGACGCCGCCACGGGCCTGCTCAATCGACACGCATTCTTCGACGCGGCTGCGGTTCGCCTGCGCGCCGCACAGGCCCAAGGCGGACAAGCGGTGCTGGTGGTGGCCGACATCGACGCCTTCCGCCGCGTGAACCTGGTCATCGGTCACGACGCCGCCGATCGGATGCTGGGTGAGGCGGCGCGCCGCCTTGTGCTTGCGGCAGGCGAGGGTGAATGCCTGATCGGGCGCGTGGGTGACGACGAGTTTGCGGTGCTCGGCCTGGGGATGCCCGAGGAACTGATGGCCAATTTCGCCCGCGCGCTGCACGACAGCCTGAATTTCGACCACCAGGGTGTTTCGCTGCGCAGCGCCGCGGGCTACTCGCGGTTCCCGCGCGACGCACACGCCATCGAGTCTCTGATGCTCGGCGCGCAGAGCGGGGTAGACGCGTCAAAGGGCCGCGCCGAAGGACGCGTTTCGGGACCCGCCGACCGAATCTGATTCAATATCGGGATGTTCGGCAAGCAATCCCGCCTGACCGGGGCGATCCTGGTGATGGTCTCGGCCATCGCCTTCTCCGGCAAGGCCGTCATCATCAAGCTCGCGTACCGTCATGGCGTCGATGCCGTGACGCTGCTCACGCTGCGCATGATCTTCAGCGCTCCGATGTTCCTGCTGCTGGCGTGGTGGGCGTTGCGCGACCCCGGCATCCAGCCGCTTTCGAGGGCAGACCTGCGTTCCGTGGCGCTGCTGGGCTTCATCGGGTATTACCTCGCCAGCTATTTCGACTTCATCGGGCTGCAATACATCACCGCGGCGCTGGAGCGGCTGCTGCTTTTCATCCACCCGACCTTTGTGTTGCTGCTTTCCGCGCTGCTCTTCAAGCGCAGGATCACGCGTCGCGATGTGGTGGCGGTGGTCCTGTCATACGTGGGCATCGCTCTGGTATTCGGGCACGACGTGGCCACGCAGCCGGGCAACGTGGTGCTGGGATCCGCATGGGTGCTGCTGTCGGCGCTTTTCTACGCCGCCTACCTGCTGGGCAGCGGACGCGTGGTCGGGCGGGTGGGCAGCCTGCGCTTCGCCTGCTACGCGGGCCTGGTCTCGTGTGTGGCGGTTGTCATCCACTATCTGGTGACGAGTGATTGGTACGTCATCTTTGCTCAGCCCGCGCCGGTCTACTGGCTTGCCCTGCTGATGGCGGCAGTCTCGACGGTGCTGCCGATTGTGCTGATGTCCGAGGGCATCCGGCGCATCGGCTCCAGCCATGCGTCGATCATCGGATCCGTGGGCCCCATCGCCACCATATTCCTGGGATTTTTCTTCCTCGATGAGCAGATCACCGCATTGCAGCTCGCGGGCGCGGGATTGGTGATGGCGGGGGTGCTGGCGATTTCGCTGCAGAAGAAGCCGGCGGGGGCGGAAAAGCCGTTGGAGGGGAAATAGAAGCGCCGATTTTTCACCACAGAGGACACAGAGGAAAAGCAAAATGATATTGGTTGGGCCTATCCGGAATTCTGTGTGTGAGGTCATCATTGTGCTGAAGGAGCCTCTGAATGACCGAACCTGCTGCCAAGAAGCCGCGCAAGCGCAAGCCCAAGGGACCGTTCTCCGACGAGCTGATCGACCAGTTGCTGGCCCAGGTGAAGGGCAAGGACGCCGAGAGCCTTCCGGGCGAGTCGGGCCTGGTGGGGCAACTGAAGAAGCAACTGGCTGAGCGAATGCTGGC
>JBBREI010000139.1:0-10666 GCA_038203035.1 Burkholderiales bacterium
GGGCTTTGTTCCGGATAGGCTTCGCCGGTGATGGGGTTCACGCCATCGGCCAGGGCGCGGACGATGGGCAATGCGGCATCGATTTGCATGGAGCTCTCCCGTGCGTTTGTGGGGTTGGATGACGCACGGGGCGGTCGTGCCTTGGGATCAACGGCGCGCGGAAGGATTCGGTTTACAACCCGCGCGCCCGGGGGTCAAAGCGACTTGCGGTCGATCGGCGGCTCGTCCGAAAACATGTCGAGCGCGAGGCGGGCGGCCCCCACGGTGCCGGCGTGGTCATCGAGCCGGGCGCCGACCACCCTCACCGCCCTGGCGGCCTTGGGCGTGGCGTGGGCGTCGATCGACTTGCGGATCTCGCTGCGAAAAAGCACCGGCATCGCTTCGGCCAGTCCGCCGCCCAGCACGATGGTGTCGGGGTTGATGAAATCCACCAGGTTGGAAAGCGCCGTGCCGATCAGGTTGGCGCGGCTGCGCACCAGCTTCTCGATCGCCTTGTCGCCGTTGTTGATCGCCGCCGCCAGGTCGCCGGCCTTGATCTCGGTCACGTCGGTGCCGGACAGCTTGCGCAGCGCCGGGGCGCGGTGTTTGGCGGCGAGGGTGGCGGCCTCTCCGGCAATCGCCGGGCGCGAGGCTACGCTGTCGAGCACGTTCTTGCGCGGCGCCTCGGGCGAAACGTCCACCGAATGCAGCAGGTAGTTGCCGATGTCGCCGGCCAGCCCGCAAGCGCCGGTGTGCAGGCGCCCGTCGATGATCAGCGCCCCGCCCACGCCGGTGCCGAGCCAGACGCCGATCACGTGGCGGCCCTTCTTCGCCGCACCCAGGCGGTATTCGCCGTAGAGCGCGGCCTGCACGTCGTGGCCGACGAAAACGCGCGCGCCGGTGAGCTTCTCCAGCCGGGCGCGGAATGCGTAGCCCTCGAGGAAGGCGAGGTTGGGCGACTGGCGCACCACCCCGTGCTTCATGTCGATGTCGCCGGCGCAGCCCACGCCCACGTACCGCACCTTGAGCGCCTTCTTGCGCGCGACGCGCAAAAGGTTTCCCACCGCCGATTCAAGCGCCGCGGTGAAGGCCTTCGCCCCACCTTTTTCGGGGTGGCTGCGAAACTTCTCCTGCGCCAGGACTTCAAACCGGTGGTTGAAAAGAGCGAAGAGGCTCTTGGTGCCCCCCACGTCGATGCCGATGCAAGCCTGCCTGCTGGTTTTGGCCACGGGGAACCCGATAGTTAGTCCAAGACAAAGACCCCCACCCGGGCCCAACGTTCCATGCGCTACACCGCCATCGCCCTCGACTACGACGGCACCATCGCCCACGATGGGGTCGTTGCGCCGCACGTGCTCGCGGGCCTCGCGCGCCTGAAGGACACCGGCCGCAAGCTGCTGCTCGTCACCGGGCGCGAGCTCGACGAGCTGCTCGGGATCTTCCCCGGCATCACCCTCTTCGACCGCGTGGTGGCGGAAAACGGCGCGTTGCTCTACCGCCCCGCCACCGGGGAGAGGAAAGACCTGGGTGAACCGCCGCCGGAAGCGTTCATCGCCTGCCTGCGCGCCAGCGGCATGCCCCTTTCGGTTGGCAACACCATCGTCGCCACCATCCGCCCGCACGAAACGTTTGTGCTCGAGACCATCGCCAACATGGGGCTCGAACAGCAGCTGATCTTCAACAAGGGCGCGGTGATGGTGC
Organism: Burkholderiales bacterium; assembly: GCA_038203035.1. Taxonomy (GTDB): domain Bacteria; phylum Pseudomonadota; class Gammaproteobacteria; order Burkholderiales; family Usitatibacteraceae; genus Usitatibacter. The sequence goes on from JBBREI010000139.1 coordinate 1,681, forward strand.
TGCCGCCGGGCTGCAACAAGGCGAGCGGCCTCAAGGTGGCGCTTGACGAGCTGGGCCTTTCGCCGCGCAACGTCGTGGCCGGCGGCGACGGGGAAAACGACCATGCGCTGCTGGAGATGGCGGAATACTCCGTCGCCGTCGCCAACGCCGTGCCGCAGCTCAAGGAAGCCGCCGATCGGGTCACGGACAACCACCACGGCGACGGCATCCTCGAGATCGTGGAAGGCCTCATCACCCACGACCTCGCGAACATGCCGCCGCGCAAGCCGCGGCGCACCCTCTGCCTGGGCAGGGACGAAGAAGGCAACGATGTGGTGTTGCCGCGCCGGCGCGCTTCCATCCTCGTGTGCGGGGGGAAACGCGACACCACGGAATTCGCCATGGCCGTGCTCGAGCGCCTGGCCAGTCGCGGTTACCAATGCTGCGTGCTCGATACCCGCGGCGACTACACGCAGTTCAAGCCCGCCGTCGTCTTCGGCACGCTCGACAACCCGCCCGCAGTCGAAGAGGTCCTCACCGCGCTGGAAAAACCCGACGTGCAGACGGTGGTTTGCCTGGCCGCCGTGCCGGCGGAAAGCCGCCCCGATTTTGTCGAAAAACTCCTGGTGCCGCTGGGCGCGCTGCGCGAAGCCACCGGGCGCCCGCACTGGATCCTCGTGGACGGGGCAAGCGATCTGCTCGCCGCGAGCGCGCGGCAGGAAGAAGCGCCCGGCGCCGCGGCGGAAAACACCATCTACGTGACCGCGGATCCCGCCGCGCTGGCACCCGGCATCCTCGCCGGCGTGCATGGCTTTGTGGCGTGTGGCCCCGGCGCCGGCGCGATGGTGGATGCTTTTGCCGCCGCGGTGGCCTGGGGCAAGCCGGCGCTTCCGCAACAAGCGCCCCGCGAACACGATGCGCTGGTGTGGTTCCCCCGGTCGGAGCAGCCGGTGGCCCTCGTCACCGTTGCGCGCGTGTCGGCCGATGCCCCGGCGATGAAGCCGTCGGCGCGAGAAAAAAGTGCCGAAGTAGGACGGGTCCTACGGCGCGCCTGAGCGCGCGGCCCCATCATGTAAAGGGGTGCGGGCCCGGAATTTTTCTCGCCCGCCCGGGTCAGAATTTCCGTTGACCACAGGCATCACGCGTTCTGCGCGCGAGCCACCATTCATTCCGGAGGTACTGATGGACGGGCCAATGGGCGCGCTGGAAGGGCTGCCGCTGGAACGGCATGTGCCGGCCCACGGGCTGCCCGACCATCCAACCATGGCGCAGATCGCGCGCCAGACGCTTGCCGTGGTCCTGGCGGGCGGGCGCGGCACGCGCCTGGGCGCGCTCACCGACGCGCGGGCCAAACCCGCGGTGCCCTTCGGCGGCAAGTTCCGCATCATCGATTTCGCGCTTTCCAACTGCCTCAACTCCGGCATCCGCCGCATCGGCATCGCCACGCAATACCAGTCACACGGGCTCATCCACCACGTGCAGCGCGGCTGGTCGTTCCTCGACGGGCGCTTCAACGAATTCATCGAGCTGCTACCCGCGCAACAGGGCGACAATGCCGATTGGTACAAGGGCACGGCCGATGCGATTTTCCAGAACCTGCACCCGATCCGCCGCCACGACCCGCGCCTGGTGCTGGTGCTGGCGGGGGACCACATCTACAAGATGGACTACTCGCGCATGCTTCTGGAACATGTGGAGCGCGGCGCGGACATGAGCGTGGGCTGCGTGGAGGTGCCGCTGGCGGAGGCCGCGGGCCAGCTCGGCGTGATGGAGGTGGATGACGATTTCCGCGTGATCGGCTTCGAGGAAAAACCCGCGCAGCCGCGCCCGGTGCCGGGCCGCCCGGAAATGGCGCTGGGCAGCATGGGCATCTACGTCTTCAATTCGGGTTTCCTCTATGACGAGCTGCTGGCCGACGCGACCCGCGACGGCTCGTCGCACGATTTCGGGCACGACCTCATACCGCACCTCGTGGCCACCGGCGCCCGCGTATACGCGCACCGGCTGCAGGACAGCTGCACGCAGCTGAACGAGGGCCGCCCGTACTGGCGCGACGTCGGCACCATCGACGCATTCTGGGAAGCCAACCTCGAGCTCACGCGCGTTTCCCCCGCGCTCAACCTGTACGACCAGTCGTGGCCGATCTGGACGCACCAGGAACAGCTTCCGCCGGCCAAGTTCGTCTTCGACCTCGAATCGCGCCGCGGCGCCGCCATCGATTCCATGGTCTCGGGGGGTTGCATCGTGAGCGGGTCCGTCGTGCGCGGCTCCATCCTGTTCTCGAACGTGCGCGTGCACAGCTACTGCGAGATCACCGACGCCGTGATCCTGCCGGAGGTGGAGATCGGGCGCGGGGCGAAGCTGCGGCGCGTCGTGGTCGACCAGGGTTGCCGCATTCCGGAGGGGATGGTCGCCGGGTTCGACCTCGAAGAAGACCGCCGGCGCTTCCACGTCACCGAAAAGGGCATTACCCTCATCACGCCAGCGATGCTGGGCCAACACCAACAACACCTCCACTGACGAAGGGGCGCCGCAGCGCCCACCTGGCGATGCTGACCGAGCAGGACATCTACCTTTTCCGGGAAGGTTCCCATTCTTCCCTGCACCGCAGCCTCGGTTGCCACCTGGCGGAAGGCGGCGGCGCGCGCTTCGCCGTGTGGGCGCCGAACGCGCGCGCGATTGCGGTCATCGGCGAATGGAACGGCTGGGACCGGGGGACACACCCGCTCACCCCGCGCCCGGACCAGTCGGGCATCTGGGAAGGCGACGTGCCCGGCGTGCTGCGCGGCCAAACCTACAAATACGCCATCACCACCGCGCAGGGCCACGCGGAAGACCGCGCGGATCCCTTCGCTTTCCACAACGAGGTCCCGCCGCTGACGGCATCGCGGGCCTGGTCGCTCGAATACCCGTGGGGCGATGGGGCATGGATGCGCGAACGCGGCGAACACAACGCGATGCAGGCGCCGGTTTCGACCTACGAACTGCACCTGGGCTCGTGGCGGCGCGATGCACACGACCACATGCCCACCTACCGCGAGGTCGCGCAGCCGCTGGCCGATTACCTGAACGAGCTGGGCTTCACCCATGTGGAGCTGATGCCGATCACGGAGCACCCGTTCTACGGCTCGTGGGGATACCAGACCACCGGATACTTCGCGCCTTCCGCGCGTTACGGCACGCCCCAGGACTTCATGTACCTGGTGGACCTGCTGCATCGCAACGGCATCGGCGTGATCCTCGATTGGGTGCCGTCGCACTTTCCCGACGACCGCCACGGGCTCGCGCGGTTCGACGGCACGCACCTGTACGAACACGCCGACCCGCGCCGCGGCTTCCATCCGGAGTGGAAAAGCAACATCTTCAACTACGGCCGCCACGAGGTGCGCGCCTTCCTGATCTCGAGCGCCCTCTTCTGGCTGGAGAAGTACCACATCGACGGCATCCGCGTGGACGCCGTGGCCTCGATGCTCTACCTCGACTACGGGCGCAAGGAAGGCGAGTGGATCCCCAACGCCCACGGCGGCAAGGAGGACCTGGAGGCGATCGAGTTCCTGCGCGCGCTCAACGTCGCCATCGGCCGCGAATTTCCCGACACGCGATCCATCGCGGAGGAATCGACCTCGTGGCCGCAGGTCTCGCGCCCGGTCTACGCGGGCGGGCTGGGGTTTTCGATGAAGTGGAACATGGGCTGGATGCACGACACGCTCGACTTCATGGCGCACGACCCGATCCACCGCCGCTACCACCACAACGAGCTCACGTTTTCGCTCTGGTACGCGTTCACCGAAAACTTCGTGCTTCCGCTCTCCCACGACGAGGTGGTGTATGGCAAGAAGTCGCTCGCCTCGAAGATGCCCGGCGACAAGTGGCAGCAGCTCGCCAACCTGCGCCTGCTGTTCGGCTGGATGTGGAGCCATCCCGGCAAGAAGCTGCTGTTCATGGGCGGTGAGTTCGCGCAGTGGCGTGAATGGAACCACGACCGCGCGCTCGACTGGCACCTCACGCGGGAAAGCGACCACGCCGGCATCCAGCGCTGGATCGGCGACCTCAACCGCACCTACCGTGGCGAACGCGCGCTGCACAGCCGCGATTTCGACGCCAGCGGCTTCGAGTGGATCGACGGCAACGATTCCGAAAACAGCGTGCTCACCTACCTGCGCTGGCCCGACGCGGGCCGCCCGGTCGTGGTGGTCTGCAACTTCACGCCGATCCCGCGCGAGGGCTACCGCGTCGGCGTGCCGCTGGCCGGCGCCTGGCGCGAGATCCTCAATAGCGACGCCCACCAGTATGGCGGCAGCGGCGTCGGCAACCTGGGGCGCGTGGCCGGCGAGGCCGTCGCCTTTCACGGCCGCGCCAACTCCGTGGTCCTCACGGTGCCGCCGCTGGGCATCGTGATGTTCACGCCGGAGGACTCACAGTGAGCAACCCGCTCGCACCCCACGTGGCGCTTCCCAAGGGCCCACCCGCGCCCACCATCATCGAGGCGGTGCAGCCGTCGGTGGATGGCGGGCGCTTCCCGATCAAGCGCGCCGTGGGAGAAGGTGTCGGCGTCACCGCGTCGTGTTTCGCACACGGCCACGAACGCGTCGCCTGCGCGGTGCGTTATCGCGGCCCGGGGGACAAGGCGTGGCGCGAAGTCGCGATGGAGGCGCTCACCAACGACACCTGGGGCGCCGAATTCAGCGTGGATCGCGCCGGCGCGTGGGAATTCGCGGTTGCATGCTGGATCGACCACCTGGGCTACTGGCGCGACAGCTTCGCCCGCCGCACGGACCCCGACGACCTGAGGCTCGCCGCGCGCATGGGCGCCGACCTCGTCACGCGCAGCGCCGAAGGGTGCGGCGCCGCGGACTGCGAGAAGCTCGAGCACTGGGCGCGCAGCCTGGCCGAGGAAGGCGACGTCGAGCGCCTGCGCGCCATCGCGCTCGACGCGGACCTGTTCGCGCTCGCCCACCCACAGGCGCCGCGCGACGGACTCACGATCTCACCCGCGTTCCCGGTGACGGTTGACCGCGAGCGCGCGCGCTTCAGCGCCTGGTACGAGCTGTTTCCGCGCTCCAGCTCGGACCAGCCCGGCGTGCACGGCACCTTCGCCGACCTCGACGAACGGCTCGACGAAATCGCCGCCATGGGCTTCGACGTGCTCTACCTGCCGCCGATCCATCCGATCGGCCGCGAGAAACGCAAGGGGAAAAACAACGCGACCGTCGCGCTCGATGGCGACGTCGGCAGCCCGTGGGCGATCGGCGCGCGCGAAGGCGGCCATTTCTCGATTGCACCCGAGCTCGGCACGCTGGCGGATTTCCGCCACCTGGTGATGGCCACGCGCGCGCGCGGCATGGAGATCGCGATGGACATCGCGTTCCAGTGCGCGCCCGACCACCCCTGGGTGGCCGAACACCCCGAATGGTTCCGCACGCGCCCCGACGCCAGCATCCAGTACGCCGAGAACCCGCCGAAGAAATACCAGGACATCTACCCGCTCGACTTCGACACGCCGGCCTGGCAATCGCTGTGGCACGCGCTGCGCGACGTCTTCCACTTCTGGATCGCGCAGGGCGTGCAGCTCTTCCGCGTCGACAATCCCCACACCAAGCCCTTCCCGTTCTGGGAATGGGTGATCGCCGAGGTCAAGCGCGATCATCCCGACGTGTTGTTCCTGGCCGAAGCCTTCACGCGGCCACACGTGATGCACCGGCTGGCCAAGCTCGGCTTCACCCAGTCGTACACGTATTTCACGTGGCGCGGCTCGAAGGCGGAGCTGACCGAATACTTCACCGGGCTCGCGCAAGGCGAATCGCGGGAATATTTCCGCCCCAACTGCTGGCCCAACACACCCGACATCCTTCCCTACCACCTGCAGAACGCCGGCCTGGGCATGTTCCGCATCCGCCTGGTGCTGGCGGCCACCCTCGCCGCGAGCTACGGCGTCTACGGGCCGGCCTTCGAGCTGGGCGAAAACCGCCCGCGCGAGCCCGGCTCCGAGGAATACCTGGACTCGGAGAAATACCAGCTGCGCCACTGGGACCGCGACCGGCCCGACAGCCTCGCGCCGCTCATGACACGCCTGAACGAGCTGCGCCGCGGCCACCGCGCGATGCAGTCGAACACGAGCCTCGTTTTCCACCCGGTCGACAACGACGCGCTCCTGGCCTACTCGAAGCGCGATGGCGACGACCGCGTGCTGGTGGTGGTGAACCTCGACCCGCAAGCCGTGCAAGCGGGGTTCGTGAACGTGGACCTCGAGGCCCTCGGGCTCGAACCCGGCACGGCCTACGGCGTGCGCGACGCGCTCTCCGGCGCCACCTACACCTGGCACGGCAGCCGCAACTACCTGCGGCTGGATCCGGCGCACGCGCCGGCCCACATCTTCGCGCTCACCTGACATGGATACCCGCCACTACACCACCGGGGCGCACCCGGCGCTGCAGACCGCGATGCCGGACGACCCGCTCTGGTACATGGACGCGGTCATCTACCAGGTGCACGTGAAGGCGTTCTACGATTCCAACAACGACGGAATCGGCGATTTCGCGGGCCTCGCGCAGAAGCTCGACTACATCCGCGACCTCGGTGTGAACACGATCTGGGTGATGCCGTTCTACCCCAGCCCGATGCTCGACGACGGCTACGACGTCGCCAACTACGAGGACGTGCACCCGCCCTACGGCAACCGCACGGACTTCAAGGCCTTCGTGCGCGCGGCGCACGAGCGGGGCCTGCGCGTGGTGACCGAGCTGATCGTCAACCACACCTCGGACCAGCACCCGTGGTTCCAGGCCGCGCGCCGGGCGCCCAAGGGGAGCGCCAAGCGCGACTACTACGTCTGGAGCGATGACCCGAAGAAATACGCGGGCACCCGCGTCATCTTCACCGACACGGAATCGTCCAACTGGGCGTGGGACCCGGTCGCCGAGCAGCACTACTGGCACCGCTTCTTCAGCCACCAGCCGGACCTGAATTTCGACAACCCGCGCGTCCTGCGCGCGGTGCTGCGCACCATGCATTTCTGGCTCGACATGGGCGTGGACGGCTTCCGCCTGGACGCGATCCCGTACCTCGTCGAGCGCGAGGGCACCAGCAACGAAAACAACCCCGAGACCCACGACGTCATCAAGGCGATCCGCGCGGACCTCGACAAGCACTACACCGGCAAGCTGCTGCTGGCCGAGGCGAACATGTGGCCCGAGGACGTGAGCCAGTATTTCGGCGACAGCGACGAGTGCCACATGGCATACCACTTCCCGCTGATGCCGCGGCTCTACATGTCGATCGCCATGGAGGATCGCTACCCGCTGGTGGAGATCCTGGCGCAGACGCCACCCCTGCCGAAGAACTGCCAGTGGGCGATTTTCCTGCGCAACCACGACGAGCTCACGCTCGAGATGGTGACCGACCGCGAACGCGACTACATGTACCGCATCTTCGCCTCCGAGCAGCGCATGCGCATCAACGTCGGCATCCGCCGGCGCCTGGCCCCGCTGATGGAAAACAACCGCGCCAGGATCGAGCTCATCACCTTCCTGCTGATGACGATGCCGGGCGCGCCGATCCTCTACTACGGCGACGAGATCGGCATGGGCGACAACATCTATCTCGGCGACCGCAACGGTGTGCGCACGCCGATGCAGTGGAGCCCGGATCGCAACGCCGGCTTCTCGCGCGCCGACCCGCAGCGGCTCTACCTGCCCCCGGTGATGGACCCGGTGTACGGCTTCGAGTCGGTGAACGTGGAGGCGCAGCTGCGCAACACCTCGTCGCTGCTCAACTGGACGCGCCGCCTGATCGCCACCCGCAGGCGCTACAAGGCCTTCGGGCGCGGCACGCTCACCTTCCTGGAGCCGGGCAACCGCAAGATGCTGGCCTACGTGCGCGAATTCGAAGGCGAGGCGATCCTGTGCGTCGCCAACCTCTCGCGGGTTCCCCAGGCGGTCGAGCTCGACCTGGCGCGGTTCGAAAAACGCGTCCCGGTGGAGCTCCTCGGCCAGGAATCCTTCCCGCCGATCGGCAGGCTGCCCTACCTGCTGACGCTGGCCGGCCACGGCTACATGTCCTTCCGCCTGGCCACCGACGCGAAACCGCCCGAATGGCACGAGGAGCGCCTGGTGGAGCGGCGCATCCCGGTGCTGGTTCTGGCCAACGGATGGCAGGAGGCGATGGATCGCGGCGGCAGATCGCAGGATCTCTCGAAGGTGGTGCTCAACCTCACGCGCGAGCGCCTGCGCGACGAGGTGCTGCTGCCCTACCTGCGCGGGCGGCGCTGGTTCGCCGCGAAAAACGAAAAAATCACCGACGTGCGCGTGACCATGCTCGCGCCCTGGAAAACCGCCGCCCACACCTGGCACCTCGCGTTTGTCGACGTGGACCTGGAAGGCGGCGAGCGGCAGCGTTATTTCCTGCCGCTCGCCCTGGCCTGGGAGACGCGTGACGCGAGCCCATCGGAACGGTGGGGCCCGTTCACCATCGCCAAGGTCCGCCATCGCGACCGCGTCGGCATCTTCTACGCGGCGTTCGCCGATCCGGAATTCGCCCGCGACCTCGCCCGCGCCATGGCCGAGAACTGGGAAGTGCAGCTCGGCGAGGCTCGCCTGCGGTTCACCTCCACCCCGGTCCTGGGCCCGCTGATGGGCGCGCTGGACGATGACGTGCGCACACCCGCCCTGGAGCAGAGCAACACCGCGGTCTTCTTCGGCAACCGGCTCTTCCTCAAGGGCTATCGCCGCCAGCGCCCGGGCGCGAACCCGGAGCTCGAGATGGGCCGCTTCCTCACCGAGGCCTCCCCGTACCCGCACGCCGCGCCGCTCGCGGGGGCCGTGGAGCTGAGCGAGGCAGAAGGCGCGGAGCCCGTGACACTCGCGGTGCTCCAGGGCTTCGTGGAAAACCAGGGCGACCTCTGGACGCTCACCTGCCAGCACCTCGGGCGCATGCTGCTGCTTCCGGTCGCCCGGCCCGCGGACGATCCGGCCACGGGCGAGGTGATCGCGAAGGACTTCCACCTCGGCCG
>JBBREI010000140.1:0-10471 GCA_038203035.1 Burkholderiales bacterium
CCTTCGCATCGCCCTGCAGGCGCATCCAATGCGCGCGCGTCGCCTCGAGCAGCTGGAAGGTGCCGACCATGTTGGTCTGCACGAAGGCCGCGGGGCCGACGATGGAGCGGTCGACGTGGCTTTCGGCCGCGAAATGCACCACCGCGCGCGGCTGGTGCTGCGCAAACACCCTTTCCAGCGCGGCCGCGTCGGTGATGTCCGCGCGCACGAAATGGTGGCGCGCGTCGCCGGCGAGCGAGGCGAGGTTGGCGAGGTTGCCCGCATAGGTGAGGACGTCGAGGTTCACCACCGCCTCCGCTTCGGCCGCCAGCCAGTCGAGCACGAAGTTGGATCCGATGAAGCCCGCGCCGCCGGTGACGAGGATGGTCATTTGGCCGCCTTCCCGAGCTCGATGAGCTTGAGGTACTTGTGGAATGAGTTGTTGCAGCCGATCACGATGTGGGCGAACCCGGGGCCGCCGTCGAGGAAGCCGAGGCGCATGAAATAGAACTTCACGAACCGCGCGAGCGGGCTGGTGAACAGGCGCCAGTAACTCGCGCGCACGCCCTGGCGGTACAGGGACTCGGCGTGCAGGCTGGTGTAGCGGTTCTGCTTGGCCATGTAGCTGGCGATGTCCTGCGCCGAGTCGTGCAGCAGGTCGCCATCGAGGCGTCCGACTTCGGCCGTGGTCAGCACCGCCTCGTGCACCTCGTCGTTGGACCAGCTTGCATGGGCGCGGTGGAAGAGGCGCACCGTCCAGTCCGGATAACCTTCGCCGTGGGCGAGCCAGCGGCCGAGGAAGCGGTTGCGTCGCGCCAGGCGATAGGCGTGATAACGCGATCCGGCGAACGCCGCCCGCACCGACGCGGCCAGGCGCTCGGTGACGCGTTCGTCCACGTCCAGGCACAGCACCCAGTCGTGTTTTGCGATCGACACCGCGTATTGCTTCTGCCGCCCGAACCCCAGCCATTGCCTGGATTCCACCCGCGCGCCGTGGCGCCGGGCGATCTCCACCGTGGCATCGCTGCTGCCCGAATCAACCACCAGCACCTCGTCGGCGAAGCCGACGCTCGCCAGGCACTCACCGATCTGGGTCGACGCGTTGAGGGCGATGATGGCAACGGTGATGGGGAGCTTTTCGTCGGCGGGATTCGCCACGGGACTATCTGGGCTGCGCGTGAGGGCAACATTCTACCCCGCAGCCCGCGGATTAGAATGCGCCATGCCCGCGCCGCGTGTCCTGTTCGTGAAGCTCTCCTCGCTCGGCGACGTGGTCCATCACTTTCCCGCCGTCACCGACCTGCTCGAACACCGCCCGGGAATCCGGGTCGCCTGGGCCGTGGAAGAGGCGTACGCGCCGCTGGTGCGGCTGCATCCCGGCATCTCCGAGGTCATACCCATCGGCCTGCGCGGCCTCAAGCGCAACGTCTTCGATGCCGCCCGCTGGAAACACGTGGGTGAGACGCGGCGCGCGCTGGCGCGGGGTGGCTGGGACTACGTGATCGACACCCAGGGGCTGCTCAAGAGCGCGCTGGTGGCGCAGGCGGCACGCGGCGTCTCCTTCGGCATGGATCGCGTGAGCGCGCGCGAGCGTGCCGCAGCCCGCTTCTACGACGTGAAGATCGCGGTGGTGCGCGAGCGCCACGCCGTCGAGCGCAACCGCGAGCTGGTGGCGAAGGTGTTCGGATACCGCGCCGACGGTCCGCCGCGTTATGGGCTCGTGGCGCCCCCCGCCCCTGTGTCCTGGGCGCCACCCGGCCCCTACGCGGTGCTGCTGCACGCGGCCAGCCGCGCCGCCAAGCGCTGGCCGGACGGCCACTGGATGGCGCTTGCGCGCCTGCTGGCCGAAAGCGGCTACGCCGCGGTCTACCCCGGCGGAAACGATCAGGAGCGCAAGGACGCCGCGCGCCTGGCCGCGGCGTGCCCGGGCGCGGTGGCCGCCCCCGCCATGGGACTTGCCGAGGCCGCCGCGCTGATTGGCCACGCGTGCCTGGTGGCCGGGGTCGACACCGGGCTCACGCACCTGGCGGTGGCGCTCGCGCGCCCCACCGTGGGCATCTACACCGCCACGCGGCCCGAGCTCACGGGGTTGCACGGCAACAACGGCGTGAACCTCGGCGGGCCCGGCATCGTTCCTTCCGTCGAGGCCGTGGCGGCGGCGCTCGGATACCAGCCCGCCGCATGACCCGGGCCTTCTACGCGCTGCTGTGGGCGCTGGCCACGCCGTTTGTGGTGGCCCGGCTGTGGCTGCGGGCGCGCCGCCTTCCCGGCTACGCGCTGCGCATCGGCGAACGTTTTGGCCGCTACGACCCGGTGCGCGACGTGCCCCGCATCTGGATCCACGCGGTGTCCGTGGGTGAAACACGCGCCGCGGCACCCCTGGTGGAGGCGTTGGCTCTATCGCACCCCGGCCACCACATCCTCGTGACCCACATGACACCCACCGGCCGCGCCACCGGCGCGGAGATCTTCGGCGAACGCGTGGAACGGGCCTGGCTGCCGTACGACCAGGGCTTCGCGGTGCGCGGCTTCCTGCGCCATTTCAAGCCCGAGTTCGGCATCGTGCTCGAAACCGAGCTCTGGCCGCGCCTGCTGCAGGAATGCCACGCGCGCGGCGTTCCGGTGATGCTCGCCAACGCGCGCCTGTCGGAACGCTCGGCCCGGCGCTACGCCCGTTTCCCGGCGATTGCGCACTGGGCGCTCGCCAACCTCGACGGGATCGCCGCGCAGACACCGGCGGACGCGCAACGCTTCGTGGACCTGGGCGCGCACGACGTGGCGGTGACCGGCAACGTGAAGTTCGACCTCGCGGTGCCGGCGGACACGGCGCAACGCGGCGCCGAATTGCGCCGGCGATTCGGCGCGCAACGCCACATCTGGGTCGCGGGCAGCACGCGCGAGGGTGAGGAGGCGTTGCTGCTCGACGCGTTCGCCGCGCAGCCCGCGCTGGCGCAGGCGCTGCTGGTGATTGTGCCGCGACACCCCCAACGCTTCGACGAGGTGGCACAACTCGCCGCCGCGCGCGGCTTGCGCGTCGCCCGCCGCAGCACCGGCGGGCAGCTCGATGCCGCGGTGCGTGTCGTGGTGGGGGACTCCATGGGCGAGATGCTGGCGTATTACGCGGCGGCCGACGTCGTGATCATGGGTGGCAGCCTGCTCGAATACGGCAGCCAGAACCTGATCGAGCCGTGTGCGCTGGGCAAGCCGGTGATTGTGGGCCCGCACACCTTCAACTTCGAGCAGGCGGCGCGCGGGGCGATCGCCGCGGGCGCCGCGGTGAGGGTCGCCGACGCAGGTGCGGCGCTGGCGCAGGCCGCCGCCATCCAGGGCGACGAGGCGCGCCGCCGGTTGATGGGTGAACGGGGCCTTGAATTCGTCGCGGCCCACCGCGGCGCCGTGGAGCGCCTGGTGCGGTGGATCGCGCAGACCGTCAGCCGCGCGAAAGCGAGCGGCTGACCTCTTCGACGTCGGTTTCGGTCAGCTGGCCCGCGGCCGCCTTCAGGCGCAACGTGTTGAGCAGGTAGTTGTAGCGCGCCTGCTGCAGGTCGCGCCGGGTCTGGAACACCTGTTGCTGGGCGTTGAGCACGTCCACGCTGGTGCGCACGCCGACGTCGCGCCCGAGGATGGTTGAATCGAGCTGGCTCTGGGTGGAGACCTGCGCCTGCTCCAGGGCGCGCACCTGGGCGATGCCCGAGGTCACGTTGAGGTAACTCGCGCGCACCGACTGCGCCACGTTGCGCTGGGCGTTTTCGAGGTCCTGTTGCGCGCGATCGCGCAGCGCCACCGCCTCGCGCACGCGCGACTGGACCAGCCCGCCGCTGAAGATCGGGACCGAAAGCGTGAAGCCGATGCTGCCGACGCGGCTCACCGGGCTTATCGGCGGCACGGTCGAGCCCGGATCGTCGATGCGCCCGATGCTGCCGGTGAGGTCCACCGTGGGCAGGTGGCCCGCGCGCTGGCGCGCGACTTCCTGCTGCGCGATGTCGAGGTTGGCCTTGGCCACCGCCACCGTGAAGCTCGAATCGGCCGCGGTCCGGACCCATGCCTCGATGTCGTTGGGCGTGGGCGGGCTGAGCGTGAGCGGCTCCTTCAGCGGCGTGAGGCCGTCGGGCAGCTTTCCCAGCAGCACCTGGAGCGCGCGCAGCTTTACTTCGAGGTCGTTCTTGTCGGCGATTTCCTTGGCGACCGACTGGTCGTAACGCGCCTGCGCCTCGAGCGTGTCGACGATGGTGGCGGTTCCCACCTCGAAATTGCGCTTGGCCTGTGCGAGCTGCTGGTCGATCGCGGTTTTCTGGGTTTCCGACAGCGCCACGTTGTCGCGCGCGAGCAACACGTCGAAGTAGGCCTGCGAGACACGCAGCGCGAGATCCTGCAGCGAGGCGGCGAGCACCGATTCGGCCTGCAGCACGAGGTTCTGCGCCTGCGTGATCGCGATCCAGTTCTGCAGGCGCAAGACCGGCTGCGCCAGGGTCACGCCGAGGGTCTTGGTGTTGTAGTCGCGGTCGGCGATGCCGTCGCGTTCGCCGTGGTTGCGGAAGATCGACGCGGTGGCCGCCAGCTGCGGCAGGTAGCCGGATCGCGCCTGCGGCAGGCGCTCCGTGGTGGCCTGGTACTGGGCGCGCGCGGCCTGGTAGACCGGATCGCTCAGGCGCGCGTCCTTGTAGACGGCGGCGAGGTCGGCGCCGGTGGCGGTTGCCGCCGCAAAAGTGGCGGCGAGCGCCAGGGCAAGTCGGGTGAATTTCATCGGGGGATTTCCGTAGTCTGGGGGCGGCCTGGCCGGCAGTCCAATGGCTTTGACGCGGGCTGGGGGCGGGGCGGATTCGCTAGAAGCGGAACCGCGGCGGCTGGGCGGCGTTCACGAGCGGCTTGAGCAGGGTCTCGAAGAGTTCGACCTGCTGGAACGAGCCCCTGGCGGGTTGCTGGACCAGGACCGCCTTCATCACCGGCCGGTCGCCGATCACGGCGAAGAGGCGCCCGCCCGTGGCCAGCCGGTCCAGGAACGATTGCGGGAGGATCGGCGTGGAACCCGTCAGCACAATCACGTCGAAGGCCGATTCGGCCAGGCAACGCTGGGCGCTGTCGCCTTCCAGCAGCGTCACGTTGGAGACCCCGGCGGCGGCAAGGCTGCCCGCCGCGCGCGCGCGCAACTGCGGGTGGATCTCCGCGCTGGTCACATGGCGCGCCCGGCTTGCCAGCAGCGCGGTGAGGTAGCCCGAGCCCGTTCCCACCTCGTAGACCGTCTCGTGCGGCTCGATGGCGAGTTCCTGGACGATGCGCGCCTCCACCTTGGGCTGCATCATCGCCTCGCCGTGCCCGAGCGGCACCTCGAGGTCGGCAAAGGCGAGGCTTGCATGTTCCGGGGGCACGAAATCCTCCCGCTTTACCTCGAACAGCAGGTCGAGGACCGCCGGATCGAGTACCTCCCAGGTGCGGATCTGCTGCTCGATCATGTTGAAACGGGCTTGCTCGATGTTCATGGCGCTCGGTCGCCGCGAAGCACGGCGGCAAAGGGCGGATTGTAGCAAAGGGGCACGCGTCCATGACGCAGAAGTTCAGCCCCTACGAGGACCTCTCGATCGAGGAAACCTCGACTTCGTCGCGGGCATGGAGCGGCACGGTTTTCATTTTTTCCCGCCTCGTCTTGAAACCGCGGCCCGGGGCGCGGTGCGCGCCGGGGCGTCGGGTTGCGAGATGGCGCCCAGGGCCATCTCCACGCGCTCGTCGATGGCGGCATCACACAGGAGCGCTTCGGTGAGCCTCTTCGATCCGGCCGCGCCCATCGCGCCGCTGTCGGCGACCGCGCCGCCGAAGAAGATCGGCATCGCGACGCTGCCGGCGCAGAAACCCATCGCCTGCGCCACCGGCATGGGCTTGAACGAGCCGTCCTGTTGCCCCGCCTGGATGAGTGCCTGGATCACGCCGAGATGGCGCGGAAAGTTGTTGCGGATGAATTCGACGGCCATTGGATCGCCGCAGAGCGCATCGGCGAGGACGCGGCCGAGGATCGCGCGGTTGGCGCGCACGAACCGGCCCATGAACCTCACCGCCTGGCGCAGCGCCTCGGCCGGGGTGAGTCTTGCGTCGGCCTCGAAGGTGAGCTGCGCATACATCTCATCGTAGAGCGATTGCAGCAGCGCGCGCAGGAACGCCTCGCGCGACTTGAAGTGGTAGTGGAACATGCCGAGGTTGACCCCGGCGCATTCGGCCACCTCGCGCACCGACAGGCCCGCGCAGCCGCGTTGCGGCAGCAGCGCGCGGCCGGCGGCCAGCAAGGCGCGATCGAGGTTGCGGGACGGGCGCGGAGGCATGGGCGTAAACTATACGAACGTATAGTTTTAAAGTCAACCGGGTAAAATGCCCCATGCCCGCCGACTCCCCCGCAATCGCCGCCCTGCGCGCCGCGCTGGTTTCCGACCCCCTTTCGAGCGCCGTCCACAAGAACCTCGCGGTGTTGCTGTGGGAGGCGGGGCGGATCGAAGAGGCGCGCGACGTGTTGGCGCATGCGGTGCAGGTGCTGCCCGCCGATGCCTCGTTGTGGTCCCGGCTGGCGCGGGTGCAAGCCGATGCCGGCGACGCGGCGGGCTCATCATCGAGCCTTGCGCGCGCCGAAAGCCTGGCGCCGCGCGACGCGGCCACCTGGACACAAATCGGCAGCCTGCACGGCGAATCGGGGCGCTGGCCGCAATCGGCGAGCGCCCTCGAGCAGGCGGCAGCGCTCGATCCCGGCATGCCCGAGGTTGCGCTTCGCCTGGCGCGCGCCCGCCAGGAACTGGGCGACACCGCGCGGGCTCTGGAGGGCCTTGCGCGCGCCGCGGCGCGTGACCCCGCGAATCTCGCAATCGAGGTCGAACACAAGCTGATGCTGCCGCAGGTCTACACGGGCATCGACGACCTGCTGCAATGGCGCGCGCGTTACGAATCGGGCCTCGGGGAGATTGCGGCGGGCGCCTCGCGCCACGATGCCGTCGCGGTGCTCGAGCTGAACCACCACAACGTCCTGCTGGCGTATCAGGGAGCGGACGACCTGCCGCTGCAGCGCGCCTATTCGGGATTCATCGCCGCGCTGGCCGCGCGCGCGCGTCCCGACTGGATGCAGCCGCGGGCCGCGGATTTCGCCGGCGGGCGCCGCCTGCGCGTGGGCTTCGTGGGCAACATCTTCCGCGACTGCACCGCGGGCCGGTACTTCGAGCGCTGGATCACCGGGCTCGATGCGGCGCGTTTCGAGCGCTTCGTCTATCACACCGCGCCGGTCATGGACGCCTGGTCGCGCCGCATCGCGGCCGGCTGCGAGCACTTCGTGGTCGCGCGCGCCGGCAACGTCGACACGATCTCGCGCATCGCTGCCGACCGGCTCGACGTGCTGGTGCAGCCCGACGTCGGAATGACGCCGCTTTCGTACCTGCTCGCCGCGGTTCGCGTGGCGCCGGTGCAGGCGGCGGGCTGGGGCCACCCGGTCACCACCGGCAGCGGCAACGTCGACTGCTACTTCAGCTGCGCATCGATGGAGCCCGATGGCGCGCAGGCCCACTACACCGAGCGCCTGGTACTGCTGCCGGGCCTGGGCGTGGATTACACGATGCCCGCGGTTGTGCCGCCGATGCCCCGATCCGCGCTCGGCCTGCCCGAAGGCAAGCGGCTGTACGTCTGTCCGCAGTCGCTTTTCAAGGTGCATCCGGACATGGACAACCTGTTCGCGCGCATCGTGGCCGCCGACAGCGACGCGTTGCTGCTGTTCTTCCAGTCGCCGGCGCGCGAGGTCACGATGCAGTTCGGCGATCGCGTGCAGAACGCGCTCGAGGCACACGGGATCGCGCCCGGCGGGCAGGTGAAGTTCCTGCCGCGCATGGATGCAACGAACTTCCGCCGCATGCTGGCGGCCGCCGACGTGGTGGTCGACACGGTCCACTGGTCCGGCGGCAACACCAGCCTGGACGCATTGGCCGCGGGCACGCCGGTGGTGACCTGCCCCGGGCGTTTCATGCGCGGGCGCCAGACCGCGGGGATGCTCGGCCTGATGGGCCTCGGGGAGCTGGTGGCGCCGGACGCCGACGCCTTGGTGAGCCTCGCGCTGGACGTCGCCCGGGATCGCGCCCGCAACCGCGCGTTGCGCGCGGCGATTGTGGAACGCCGCGGCGCGATCTTCGGGCGGCCCGAGCCCCTGGCGGCCTTCGCGCACGCCCTTCTTTCGCTGGGATCGGGCGGGCGGCCTTGATCGGGGCGCCCGGCGCCCCCATTGATATACTGGTTGCAGAAACGCAGGGGTCCGGCACGAGCCGGTGAGACATACCCTTGGAACCTGATCCGGGTCATTCCGGCGTAGGGAGCGTGAGCACCGCCGTCCGCGCCCTTCCGCCATCCCGATTCCACGAAGGAGCGCCGCCATGAACGCCAATCCCAGATTCATCGCCACCACGGCCCACGTCGACGAGGCCGCGGTCCAGCCGCTGCCGCGCTCGCGCAAGGTCTACGTCGAAGGATCGCGCCCCGACATCCGGGTGCCGATGCGCGCGATCTCGCAGACCGACACCCCGGCGATGTTCGGCGCGGAAGCCAATCCCCCGGTGTTCGTCTACGACACCAGCGGGCCGTACACCGACCCGCTGGCGCGCATCGACATCCGCTCGGGCCTGACAGCGCTGCGCGCCGGGTGGATCAACGAGCGCAACGACACGGAGCTGCTTGCGGGCCCCACCTCGCGCTTCGGGCGAGAGCGCCTCGACGACGCCAGGCTCGAGGAGCTGCGCTTCGCACTCAAGCGCACGCCGCGTCGCGCGAAGGCCGGCGCCAACGTCTCGCAGATGCATTACGCGCGGCGCGGCATGGTGACCCCGGAGATGGAATACATCGCCATTCGCGAAAACCTGCGCCGGCGCGAATACCTGGAGGAGTTGCGCGCGACCGGCCCGGTGGGCAAGAAGATGGCCGACCTCATGGGCCGCCAGCACCGCGGCGAATCCTTCGGCGCGTCGATCCCGCAGGAGGTCACGCCGGAATTCGTGCGCGATGAAGTGGCGCGCGGCCGCGCCATCATCCCCGCCAACATCAACCATCCGGAAACGGAACCGATGATCATCGGGCGCAACTTCCTGGTGAAGATCAACGCCAACATCGGCAACAGCGCGCTGGGTTCTTCCATCGCGGAAGAGGTCGACAAGATGACCTGGGCGATCCGCTGGGGCGGGGACACGGTGATGGACCTTTCCACCGGCAAACACATCCACGAGACGCGTGAATGGATCATCCGCAATTCCCCGGTGCCGATCGGCACGGTGCCGATCTACCAGGCGCTCGAGAAGGTCGTCGGGAAAGCCGAAGATCTCACCTGGGAAATCTACCGCGACACGCTGATCGAGCAGGCCGAACAGGGCGTCGACTACTTCACGATCCACGCGGGCGTGAGATTGCCGTACATCCCGATGACCGCCAGCCGCATGACCGGCATCGTCTCGCGCGGCGGCTCGATCATGGCCAAGTGGTGCCTCGCGCACCACAAGGAATCGTTCCTGTACGAACACTACGACGACATCTGCGAAATCATGAAGGCCTACGACGTCTCGTTTTCGCTCGGCGACGGCCTGCGTCCCGGCTCGATCTACGACGCCAACGACGAAGCGCAGTTCGCGGAGCTCAAGACGCTCGGCGAGCTCACGCTGAAGGCGTGGAAACACGACGTGCAGGTGATGATCGAGGGCCCCGGCCACGTGCCGATGCAGCTCTTCAAGGAAAACATGGAGCTCGAGCTGGAGCATTGCCACGAAGCGCCGTTCTACACGCTCGGGCCACTCACCACCGACATCGCGCCCGGCTACGACCACATCACCAGCGGCATCGGCGCGGCGCAGATCGGCTGGTACGGTACCGCCATGCTCTGCTACGTGACGCCCAAGGAGCACCTTGGGCTGCCCGACAAGGACGACGTGAAGGAAGGCATCGTCACCTACAAGATCGCCGCGCACGCGGCCGACCTCGCGAAAGGCCACCCCGGTGCGCAGATCCGCGACAACGCGCTTTCCAAGGCGCGGTTCGAGTTTCGCTGGGAGGACCAGTTCAACCTGGGTCTCGATCCGGACAAGGCGCGCGAGTTCCACGACGAGACCCTGCCGCAGCACGGCGCCAAGCTCGCGCATTTCTGCTCGATGTGCGGACCGCACTTCTGCTCGATGAAGATCACGCAGGACGTGCGCGACTACGCGGCGACGCTCGGCCTGTCCGACGACGAGGCGCTGCGCAAGGGCATGGAAGTGAAGGCGGTGGAGTTCGTGCAGAAGGGTGCGCAGATCTACAGCAAGGCCTGAGTGTCGCGGGTTCGCGGCACCGCCTGCAATCGACCTGGGTTTGCGGCCAGCAGGAGCATGCCGGTCAGGCTTCGGCCGGACGCTCTCCCGAGAACAATTCACGGAGACTCTCGATGCGATGCACGATGACGTTCCTGGGAGCCATGCTCCTCACCTCCTCGGTCCTCGCCGCCGGGCCGTTCTCGCTCAGCAGCGCC
>JBBREI010000141.1:0-10459 GCA_038203035.1 Burkholderiales bacterium
CGATGCCAAGCTGCGACTCGGCGAAGCGCAGCTCTACGCCGGCCAGAAGCAGCGTGGGGTCCAGACCCTGCGCGACGTCAGGGGCAACGACGGCACCGCCGATATCGCCCGCCTCTGGGTCCTCAACGCCCGCGCCTAGCCGCCTGATCTAGAATGGCCCCTGGAGGGGCCATGCCCGAAACAGAAAAGACGGTCGCCGCGCTGACGGACGACCAGCGCGCGCCTCGAGGAGTTCATCGAGGAAGAAGAAGGCAGCCTGAACCGCTATCGTGGCTGGCTCGCGACGTTCCTCACCGCCGTCGGCGTTTCCGCCTTCCACCTGTATGCCGCCTACGGGATCGTGCGCACCGACCTGCTGCGCGAACTGCACGTGGGCATGGTGCTGTTCCTGTGTTTCATGTTGTTCCCGATCGACAGGCGCTTCCGCAATCGCCTCATGTGGTGGGACGTGGCGCTGGCGGCACGATCTACGGCGCCTTCCTGCAGTATTCCGGCGCGGGAAGGTTCTTCCTCGACTTCTCGTTTTCGCTGCTGGGCGGCAAGACCTCGAGCGCCGGGCGCTCCGTGGTGCTCGCCTCGTTCCTGCTGGGCGCGATCCTTTCCCCGCCCGTGCTTGGCGCGGCCGCCTTCCTGATCGCGGAGTACCTGCGGATCTCGTACCTCGACGTCATCAAGATGGCGACGATCCCGACGCTCCTCTACTACTTCTCGCTCTTCCTGATGGTCGAGCTCGACGCGCGCAAATACGGCATGAACCAGGCCGCCTTCGAGAAGGTGGAAAGCGCCTGGGCGCTGGCGTTGCGCTACTGGTACTACTTCCTCTCGCTCACCTCGATCGTCATCTTCATGCTGATCGGTTTCTCGCCCACGGTGAGTGTGTTCTGGGCCACGGTGACGGCCTTCGTCGTGAGCTTCTTCCGGCGCGAAGGCCGCATGGGCCCGAAGCGTTTCGTGCAGGCGATGGAGGCGGGCACCACGGGCGCCATCAGCGTCGCGGCCACGTGCGCGTCGGCCGGCATCATCGTCGGCGTGGTGACGTTGACGGGGCTGGGGCTCAAGTTCTCCTCGATCGTGATCGCCTACGCCGGCGGCAGCCTGCCGCTCACCGCGCTCTACACCGCGCTGATCGTGTGGATCGTGGGCCTGGCGGTGCCGGTGACCGCCTCCTACATCATCTGCGCCGTGATCGCGGCGCACATGTTCATCTTCTATTACGCATTGCTCTCGGAAGTCTCGCCGCCCACGGCGCTTTCCTGTTTCGCTGCCGCCGCGATCACCGGCGCCGATCCGTACAAGACCACATTGCAGGCGTGGAAATACACCATGCCGGCGTTTGTGGTCCCGTTTTTCTTCGTGCTCGACCCGCTCGGAACCGGCTTGCTGCTCAAGCTGCCGACGGGCGCCACGTGGGCGCAGGTTTCGATGGTCATTGCGCTTTCCTTCGTGGCCATCGCGGCGCTGGCCGCCGGCCTGCAGGGCTACATCGTCCGCAAGCTCAACGTCTTCGAACGTGTCCTGCTGATCGGCGGTGGACTGCTGCTGGTGACACCCATCGTCCGCGTCGGCTTCGGCGGCTGGGTGGTCCCGGTGCACGCCGACTGGGTCGGGATCGGGGTGATCGTGGCGGCTCTCGTCGTTCACATGGCGCGAGTGCGCGTACGGGTCGCGGCGACATGAAACGCGTACGGACAGACATCCTCATCCTCGGCTCGGGTGGGGCGGGCCTCTTCGCGGCGCTGCACGCGCGCAATGCACGCCCCGACCTCGAGGTGACCATCGCTGTGAAGGGACTGCTGGGCAAGTGTGGTTGCACCCGCATGGTCCAGGGTGGCTACAACGTGGCCCTCGCGCCCGGGGATTCGGTCGAACGCCATTTCATGGACACGATCGAGGGCGGCAAGTGGCTGCCGGACCAGGACCTCGCCTGGACCCTCGTGACCAAGGCGATCGAACGCGTGCACGAGCTGGAAAACGAACTCGGCTGTTTTTTCGATCGCAACCCCGACGGCTCGATCCACCAGAAGGCGTTTGCCGGCCAGACCTTCGACCGCACGGTGCACAAGGGTGACCTCACCGGCATCGAGATCATCAATCGCCTCGCGGAGCAGGCGTGGGCCTGTGGCGCGTTGCGCATGGAGGAGCACCGCGCCGTGGAGCTGGTGCGCTCGCGCGACGGCGCCCTTGCCGGCGTGCTGATGATCGACATGCGCTCGGGCGAACTCGCCTTCGTGCAGGCCCGCTCGGTGCTGCTGGCCACCGGCGGCGGGCCCACGATGTACCGCTTCCACACGCCGTCGGGCGACAAGAGCTGCGATGGCCTGGCCATGGCCCTGCGGGCGGGCCTCGCCCTGCGCGACATGGAGATGGTGCAGTTCCATCCCACGGGCCTGCTGGCGGGCCCCGGCACGCGCATGACCGGCACGGTGCTGGAGGAGGGCCTGCGGGGCGCGGGCGGCTACCTGCTCGACGGCGACAAGCAGCGGTTCATGGCGAAGTACGACTCGCGCAACGAGCGCGCCACGCGCGACGTGGTCTCGCGGGCGATCTTCGCCGAGATGCGTGCCGGGCGCGCCACGCCGCACGGCGGCGTGTATCTCTCGATGGCGCACCTCGGGCCCGCGCAGGTCGCCACGCAGTTCAAGGGCATGGTGGAGCGCTGCGCCGATTGCGGCTTCGACCTGGCCGGTGGGTTGGTGGAGGTGGTGCCGACCGCGCACTACATGATGGGCGGCGTCGAGTTCGCCGCCGATTGCCGCACCGCCATCGAGGGGCTCTTCGCCGCCGGCGAGGATACGGGGGGTGTGCACGGCGCCAACCGGCTCGGCGGCAACGGCGTGGCGAACTCCACGGTATTCGGCGCCATCGCCGGTGATGCGATGGCCGCGTGGACCGCGCGCGAGGGCGAATGGCGCGAACCCGCGCCCGGCGCGCTGGACGAAGCGTGTGCGCGCGTGATGTTCCCCGTGGGGCGTGCGCCCGGCAGCGTCGAGGGCGTTCGCGAAGGCCTCTATCGCGTGATGTGGGACGACGTCGGCATCCTTCGCGATGCCGCCGGCCTTGCGCGCGCGGATTCGCAGCTGGTGGCGCTCGACGAAGAGCTGCGCGGCATCGGCGTCGCCGCGGGCGACCTCCGCTACAATCTGACCTGGCACGACTGGCTGAACCTCGCGAGCCTCATCAGCGTAAGCCGCGCGATCTGTGCCGCGGCGCTGGCGCGCACCGATTCGCGCGGCGCGCATTTCCGCGAAGACTTCCCGCAGACGGGAGAGCTCGCGACTTCGGCGTTTTCACGCGTGCAGCTGTTGCAAGCCGCGGGCGCGGATCGGTTCGATGTGTCGTTCCGGCCAGTCCAGTTCACCCGCGTAAGACCCGGACAATCGCTCATCGCCGGATGAACCCCGACCGAATCGCCGCCGACGAGCTCGAAAGGCTCATGAATGCCGCCCTGGTCCGTTCCGGCGCAACGGCGGCGATGGCGCAGGCCACGGCGCGTGCCCTCGTCATGGCGGAGCTGGAAGGCATCGCCTCCCACGGCGCCTCGCGCATCCCGCAGTATTCGGGGCACCTGAAAAACGGCCGCGCCACCGGCGGCGCGGTGCCCGCGGTCACGCGCGATTCGAAGGCTGCGTGTGTCGTTGATGCCGGGGGAGGGCTCGCGTTCGAGGCCTGCGCGCTGGCGGTGCGCGAGGCGGTGCGGCGCGCGGGCGAATTCGGCGTGGCGTTTGTCTCGGTCACCAACAGCAACCACTTCGGCGTCGCGGCGTACCACCTGCGTCACGTGGCAGCGGCCGGCATGGTGGGCATCGCGATGGGCAACTCGCCCGCGGCGATGCCGGCGTGGGGCGGCAAGCGCGCGCTTTTCGGCACCAATCCCATCGCGGCGGTGTTCCCGCGCCGCGGCGCGCCACCGCTGTCGATCGACCTTTCGCTCTCGGCCGTGGCGCGCGGCAAGATCATGGTGGCCGCGCGCGACGGCAAGCCCATCCCCGAGGGCTGGGCGCTCGATTCCGACGGCCGCCCCACGACCGATGCCAAGGCCGCGCTTGCGGGCAGCATGTTGCCCGCCGGCGGCGTCAAGGGCGCGATGCTCGCGCTGGTGGTCGAGCTGCTGGTGTGCGCGTTGTCGGGCGCCGCCTACGGATTCGAATCCGACAGCTTCTTCACCGACGAGGGCCGGCCCACCCGCATCGGGCAGGCGTTCCTTGTGATCGACCCGCGCGCGCTGGCCGGCAACGAAACCTACCTCGAGCGCGTGGAGACGCTGGTTGCCGCGATGGTGGAGGCGCCGGACGTGCGCCTTCCGGGCGCGCGCCGCCTGGAAAATGCCGCGCGCGCGCGCGGCGAAGGCATCGCGGTCCCCGCGGACCTGCTGCAGAAGATCCGCCTGCTTGCCGGCGAGGCCCATGGCTGACGCGTTCCAGGCGTGTGTGCGCACGCCCTTCGCCACGCTGGGCATCAGCGCCACCGACCGGTTCGTGACCGGCGTGCGTTTCCTCGCGCCCTCGGTGCCGGGCAAGGCGCCGCCCAAGGACACCATCGCGTACCTGGCCTGCGTGCAGCTGCAGTCCTACCTCGAGGACGGCAGCTTCGTCTTCGATGTCCCCTACAAGCTGTCCGGCTCCCATCACCGCCTGCAGGTCTGGGAGGCCATGTGCCGGATCCCCGCGGGCAAGGTGCGCAGCTACGGCGAGCTCGCGCGGGAGATCGGGTCGTCCGCGCGCGCGGTGGGTGGCGCGTGTGGCGCCAATCCGGTGCCGGTGATTGTTCCCTGCCACCGCATCATCGGCGCCAACAACACCCTCGGCGGTTTCATGGGCGCGGGCACCGATGGCTTCGAGCTCGGCATCAAGCGTTGGCTTCTGGGGCATGAAGGCGCAATCTAACCAGTCCCTGCTCGATCGATTCTCCGACAGCCTCTGGCTCAACGACGGGCTCGCGCGCAATACGCTCGACAGCTACCGGAGCGACGTCGCGCAGTTTGGCGCGTGGCTCGCCGAATCGACGGGGCGCACGCTGATCGATGCCGCGCCCGCCGACCTGCAGCGCCACCTCGCCTGGCAGGTCGAGGACAAACACGCGAAGCCGCGCACCACCAGCAGGCTCGTCTCCTCGCTACGGCGTTTCTTCCAGTTCGCGGTGCGCGAGGGCCTGCGCGCGGATGACCCCACCTCCGCTCTCGAATCGCCCCGGCTGCCGCGGTCGCTGCCGAAATCCCTTTCGGAAGCGCAAGTCGAATCTCTGCTGGGCGCACCCGACGTGGGGACCGCGCAGGGCCTGCGTGACCGCGCGATGCTGGAAACCCTCTACGCCAGCGGCCTGCGCGTCTCGGAGCTGGTTGGCCTCAAGAGCGTCCAGGTAAGCCTGGACATGGGTGTGGTGCGTGTCCTCGGCAAGGGCGCCAAGGAGCGTTTGACGCCCCTCGGCGAAGAGGCCGTGGCATGGATCGATCGCTACCAGCGCGAGGCGCGCGCGGGCCTGCTGGGCGCGCACAAGTCCGACGTGCTTTTTGTCACCACGCGCGGCGGCGGCATGACGCGGCAGGCGTTCTGGGGGCTCGTCAAGCGCCACGCCCTGGTCGCCGGGATCTCGCGCGACATCTCGCCGCACACGTTGCGCCATGCGTTTGCCACGCACCTGATCAACCACGGCGCCGACCTGCGCGTGGTGCAGATGCTGCTGGGCCACGCGGACATCTCGACCACCCAGATCTACACCCATGTCGCGCGCGAACGCCTGAAGGCGCTGCACCACAAGCACCACCCTCGCGGATGATCGACACCGCCCACCTGTCCCCCTGGTTGTTCCTGGTCGCCCCGCTGGTGGTGATTGTTGCGTATACGGTCTTCGGGCTGAGCGGGTTCGGCTCCACCATGATCTCGGTGCCGATCCTCGCGCATTTCCTGCCGGTCTCGTACCTCGTGCCGCTGATGGCGCTGCTCGACCTCGTGTCCTCGCTGCTGATCGGGTCGGCCGGCCGCGAGCACCTGTCGAAGGAGGAGTTCAAGCGCCTCGTGCCCTGGATGTTCGTCGGCTTCGTGATCGGCGCGACGGTGCTGGTCGGCGTGCCGGACCGGTACCTGCGCGCCGCGCTTGGCCTCTTCGCGGCCATCATCGGCGCGTACAGCATCGTCAATCCCACGCTGCGCCGGACGATCTCGAGGTTCTGGGCGATACCGGCGGGCATCACGGGCGGCGCCGTGGCCACGATGTTCGGCGCCGGCGGCCCGATCTACGCCACCTACATGTCCGGCCGGCTGCGCGACAAGGCCCAGATCCGCGCCACCCTCTCGACGCTGATATCCATCTCCGCGTTCGCGCGCGCGGTGGTTTATGCCGTCAGCGGACTGCTGCTGCACGCCACCATATTCATCGGCGGCGCGGCGCTTGGGCCCTTCGTGTGGATGGGCCTGAAGATCGGCACCCGCATCCACGTCGGCCTCACGCAGGTGCAGATGCGCCGAACCGTGGGCGTGCTGGTGCTGCTCACGGGGCTGTCGCTGCTGGTGCGGGTGGCCCTGTCATGAACACACCGGCCACCGCGATGCTTGCGAAACACGGCATCACGTACACCGAACACGAGTTCGAATACCTCGAGCACGGCGGCACCGGGCACTCGTCGACGCAGATGGGTGTGGCGGAGCACCAGGTCATCAAGACGCTGGTGATGGAAAACGAGAAGGCCGAGCCGCTCATCGTCCTTATCCACGGCGACCGCAAGGTCTCGACCAAGGAGCTCGCGCGCCAGGCCGGGGTCAAGAGGATCACACCCTGCAAGCCCGAAGTCGCCACGCGGCATTCGGGCTACCTCATCGGAGGCACTTCACCCTTCGGCACCCGCAAGAAAATGCCGATCTACCTGGAGCGCTCGGTCCTGGCGCTGGCGCGCATCTACATCAATGGCGGGCGCCGCGGCTACCTGCTGGGCATGCCCCCCGACGTCCTCACCCGAGTGCTCGCGCCCGTGCTTGTTGACGTGGCCCTCGAAGAGTAGCCTTCAGCATCCCTCGCGGCTTGGGAAGAAAACCATGAGCACGAACAGCGCGGATGTTGCGACGCCGGATCCCGGATCCGGCCTGGTCCTTGTCCTGCCGGGGCGCGGGACGGGCGCCGGCGCGGGCTGGGACTGGGTGGTCGAAGGCTGGGGGCTCTTCACGCGCGCGCCGCTGATGTGGATCATCTCCATCGTGGTGCTGGTCGTGGCCGCCATCGCCGTGAGCCTGGTGCCGATTGTGGGTTCGCTGGCGTTCCAGGTGCTGCAGCCGGTGTTCACCGCCGGTTTCATGGCAGGCTGCCGCGCGCTGGAGAAAAACGGCGAGTTCGAGATCGAACACCTGCTCGCGGGATTCACCAGGCGCTTCGTGCCGCTGATGGTGGTCGGTCTCATCACCGTGGCCGGCTGGATCGCGATCCTGCTGGTGTTCGTATCCTTCGTGGGCCTTTCGATCCTGGGGGCGGTGCTGACGGGGGATACCGGCGCCATGGTCAACGCCATCGCCGCTTCAGCCATGGCGCTCGCCCTGGGCACGCTGGTGTGCCTCGCGCTCATGGTGCCGTTGATGGCGGCCTACTGGTTCGCGCCCGCGCTGGTGATGCTCAACGGCATGGCGCCGCTGGCCGCGATGAAGGCGAGCTTCTTCGCGTGTTTGCGCAACTTCGTCCCGTTCCTGGTCTACGGCCTGGTGATGCTGGTGGCCGCGATCATCGCGATGATCCCCTTCGGCCTTGGCATGCTGGTCTGGGTCCCGCTGGCGATTGCCTCGACCTACGCCGCGTACCGCCAGATCTTCACCGAACCCGATGCCCAGGGGCGCCCTGAATAAATCAGAGCTTGCCTAGACCAGCCTGCCCAGCAGCGTGAGGGCCAGGGAGAGCAGCACGGTGGTGGTGATGGGCAGGTAGATCGGGCGCCCGCGCCAGCGCACGGTGATGTCGCCGGGCAGCCGGCCCATTCCGTGGCGCGCGAGCCAGGGCGTCATCAGCGTGATGACCACTACGCCGACCACCAGCACCAGCACCCATTTCATCATGCGCGCATCATGCCGCGGCCTGGCGCGAGCGCTCGATCGTCACGCCCACCTTGCGCACGTTGCGGATGTGCCCCAGCTTGGCCACCGAGACACGCACCCACGGGGCCTTGAAATCCCCGGTGATGGTTGCGCACACGTGTTCGGCCAGCGACTCGAGCAGCTTGAAGCGCCGCTCCTTCAGGTCGGCGGCGATGCGTTCGATCACCTCGCCGTAATGCACCGTGTCGCCGATGTTGTCGGTGCGCCCGGCATCGCCGCCGGGAATGCCGATCTCGATCTCCATCTCGAGCGTCTGGGCGCGCTGCTTTTCCCACTCGTAGATTCCCACCCAGGCATCGATGCGGAACTCGCGGATGAAGATCGTATCCATGTGCCCGTATTGTAAAGTATGGCCATGACCGCGCTCCTGTGCGCCCTCGGCGGCTACCTCGCCGGATCGATCCCTTTCGCCGTCCTGGTCAGCCGCATCATGGGGCTGCCGGACCCGCGCACCTATGGCTCGAAGAACATCGGCGCCACCAACGTATTGCGCTCGGGAAACCGGCTCGCGGCACTGCTCACGCTGTTCGGCGATGCCGCGAAGGGATGGGCGGCGGTGCTGGTTGCCATCGCGCTCGGCGTGCCGGTGGAGCTGGTGGCCCTGGTGGGATTCACGGCCTTCCTCGGGCACGTTTTTCCGATCTGGCTGCGCTTCAACGGCGG
The DNA here is from genome assembly GCA_038203035.1 of Burkholderiales bacterium. Taxonomy (GTDB): domain Bacteria; phylum Pseudomonadota; class Gammaproteobacteria; order Burkholderiales; family Usitatibacteraceae; genus Usitatibacter. The sequence goes on from JBBREI010000141.1 coordinate 8,730, forward strand.
CAAGGGCGTGGCCACCGCCGCGGGTGTGCTCATCGCCTTCGATTGGCGCCTCGGGTGTGCCGTGATCGTGGCGTGGCTGGCCGTGGCCGCCGCGTCCCGGTATTCCTCGCTCGGGGCCATCGTGGCGGCGCTCTTCGCACCGGTGGCCGCATGGCTTATCCTTGGCGCGGGCCCGATGCTGGCCGCGGTGGCCGCCATGAGTGTGCTGCTGGTGGTGCGCCACCAAGCCAACATCGCAAAGTTGCTCCGGGGCGAGGAAAGCCGCATCGGGGAAAAGAAGAAGCCGGAAGTCGCCAAGGAAAGCGCCACATGAGCATGGAAGACGAAGAGCTCGATTTCACCGGGATGCCCGCGGCGCCGGCCCCTCCGCCGACGCCGGAAAAGGTTGCCAGCGCCAGGAAGGAAGCCAGCACCGGCGGGCCGCAGCTCGCCAAGACCGGTTTCTATGTCGCGATGGCCCGCCACGCCAGCTCGGGCCGCGTGCCGCCCCACCAGGGCGATCGCCACACGGTTTTTGTGGTGGAAGACGACAACGACCTGCTCAAGCTCGTGGGAGAGGTGCTTGCCAAGGCCGGGTTCCTGACGCGTTTCGCGCGCAACCGTTCCGAAATCAACGCGGAATTCAACCGCCCGCCGTTGCCCGACATCATCCTGCTCGACGTCTCGCTTCCGGACGCCGATGGCTTCCAGATCCTGGAGCGCATCCGCCACAACGAAAAACTCTCCAAGCTGCCGGTGATCATGATGACCGGCAAGTCGGAAGTCACCGATGTGGCGCGCGGCCTGTCGCTCGGCGCCGACGGCTACGTGACCAAACCCTTCCGCATCAGCGCGCTGATCTCCTCGGTCAACACGGTCCTGGGCCTGGAGTAGCGGCCTTCACCGCCGCGGCGGCCAGCGCCACCAGGTCGCCGCCACCAGCAATCCGAAAGCGACGTAGGCCGTGGTGAACACCCATTGCGGGGCGCGCCAGAAGAGCCATGCGTGCACCCAGCGCTGGATGAATTCCTCGTTGCCCGTTTCGCCGCGCAGTGCCGCTTCCCATTCTGTGAGCGGGCAGGCGATGCCGAGCAGTGATTCGGCTACCACGAAGGCGATGGCCGCGAGGTGCAGGATGCGCAACCAGCGGCTGCGTGCATAGCGCCAGTTCATTGCAAGTCCCACCCAGATGGCGATGAGGCCGCCGACCACGAACGCCACGAAAGCCGCGTGGACGACCAGGACGATGTCGGCTGCGGCTGGCATCAACGCGAAATTCCAGCGATTTGTCTTGAACACAGAGGACACAGAGGCAACACAAGAGGCAATCAGAACGGTGTTGGCGTCCGGGTACTGTATCCAATGGCACCAGGCGCAATCAGATTTGCTTTCCTCTTGTGTTGCCTCTGTTCCCTCTGTGTTGAAAAATCGGCGCTTGATCTGGCGCTACCGCTCCACGGAGGCCGCCATCGCCACCTGCGAAGCAATCGCAATCGCGGCGATCGGACGCAGCTTCGGATACGGATAAAGCATGTTGAGCGCCGCCGTCGCGCCACTGCCCTGCACGATGCGGCAATGTTCGCGCCGAAGCAGCCGCGCGTGCGCCACGCCGCACGAGTGCGCGATCATCTCGATGTCCTTGTTCATCCCCAGCGCGTAGTTCGCCACGCGCTGCCATTTCTCCTCCACCACCAGGCCGCGTTGCAGGCGCGGGTTGTGTGTGGTGATCCCGGTGGGGCAGGTGTTGGTGT
>JBBREI010000142.1:0-10405 GCA_038203035.1 Burkholderiales bacterium
TGATCCCGCCGGGCACCCCGCCCGCGGCCATCGCCGCCGACCTGCGCGTCCTGCTCAACAACTCGTAGGCAAAAAAACGGGGCCGCGAGGGCCCCGGAATCTCTGGAAGCGACTACTGCAATCAGTTGAGGCTGGCGGCCAGCTGATTCTTCATCTTCTGCATCGCCTTGGACTCGATCTGGCGGATGCGTTCGGCCGAGACGCCGAATTCATCGGCAAGCTCGTGCAGCGTCTTCGGATCCGATTCCGCGAGCCAGCGGGCCTGGATGATGCGCCGACTGCGGTCGTCGAGGCTTTGGAGCGCGGCGGCAAGGCCTTGCGTCTGGCGCGTTGCCGATTCCGCTCGCTCGAAGGCTTCGGAGGGCCCGTCGGCGTTGTCGGCGAGGTAGGCGATGGGTGAACCGGGCGAGAAATCCTCGCCTTCCTCCGGAGAAGGATCGAGGGCGACGTCGCCGCCCATGATGCGTTTCTCCATTTCGACCACGTCGCTTTCCTTCACGTTCAGCGCCTTGGCCATGCGCGAGACGTCCTTCGGCGAAAGCGTCGCCGAGCTGGTCTTCATGCTGCGCAGGTTGAAGAAGAGCTTGCGCTGCGCCTTGGTGGTGGCGATTTTCACCATCCGCCAGTTGCGCAGGATGTATTCGTGGATCTCGGCCTTGATCCAGTGGATCGCAAACGAGGCCAGGCGAACGCCGCGTTCCGGATCGAAGCGCTTGACGGCCTTCATCAGGCCGACGTTGCCTTCCTGGATCAGGTCGCCCTGGGGCAGGCCGTAACCCATGTAGTTGCGCGCGACCGACACCACCAGGCGCAGGTGCGAAAGCACCATGTCGCGGGCGGCGGTGAGGTCGTTGCTTTCCTTCAGGCGGCGACCGAGTTCGACCTCACGTTCGAGCGTGAGCATCGGCACGGCGTTGACCGCGGTGACGTAAGACTCCGGGCTGGATACCGGCGGCAGGGCCGGCAAGGTCATGGTGGCCATTGTGTCTAGGACCCTCCTTGTTGGAACCCATTTTAGCACTCGCACGATTGGAGTGCTAAGGAGGTAAAAGGTTCCCCTTTCACGCCTTCACGGAGAAGCGCTTCAGCTCCCGGGCGACGGCGATCCAGGCACCCGCCAGCCCGAGGCCGGCGGCTCCAAGCACCACCGTCAGAGTCTCCATTGGAGGCAGGAAAACTACTTTAAGTTCCATACCATAATCCGGAGTGAGCGCTCGCAATTCGTATCCAGTCCAGGCCGCAAGGCCACTTGCCAGGGCGACCGCCAGCCCACCCGCCAGGAAGCCCTGGACGGCGCCGTGGTGGAGGAAGGGCCGGCGCACATCGGCGGCGGTGGCCCCCATCAGTTGGCTCACCTCGATCTCCTGGCGATGGGTCAGCACCTGGAGCCGAATGAGGTGGCCCACGATGAAGGCCACCGCGCCGCCCAGCAGCAGCCAGGCCGCGGCCAGCAGGCGATTGCCGAAGCGCACCCACCGCCCGAGCCGGCCCGCCCATTCGAAATCGGCCAGCACCTGGTCGACTTTGGGGATCTTCGACCAGTCCGTACGCAGGTTGCCGACGCGTTCGGCGGCAGTGGTTCGCACCCTCACGGTGTACGCGTGGGGCAGGGGGTTACGGTCCAGGGTGGCGAGGATCTCGGCCAGATGGCTGGTGGCCTTGAGCTCGGCCAGGGCCTGGGCGCGCGGGATGAAGCGCACCTGCGCGGCCTCGGGGTGCGCCTTGAGCGCCTCGCCCACGCGCTTCACGTCCTCGTCGCTGGCATCGAGGGCCAGGTACACGTTGACGTGGGGATCGGTGTCGATGCCCGCGGCAGCCGCGCCGACACTGCGCAGCGCCATCGCCGCGATGACCGGCAGCGCGATCGCGATGGCGAGCACCACAATCGAGAAGCCGGAGGCCAGCGGTTGCGCGGCGAAACGGCGCATGGCTTCGGCCAGGGCAAGCAGGTGCAGGCGCGCCCAGGTCATGGCGCCGCCAGCTTGCCGCCGTTGAGCGCCACGCGCCGGCAGCCCAGGCGCCCGAGGCTCGCCTCGTCGTGGGTCGAGAGCAGCACCGTGACGCCGACCTGGTTGAAGGAGACGAAGAGATCCACGATCGCCCGCGCATAGTCCGCATCGAGATTGCCCGTGGGTTCGTCGGCTATCAGGATGCTCGGACGGTTCACGATGGCGCGCGCGATGCACAGGCGCTGCTGCTCGCCGCCCGAAAGGGCGACCGGATTGGAGCGCTCGCGCGCCAGCAGCCCCACCTTGTCGAGGGCCGCCCGCACCCGGCGGGCCGCCTCCTCGCGCCCGAGCCCGGCGATGCGCAGCGGCAGCGCCACGTTGTCGTGGCAGCTGCGGTCATAGAGGAGCTTGTGGTCCTGGAACACGAAGCCCACCCGCCGGCGCAGGATCGCCAGCGCGGTCTCGCCGAGGGCGCCCAGGTTCTGCCCGTTGACCACCACCATGCCGCTGGAAGCGCGTTCGATGCCGGCGGCGAGCTTGAGCAGCGTCGACTTGCCCGCGCCCGAGTGCCCGGTCACCGCGACCATCTCACCGGAGGCGATGTCGACCGAGACATCGCGCAGCGCCTCATGCCCCCCCGGGTAGCGCTTGGCGACGGAGGAGAACTGGATCACTCGAAAAGCGCCTCGACGAAGTCGCGCGCCACGAAGGCGCGCAGGTCCACGGCCTTTTCGCCGATGCCGACAAAGCGGATCGGCACCGGGTGTTCGCGCGCGATCGCGGCCACGGCCCCGCCCTTTGCGGTGCCGTCGAGCTTGGTGGCGATGATGCCGGTGAGCCCGAGCGCCTCGTCGAAGGCCTTCACCTGGCGCACCGCGTTCTGCCCGGTGTTGGCGTCGATCACCAGCAGCGTCTCGTGGGGCGCGGTCGGGTCGGCCTTGGCCATCACGCGCTTGACCTTGCGGATCTCCTCCATCAGGTGCAACTGCGTGGGCAGGCGCCCGGCGGTGTCGGCGAGCACGACGTCGATGCCCTTGGCCCGCGCCGAACTGATCGCGTCGAAGATCACCGCGGCCGAATCGCCTTTTTCCTGCGCGACCACGGTCACGTTGTGGCGCCGCCCCCATTCGGCCAGCTGCTCCACGGCGGCGGCCCGGAAGGTGTCGCCGGCGGCCAGCAGCACGCTTTTGCCCTGCGACTGGAAGAAGTGGGTCAGCTTGGCGATGGTGGTGGTCTTGCCCGCGCCATTCACACCCGCCAGCAGGATCACAAACGGCCGGGGCGGGTTGGCGGGGAAGGGTTTTTCCAGCGGCTCGAGCAATGCCACCAGCGCGGCCTTGAGCTCGCCTTCCAGCTGGCTGCCGTCCTCCAGCCGCTTGTCCTTCTGCGCGCGGCGCAATGCGGCGATCAGCGTGGCGGTGGCCGCGACTCCCACGTCGGCCTCGATCAGCCGCGATTCGAGCGCTTCGTAGAGGGCCTCGTCGATCTTCGGGGCGGCACGCAGGACATCGACGGCCTTCGACCAGCGCGCGCGCGTGAGCTCGAGGTCCTTCTTGAAGAAGTTCTTGAGGGATGACATCGGGAGGCGAAGCGGGAAACCAAATATTTTACGGTAACATCGACCGGATCATGGCCACCGTCTCCAACGGACGAAATCGCGTCCGCATCATCGGAGGCAAATGGCGCAGCCGCATCGTGAAGTTTCCCGCGGCCGCGCAACTGCGTCCCACCCCCGACCGTGTGCGCGAAACCGTGTTCAACTGGCTCGGCCAGCGCATGGACGACCTCGCCTGTCTCGACCTCTTCGCCGGCAGCGGCGCCATGGGTTTCGAGGCCTTGTCCCGCGGGGCCGGGCGCGTGGTCATGGTGGAGAGGGACAGGGCCGTGGCCGCGGGCCTGCGCGAAACCGCACGCCTGCTGCAGGCCGATGGCCTGGATGTGGTCGAGGATGACGCGCTCGCCTACCTCAAGCGCCCGCGGGAAAAGTTCGACATCGCCTTCGTGGACCCGCCGTACGCCAGCGACCTCGCGCTGCGCGCGCTGGCCGCGCTGCCGGCCCACCTCAATGCCGGCGCGCGGGTCTACATCGAGGGCGCGCAGGTGCTCGCGCCGCCCACGCCGTGGAAGGTGCTTCGCGAAGACCGGGCCGGGGCGGTACGCTATGGGCTCCTGGAGCTCACTTCGCCATGACCATACGCGCCGTCTACCCCGGTACCTTCGACCCCATCACCAATGGCCACGAAGACCTCATCCAGCGCGCCTCGCGACTCTTCAGCGAGGTGGTGGTGGGTGTCGCCCACAGCCAGGCCAAGCGGCCTTTTTTCTCCCTCGACGAACGGGTGGGCCTGGCGAAGGAAGTGCTCGCGCCCTACAAGAACGTGCTGGTGATGGGTTTCTCGGGCCTGCTCTCGGAGTTCGTGAAGGAGCAGAACGCCACGGTGATCCTGCGCGGCCTGCGCGCCGTGTCCGACTTCGAATACGAATTCCAGCTCGCCGGCATGAACCGGCGCCTGGCCCCCGGTGTGGAGACACTTTTCCTCACGCCCTCGGACAAGTACCTCTTCCTGTCGGCCACCATCGTGCGCGAGATCGCGGTGCTGGGCGGCGACATCTCGGCCTTCGTGCACCCGCTCACGGTGGAGCGCATGCACGAGAAGATCGGCGGCGGCGAGGGCGGCTGATGGCGCTGAAGATCACCGACCAGTGCATCAACTGCGACGTGTGCGAGCCGGAATGCCCCAACGGCGCGATCTCAATGGGCCCGGAGATCTACGTGATCGACCCGCCCAGGTGCACCGAATGCGTGGGGCATTTCGACCGGCCGCAGTGCCAGGAGGTCTGCCCGGTCGACTGCATCCCGCTCGATCCCGACCACGCCGAATCGCGCGAGCAGCTGATGGGAAAATACATCGCGCTCGAGCGCGCGAAAAACCCCGCCTAGGCGAGCGAGGGGTCGCGCTCCACCTGCAGGCGGGCTGCCAGTCGCGCGTGGTGGCCTTCCCATTCCTGCTGCTGGCGCTCGACATCGGCGGCCAGGGCGCGCAGCTGCTCCAGGCGTTCCACGAGGTCGGTTTCCGCGTCCTGGATGCGTCCCATTCCCTCGATGCGGGTATTGCTGTGCTCCTGCATCGCGGCCAGGCGCGCGTCCAGCGGTCGGATGAAGCCGTTCATCCAGGTGCGTACCTCGCGATCGGCGATCTCGAAGACGTTGATGACCTTGAGCACGACGCTGTCGAAGAAAAGCGCGGACAAGGTTGAGCGCCGGCGCGTGAGCAGGCTGCCCGCGCCCTTGAAGTCGCGCGCGCAGCGCTCCTCCAGCCGGTCGACCTCGACGAAGAAGCGCTCGGTGGCGAAATCGGTGATCTCGACGGTGGCGATCTGGTATTCGTCGTTGAACTTGCGGCTCACCGAGCCCATGAGGGCGCGCGCCTCGCGGATCACGGCCACCGATTCCTGCAGCCGGGCGCGCGCGTTGCGGAAGAACTGGTCGAGCGCCTGGCCGATGCCGCTGGAAAACTTCGACGCCTGCACTTCCTGGCGCGTGGTGATGCCGTGCTGGCGGATGACGTTCGGATCGAGCAGCCTGGTGAGCTCGTCCATGTTGCGGTTGTGCACCGTGCGAAGCCCGATCATCATCGCGCGCGCCTGCTCCAGCCGCTGGCGATCGGACGCCGCCTTGCGCGCCAGCGACTCCACCAGTTTCTGGTTGCGCCCCTGGATCGCCACCAGCTCCTCGAGCTGCTCGCGCGAGAAGGCGAGGCGGCTATCGATGAGCGCGCGCGATTCGGCGAACGCGGAGCGCACCTCGGCGCGTATGGCGCTTGCGTGGTCGAGGCGGCGCTGGTGCACCATGCCGCGCCCCAGCGCCTGCTCCAGGCGGTAGAGGCGGCTGCGGATGAGGCCGTCGCGGTCGTCCTGGATCTTGGCGGTGAGGCCCTGGCGCGCGGACAGCGCAAACACGCGCTGCGGTGGAACGCGCAGCGCTTCCGCGCTGGCCTTCACCTGCCGATCGATCTCCGAGAGCACCTGGGCTTCGGGCTTGAAGCCGTCGCGCAGCCCGTCGATCTTGTTGAGGACCACGTAGCAGTTCTGGTCGAGGCCGCGGATCGGCTCGATGTATTCGCCCCACAACTCGCGGTCGGTGCGCGTTACGCCGGTGTCCGCGCCGAGCATGAAAACGATGGCGGCCGCGTCGGGGATGCGGTTGACGGTGAGCTCGGGCTCCACGCCCATGGTGTTGTGCCCGGGCGTATCGAGGATCGACAGGCCGTTTTCCAGCAGCGGGTGGGGATAGTTGATCACCGCATAACGCCAGCGTGGGATCTCGATGCGATGTGATGGATCGGAGCCTTCCGGGGCGAGGCCCAGGTTGGCGGCCGCGGCCGCGGCCACGACCATCGATTCCGAGATCGCCTTGCAGGCCTCGGCGACCGATTCGGGTTCGGCGGGGTCGAGCGCGATCTCCTTCCAGCTGTCGATCTCGGCGATGAACTCGCGCAGCGCCTTGGGGCTTTCGCGGGTGCCGATCGGAAGCAGGCGGATCGAGGCCGCCCGCGCGGGGTCCCACTGGATCTCGGTCGGGCACAACGTGGTGCGCCCGAGTCCCGAGGGCAGCAGGCGCGTGCCAAGGTCGGCGAAGAACAGGGCGTTGATGAGCTCGGTCTTGCCGCGCGAGAATTCCGCGACGAACGCGATGGTGAGTTTTTCCGACGCCACGCGCCGCTCCAGGTACGACAGGCGCGCCGCGGTCTGCTCGTCCAGCAGGCGATTGACCACCGCCCAGCGGCGGAAGGCGGCCAGCGCCTCGCCGGTGGCGAGGCGCCACGCCTTGAGCTCGGCGAGGCTGCCCTCGAGAGCTTGCGCGGGCAGGTTGCGCGTGGTGCCGGTGGCGCTCATTTCTGGCATGACGGGCAGTGGAAGGTCGAACGCTGGCCCTGGCGCTGCATGCGGATCGGCGTGCCGCAGCGCCTGCAGGGCAGGCCCGCGCGCCCGTACACCGCGCTTTCGTGCTGGAAGTAACCGGGCGATCCGTCGGCCTGCGCATAATCGCGCAGCGTCGTTCCGCCCGCGGCGAGGGCGCGCGTGAGAGTGTCGCGCACCGCGATGGCAAGGTCGTCCCAGCGCGCGCGCGCGATGCGGGCGACGCTGCGCAGCGGATGGATGCCGGCATGGAACAGCGCTTCGGACGCATAGATGTTGCCCACGCCCGTCACGACGTGTGCATCCATCAGGAAGTGTTTTACCGCCACGCGCCGGCCGCGGGCAAGGCGCTGCAGCGCCGCGCCGTCGAAGGCCTCGTCGAAGGGCTCCACGCCGAGGCCGCGCAGCAACGCGTGGTCCTCCGCGGGCCCGGCGACCCAGAGCATGGCGCCGAAGCGCCGCGGGTCGGTGAGCCGCAACAACTGCGCGCCTTCCAGGCGGACATCGACGTGGTCGTGGCTGCGCGCCGGCTGGTCCCGCGGCACCAGCGACAGGCGCCCCGACATGCCCAGGTGCACCAGCAGGTGGCCCTCCGGGAAGTCGAACAGCAGGTACTTGCCGCGCCGGCGGATATCGACGACTTTTGCGCCGCGCAGGCGGCGATCCAGGTTGCGCGTGACCGGCCATCGCAGGTTGCCGTTGCGCACCACGGCGCCCTCGACCCGGCGGCCCACGAGGTGGGGCAGCAGGCCACGGCGCGTGGTCTCGACTTCGGGCAGCTCGGGCATGGGGGGCCTGGGGGAATTTGCGTGATTTTTCCGGGAATTATACGTGCCTGCCCGAGGTCGCCCGCCGCACGCACGCACGCCCGGTTGGCAGATGCTTGCCGGCGCCGGAATCGTTCTATGATGGGGCATCGCAGCGCTGCAAGCCGTGGCATGCGCGGGAGGCATCGAAAATGAATTCGAAAGCGTGGTGGTTAGCGGCGCTCGCCGCGGTGGGTTTCATGGGCATGCCCGCGTGGGCCGCCGATGAGCAGGCCGACGACGCCTCCGATGCCGTAGAGGCGGACGGCGGCGCCGCGACGGCGGATGGTATTTTCGAATTCCTGGTGGCCGAACTTGCCGCACAACGCGGCGACAACGAGGCAGCCCTGGCCATCTACAACCGCATGGCGCGCGAGCTGCGCGATCCGCAGATCGCCCGCCGCGCCGTCGAGCTCGCGATCCGCTCCCGCGCCTACGGTCCCGCACTGGAAAGCTCCACGCTGCTGCTGGAGCTGGAGCCGCAATCCCCCCTCGCGCGTGAAATCATCGCCGCCCTCCTCGGCAACGAAGGCGACATCAACAAGGCGCGTGACGCGCTGGCCGCGCTGCTCGACCGCAACCGCAATCGCGGCGCGGTGCTGATGCAACTGCCGCACCTGTTCGTGAAATACAACAACCGCGCTGCGATCCTCGACGTCACGCGCCAGCTCGCCGGCCGCTACCCGGAAATGCCCGAATCGCACTACGCCATCGGGGTTGCCGCGCTGCTGGCCGCCAACCTGGAGCTGGCCGCGGCCGAAGCCGATTCCGCGCTGCAGCTTCGTCCGGCCTGGGAGCAGGGCGCCATCCTCAAGGCGCAGGTGTTGCGCAAGGTCGCCCCGGAAACGGTGGTTGCCTACTACCGCGGCTACGTGGCGCAGAACCCCGGCTCGCTGGAGGTGCGCATGCAGCTGGGCCGCGAGCTCGCCGCGGAGCGCAAGCTGGCCGAGGCGCGCGATCAGTTCCGCGAAGCCGAAAAACTCGCCGCCAGGGATCCGCAGGCCGCCTACGCGATCGGCTTGCTCTCGCTCCAGCTCGACGATCATGCCGGGGCGCAGGCCGCCTTCCAGCGCTCGCTGGACCTCGGCTACCGCGAGCCCGCCGCCGTCTACCTGGGCATGGGCCAGGCGGCCGAGGGCCTCAAGCGCTACGAGGAGGCGATCACCTGGTACCAGAAGGTTGAATCGACCGACTGGGTGCGCGCGCAACTCAAGGTGGCGACGCTGGTGGCGCGCCAGCAGGGCCTGGCCGCCGGGCGCGAATACCTGCGTCGCATCAAGCCGCGATCGGACGAGGATCGCGTGCAGATGATCCAGGTCGAAGCGCAGCTGCTGCGCGACTCCAAGGCGTGGCGCGAGACCTACGAAATGCTGAGCGAGGCGGTGGCGAAATTCCCCGATTCGTACGAGCTGCTCTACGACCGCGCGATGGCCGCGGAACGCATCGACAAGATCGACGTGCTGGAAGCCGATCTGCGGCGTGTGATCCAGATGAAGCCCGACTACGCGCACGCATACAATGCGCTGGGCTACACGCTGGCAGAAAAGACCCAGCGCCTCCAGGAAGCCAAGGAGCTGATCGAGAAGGCGTTCAAGCTTTCGCCCGACGATCCCTTCATCCAGGACAGCCTGGGCTGGGTGCACTACCGGCTTGGCGACGCCGACGCCGCGCTCAAGCACCTGCAGGCGGCCTATTCGGCGCGCAACGACCCGGAAATCGCCGCCCACCTGGGCGAGGTGTTGTGGAAGGTGGGCCAGCGCGACGAAGCGCAGAAGATCTGGCGCGCCGCGCTCAGCGAAAACCCGAACCACGAGACGTTGATCACGGTGATGCAGAAGTACCGCAACTGAGCGGTACACTCGCGGGCTGATGAAATCGCGCGCCGCAGCGGCCGCGCTGGCGCTGCTCCTGGGTGCCTGCGCGGTTGCGCCCCCCCAACCGTTGCCGGATCTCACCGGCATTCCCGCGTCCTTCGAAATCGCCGGGCGCCTGGCGCTGCGCCAGGACCAGCGCAGCGAAATTGCGAAGCTGCGTTGGACCCACCGCGGCGCCACCGACCTGTGGATCATCGCCTCGCCGCTTGGCAACGAGGTGGCGCGCATCGAGTCGGGGCCGGCCGGGGCCACGCTCACCCAGGCGGGAGGCGGCGCATACCAGGCCGCTACCTTCGCCGACCTGACTGGCCGCGCCCTGGGCGTGGAGCTGGACCCCGCGGACCTCGCCCTCTGGCTGCACGGTGGGGCGCCCTCGGTGGCGAGCGGCTGGAAGGTCACGGTCGAGGAGACGCAGAAGGCCGGAAGCGTGGACGTGGCGCGCCGCATGAGCGCGACGCGAGGCGAGGTTACCGTTCGCCTCGTGGTGGACGAATACCGCGTGTTGGGGGATTGAGGCCGTGCTTCTTCCCGGCCCCGACTACCCGGCCCCTGCCAAGCTCAACCTGTTCCTGCACGTGGTCGGGCGGCGCGAGGACGGCTACCACCTGCTGCAGAGCGTCTTCGCCCTCATCGACCGGATGGATTCGGTGCGGCTGCGCGCCCGCGACGACGGCCTGATCCAGCGGGTGAGCGACCTTGCGGGGGTGCCGGCTAGCGACGACCTGGCGGTGCGCGCGGCGCTCCTGCTGCAGGAGGCGAGCGGCACCCGGATGGGAGCCGACATCGAGGTGGAGAAACGTATCCCCATGGGCGGCGGGATGGGGGGCGGAAGCTCCGACGCCGCCACCGTGCTGCT
>JBBREI010000143.1:0-10044 GCA_038203035.1 Burkholderiales bacterium
GAGTGCGGGCAGATACGGGCCCTGGCCGCGGGCTGGCGCGAGGAGGCGGTGGGCATAGAGCCCGCGCCATCGAAGCCGATCCGGAGCGCCACGACCCGCTACGTCGCCCGCAGCCCGGAGACCGATTGGCTGTTCGCCAGGCTCACCCAGGTCTTCGTGAACGCGAACAGGACCTTTGGATTCTCCATCGACGATGCCGTCGAGCAGATCCTGTTCGTGACCTATGGCGTGGATGGATTCATCGATTGGCATACGGACCTTGGCAACGGCGGTGAATGCACCCGGAAGCTCAGCATGTCGATCCTCCTCGACGACCGGGACACCTACGGGGGCGGCGGACTGCAGATGGTTTCGATGGAACACCCGATCGATGAGCAACGCGTCGGGTCGGCGGTTGTTTTCCCGGCCCACCTGGCGCACCGGGTACTTCCCGTCACGCAGGGGCGACGGGAGGTCCTGGTTGCGTGGATGCATGGCCCTAGTTTCCGGTGAGCAGCGTGTTCAGCTCGTCCACCAGGGGCTTGTGAGCGGCGCTTTTTTCCATTGCAGCCCAGACGCGGCTGCCCGCGACGGCTTCGCGGATGAACTTTCGCATCTCGGCTTCCTGCGCCTTGTCCCTGGCGACGTGTTCGATGCAATTGAACGCCACCCACCATGACATGGCGTTGTCGGAGGGATAGTGGATCCCGGCAAGGACACGGCGATCACCGATGTCCACCGCGAGCCGCAGCAACTCGTCGCGATGGGACGCGAGCGCGCTGAAATCCAGATAGGTGGTGAGGACTCCCATCAGCGCCTGGAAGGAGTGGCCCGAGATGGCCGACGGCGACCAGGCGGAAATGGACGGCTGCGGCGCGATGCGATCGGTCCCCAGGGCCAGCGCCATCTGGTAGGGCCTCGGCCGTTGCAGGCCGCGTTTGAGCATGAACGGGATGCCGCCGTAGTATCGGTTCATCGCGATCTCGCCGAGCGTCATCCGGAAGGTGTCGCGGTCGATTTGGCTGGTCGGAAAGCAGGCCTCGAACCGCCTGTCCCACGAGTTCCCCGGAAGGTCGTCCTCCCAGTTGAACCACCACATGTTGCTGCGGCCGCCCGCGTGCCTGGCCGGTTGCACCAGCTGCGCAGCACATCGTGACATGATCGCCAGGTCCGCCCGTGTGAGGGCTTCGGCATTGCCGCCTGCGGCCCCGTCCCAGCCATTGGCGGTCCATTGAGGCCAGGCGAAGGCTGCCAACCGGCCCACGAGACCGTCGACCCATGGAATGAAGTCAGGCCCATGCCAGGCGCGCGGCTGCGACGAATGGTCGGCTTCGTCTTCGAGGCCCTGGTTCATGAAGCCGTAGGGCGCCCAGCTCGGCGGCAAGGCAGACCCGGCGCGCGCTTCCATAGGTTTTTCTCCTTGTGGGCAACGCGAGGACAGTACTTTGCGCACTAACAAGCGTCAATCACCGCCAAGGCCGATCCAATCGGCCGATACGGGAAATTTGCCCACGGCGGAGCGGGCCAGATGGAGATACCCATGCCGGGGGCCGCCATACTGCAGAATTTTCCGATGTAGTCCTGCATCCCCGCCAACGACGTGGCCGGGCCCGCGAGGGACCAGTGGCATAGAATCCGCGGATGCCACAGGACATCCTCCCACCCACGGTCGAAGCGGCCCTGAAAGCCGGCAACAAGATCGAGGCCATCAAGCTGCTGCGTGGCATGACGGGCCTGGGCCTCAAGGAAGCCAAGGACTGGATCGAGAGTTACGAGCGCGGGGGCACGCCGGCACCGCTGCCCTCGTACGATCACCCGCCCGGGCGCGATCCCAACGCCTCCTTCACGCTTTCACCGGCCGCGATTGAAGCGCTCAAGCGTGGCAACACCATCGAGGCGATCAAGATCGTCCGCGAATCCACCGGCGTCGGGCTCGCGGAGGCCAAGGCCATCGTGGATGAGATCCAGCGGAACCTGCCGGCGGCTGGTTCTTCCCTGGCATCCCCGCCCGCCACCGCCCCGATGCGCGCGGGTCCGGGGTTGGCGCCCGGTGAGGTCCGCTCGGGCGCAGGAGTTGGCAAGTGGCTCGCGCTGGCCGCCATCGCTGCCATCGCCGTCGCCGCCGCGTTTTACTACTAGCCCGTCACCCCATGACCGCCAAAGGCTTGGGTGGGAGTTCAAATAGTCCGACACGGTTTCCCGGCGTGCTCTGATGGCACGGGCGGGTACCGGCGGTTAGTTTTGTCGGTACCCCACAACGGACCGACACCATGAAAACGACCAGGAAGCCCGCCCCCCGCAAGTCCACCACGGCGCCGGACGCCATCGCCCTGCTCAAGGACGACCACGCCAAGGTCTCGAAGATGTTCGAGCAATACGACAAGCTCGGCGACCGCGCCGAGAAGAAGAAAGGCGAGCTCTGCCGCAAGATCTGCACCGAGCTCAAGATCCACACCCAGATCGAGGAAGAGATCTTCTACCCCGCCACCCGCGAGGCGCTGCCGAAGGAAGACGACCTTCTCGACGAGGCCGAAGTCGAACACGACGGCGCCAGGAAACTCATCAAGGAGCTGGACGCCATGCAGCCCGGCGACGATCTTTTCGACGCCAAGGTCACGGTGCTGGGCGAATACATCAAGCACCACGTGAAGGAAGAGCAAACCGAAATGTTCCCGAAGGTGCGCAAGACCAAGCTGGACCTCCAGGAACTGGGCATGCGGATGAAATTCCGCAAGACGGAACTGGCGAAGCTGGTGGGCTCGCCGTAACGTAGCGGACGAATTGATCCGGTGGGTCGCCGCGCTGTGACGATGCGAAACGCGCGCATCAGACAGCCTTGAGCCAGCGGGCCGCGGCTTCTTCGTCCCTACGAATCCACCTCGCGCTGGTGCCTGATCGCCAGGAAAACCACTTCGTCGGGGAAGGGGCGGAATGCGTACTGCGCGACGTACCCCGCCCGCCCGCGGAATATCAGCAGTTCGCGGCGGTCGCCGTCGATGGGGCGTCCGATAAGCGGGTGAGCCGCAAGCAGCTTGAGTCCCTTCAGGATCAGCGGGATCGTCATGGCGGCGCCTTCGGGGTCGGTATCCCGCAAGAAGGCCGACAGGCGCTCCAGGTCACGCAACGCAGCCGGCGTGAACCGCAGTGTTGCCAAGGGTCAGCTCTTCTTGCCCGATGCCTTCGTGGGTTTGGGCCGGCGAGGCTTCTTGCGCGCGGAGATTCCCAGGATGTATTGCTCCACGTCTTCCATCGCAAAGGCCACGCCCGTGCGCTCGTATTCATGGAGGGCGGCAGCCCCGGCAGACAGGTATTCCTGACGGCGGTCGGCACGATCAGCCTTTTCCTTCAGCGCCTCGAGCATGTAGGCGTGCGCGGACTTGCCTTCCGATTCGGCCTGCGCGGCGAGCCTTGCGCGCAGCTCGTCGGGTACCTTCAATGTGGTGGGCGAAGCCATGGTAATACCAAGGTACTACCAGTATCATCCTGATGTCAATCCAGGAGCTGGCAATGACCATAGCGCGCGGCTTTCAATTCTTCATGCACCCCGGCCCCACCAACATCCCGCACCGGGTGCTGCAGGCGATGGCACGCCCGGCGGTGGATTTCACCGGGCCGGAATTCGTGGCGCTGCGCGACCGATCGCTGGAACGCATGAAAGGCATCCTCAAGACGCGCGAAGGCTTCGTCATCATGTACGCGGCCTCCGGCAACGGCGCGTGGGATGCCAGTGTGGCGAACCTGTTTTCTCCCGGCGACAAGGTGCTGGTTCCGCAGACGGGTTTCTTCGCCGACCGGTGGGCCGCCACCTCGCGCGCCTACGGGCTCGAGGTGGAACTGGTGCCAACGACTGAGCGCCGCCCGGTGGACCCGGAGGCGGTGGCCCGGCATCTCGCGGCGGACACCCAGGGCGCGATCAAGGCCGTGATGCTGATCCAGAACGAAACCGCCACCGGCATCCGCCATCCCATTGCCGAGGTGCGTGCGGCGATCAACCGCGTCGGCCATAAGGCGCTGTATCTCGTCGACACCATCTCATCACTCGCCTCGTACGATTTCCGCATGGACGAGTGGGGCGTGGACCTGGTGATCGGCGGCTCGCAGAAGGGGCTCATGTTGCCGCCGGGCATGGCTTTCACGGCAATCAACGCCCGTGCGTGGGAAGCGGCGCAGTCGGCGCGCAACCCGCGCCGCTATTGGGACTGGCGCCCGATGGTGGAAAACGGCAAGCAGGTGGCCTTCTGCGGCACGCCGCCCATGGCGCACTTCTTCGGCCTCGAAGCCGCCCTCGACATGATCGAGGAGGAGGGGCTGGAAAACGTCTTCGCCCGCCACCATCGCCTGGCCAACGCAACACGTGCGTGCGTACGCGCGTGGGGGCAGGGCGGCGGCCCGGAGACCTATTCGCTCGATCCCGCCTTCGCCTCCGATTCACTCACCACGGTGCTGGTGCCGGCGGGTCACGACGCCGACCACGTCCGCACCATCGCCTCGGATCGATACGGCGTCGCGCTCGGCCGTGGCCTCGCCGCATTGCAAGGGCGCGTGTTCCGCATCGGCCACATGGGGGATCTCAACGAACCGATGCTGCTCGGCGCGCTGGCCGCAATCGAACTGGCGCTGGCGCAGGCCGGCGTGCCACACACGCGCGGAGGGGTTGACGCGGCGATGGATGCGCTGCGCGCCGCCGGCGAAGACGCGCGCGTTCATCGACCTCGCGAAGGAGAGGGCTCGGCGCTGACGGTGGGCCAATCCGCCTCCGGGCTGCGCGCCGCAACCTGATGCGCCAGGAACTGGCCGGCGCTCCTTTCCCACGGAAACTGCTCGGCGTAGCGCCGGCAGCTGGCGCGGTCGAGATCCAGCGCGGCAAGCGCGGCAACGCGCAGGTCCATATGCAGCACCCCCGTCGAAGGGTCCTTCACCACGTCGAGGGGCCCATGCACGGGTAATGCCGCCACCGGCACGCCGCACGCCATCGCCTCCAGCATCACCAGCCCGAAGGTGTCGGTGCGGCTGGGGAAAACAAACACATCGGATCGCTGGAAGTAGCCGGCGAGCTCGGCGCCGGACTTCATGCCGACGAAGTGTGCATCCGGAAAGCGTCGCTGCAGCTTCACCCGCGCCGGGCCGTCTCCCACCACCAGCTTGCTGCCCGGCAGGTCGAGGGCCAGGAATTCCGGCAGGTTCTTTTCCACCGCCACGCGGCCCACGTAGGTGAACACGGGCCGGGGCAGGTCGGTGAAGCGCTGCGCGACCGGATGGAAAAGCTGCAGGTCCACGCCGAGTGTGTAATCGGCCACGCGTTCGAACCCGCGGCCTTCCAGCAGGGTGCGCACCGTCGGCGTGGCCACCAGCACCTTCGATGAGGCCCCATGGAAGCGCCGCATCGAGGCGTAGCTCCACGCCAGCGGGATCGGCGTGCGCGCGGCGATGTATTCCGGAAAGCAGGTGTGGTATGCACTCGTGAATTGCAGGCCGTGGCGCAGGCAGTAGCGGCGCGCCGCGGCGCCGATCGGGCCTTCGGTTGCGATGTGGACCGCTTGCGGGTCGAAGGCGCGCATGCGCAGCGCCACCTGGCGCCCCGGCAGCAGCGCCAGCGGGATCTCCGGATAGGTGGGCATCGCGATCGTGGTGAAGCCCTCGGGGGAGAGCACATGCACCTCGTGGCCCCACTTGCGAAGGCACGCGATGGTGTTGGCCAGCGCAACCACCACTCCGTTGACTTGCGGCGACCACGCGTCGGTCGCAACCAGAATCCGCATTCCGTCCTTGGGCTCGAGGCTGTTGCTGGGTGCAGCCGGAGAGCGTAGCGGGTGCATATGTCGATCCGGTGACAGGGAAAGCGGGTGTCAGAGACGACTTTTGCCGCAGCTCGCCCGGCCGGCGCCTCATCCCCCCGCGAAATTGCGGCTCAAGGCGTGGGCCGTCTCCGACACCAGGGGCCCGAACTTCCTTTCGAACTGCGCCGGCTTCCACTCGCCCAGGGAGCCGGCGATGTGGATCGCCGCGGCGGGGCGCCCGTTGGCGCCGACGATGGCGCCGGCCACCACGAGTTCGCCCAGTACCGTTTCTTCCACCGTGAGGGCGTATCCCTTCCCGCGCGCCTCGGCGATCTTCGCGCGCACCTTCGCGGGCTCGTGGATGGTTTTCGGCGTGACCGGCTTCATGACGCAGCGCTTGAGGATGCCGTCCACCTCTTCCATGGGCAGGAGTGCGAGCATCATGCGCCCGCCCGAGGTGCAGTAGATCGGCATGCGGCGGCCAATGAGCGAGGAGAAGTAGTACTCGCGCTTTCCGAGCTGGCGGATGGCGTAGATGATGGAGGTGTCATCGAAGAGCGAGAGATTGACGCGCTGCCCGCAGCTCTTCTGCAGGTCGATCAACACCGGCGAGGCTGCTTCCACCAGCGTGTTGGCGCGCAGGAAGTTGAAACCAAGCTCGAGCACCTTCTTGCCGAGCGAGAAGCGCTTGGTCTCTCCGCACTTCTCCAGGTAGCCCAGTTGGGTGAGCGTATGCGTGAAGCGCTGTGCCGCGCTTTTGTCCAGGTCGCACGCCTCGCCGATCTCGCGCAGCGTCATGAACTGCCGCCCTGCACCGAAGGCGCCGATCACGCGCAGCCCCTTTTCCAGCGAGCCCACGTAGAGCGCGTCTGCACGTTCGTTGTTGATCGCGGCCTTCCTACCCATTGCGTGTGAGCCTCTATTGCCGCTCGCGCTTCGCGACCGGTATATTGGATAAAAGAAATACGATCATATTGCATTGTAATATGGGCCTGACTTTGGAAATCCGCCGCTATCCCGTGAATCACCCGAGCGCCTGGACCGGCCTGCAGATGCGCGCGCGTAAGGATTGGATCCTGGACTGGCCGGCGGCGGCCGTGGCGGAGGTGGAATCCGCGGCGGAAGGCCTGGGGGCGAAAGGCAAGGCAATGCCCGCCTTCTCGCGTGAGGAGTTCCCGCTACGCGGTGCCGCCACCTTCCTGGGCGATGCGATGCGCCAGGTGACGGAAGGGCGCGGCTTCATGCTGCTGCGCGGGCTGCCGGTCGCCAAATACAGCCGCCAACAACTGCGCGACATTTATTGGGGCATCGGCCGCCATTGGGGCACGCTCATCACGCAGAACGTGAAGGGCGACCCGATCGCGGAGATCACGGACCAGGGCTACGACGCCAACAAGGTGGGCGTGAAGCCTTCGATGACCAACGCGGAGCAGCGCCCGCACAGCGATCCCTGCGACGTCGTTTCGCTCCTGTGCGTGCAGCCTGCGAAAGAGGGCGGCTTGAGCCGCATCGCGAGCTCCATCGCCATCTATAACCGGTTGCTCCAGGAAGACCCGGAAGGCCTCGAGTGCCTGTACCGCGGCTTCCATCACGACCTGCGCGGCGACGAGACGCCGCAGGCGCCCTTCGGATGCACGCCGGTGCCCATTCCCGTCTACCGCTGGTACCACGGCCTCATGAGCTGCGTGTTCAACAACAGCAGCGCCCGGCAGGCGGTGGAGCGCATGGGCCGCACGCTACCGGCGCGTGAACTGGGGTTGCTCGACCACATCGTCGATCTCGCCCACAGCGAAGAATTCCGCCTCGACATGGCCTTCCAGCCCGGAGACATCCAGTTGCTCAACAACTACACCGTCATCCATTGGCGCACGGGTTTCACCGACTGGACGGAGCCGGAACGCAAGCGGCGCCTGTATCGCCTCTGGATTAACCGGCCCGGCGAGCGTCCCATCGATCCGGCTTTCCAGCGCGGCTACATCACCGGCTCCAATGCCGGCTTGCCGGTGCACGCATGACGCGCAAATTCACCACCATCGTGACCGGCGCCAGCAACGGCATCGGCGAAGGCATCGCGCGCCATTTCCTGGATCGCGGCGACACCGTCATCAACCTCGATATCCTGCCGCCACAGCAGGCGCTGGACGCCCGCTATATCTACCTGAAGGTGGATCTCGCCGATGCGGCAGCCACCGAAGCCGCCGTGGCGCAGATCGCCCGCGGCCACGCGGTCGATTGCATCGTGAACAACGCGGGCTTCCCCACGCCCGGTTTCCTCGAAGAGGTGACGGGCGCGCAGCTCGATCTCGGCGTGAACCTCTCCATCCGCACGCCGCTGCTGCTGGCGCAGGCCTTTGTGCCGGGCATGAAGGCGCGCGGGTTCGGGCGCATCGTGAACATCTCGTCGCGCGCGATCCTGGGCAAGAAGGCGCGTACCGTCTATTCCGCCACCAAGGCCGCCATGGTGGGCTTCACGCGCACCTGGGCGATGGAGCTCGGGCCCCATGGCATCACCGTGAACGCCATCTCGCCCGGGCCGGTGCTCACGGAATTGTTCAAGAAAAACAACCCGCCGGAAGTCGCCGCGAAGCTCGTTGAACACGCGATCGTCGGCCGGGCGGGGACACCGGATGACATCGCTCGCGCGGTGCTCTTCCTCGCAGATCCCGCGAACGGATACATCACAGGCCAGGTGCTGCACGTCTGCGGCGGCTCCAGCCTCACCCTCAACTGGTAACGGGAGATCCGGATGAAGAAGCTCAGCGCAATCCTGGCATTTGCAACCACGCTGGTCCTTGGCGTGGCGCACGCGCAGTTCCCCACCAAGCCCATCAAGATCGTCGTGGCCAACCCACCGGGGGGCCAGACGGACGTCGCCACGCGCATCATCGCGCAGGAGATGTCCAACATCCTCAAGCAGCCGGTGGTGATCGAGAACAAGCCGGGGGCCAACAGCAACCTCGGAGCTGACTGGGTGCGCAACCAGCCGGCGGACGGCTATACCCTGATCGTGGCAGCCATCAACAACTTTGGATCAAACCCGGCGCTGATCAAGAACATGCCGTTCGACCCGGTGGCCGACTTCCGCATGATCGTGCACACGATCGCCAGCACCAACGTGCTGGTCGTGGCGCCCGAATCGCGCTTCAAGACCGTGCAGGACATCATTAACGAGGCGCGCGCCAACCCGGGCAAGCTCACCTACGGCTCAGCCGGCGCGGGCTCGTCGATGTTCCTCTTCATGGAACTGCTCAAGTCGATCACCAAGGTGGAAATCCTCCACGTGCCCTACCAGGGCAGCGCCAAGGCGAATATCGACGTCATGGGCGGTTCGATCGACATGCAGTTCGACTCCATGCCGGGCGCCTCGTCGCTGATCGCCGGCAAGCGCCTGCGCCCGATCGCGGTGAGCAGCGCAAAGCGTTCACCCGTGGCGCTCGACGTGCCGACGATGATGGAATCCGGTGTCGCGGGCTTCGAGGCGGAATCGTGGCTCGGGCTGGCCGCGCCGAAGGGCACGCCCGACGAGGTGATCATGATCCTCAACCGGGCAACCAACCAGGCGCTCCAAACCCCCGCGGTGCGTGACAAGCTGCTGGGGATGGGCACGCGGCCCGTGGGCGGCACGCCGCAGGAGTTCACCCGGTTCGTGGAGGGCCAGATCTCCATGTGGAAGAAAGTCGTGGCCGCCAACGGCCTTGAACAGAAATAGAAAGGAATTGCATGGCCGTCCTGCCTGAACCGAATCCCCAGCCCACCGATCTGCAGAAGGTCTATGCGGAGATCACCGAAAGCCGCGGCTGGGTCTCCAACGCGATGCGTTCGCTGTCCAACGCGCCCGAAGGCCTGCGCCGCTTCGCGCACTTCGGCGACTACGTCCGATACCGCACGGAGCTTGGCGAACGCTTTGTCGAGCTCGCCATCGTGACCATCGGCCACAAGGTCCGATACGCCGCCACGCACCACGGGGCGCTGGCCGTGCAGGCGGGCATCCCGCGCGAGGCTGTCGACGACATCCTTGCCGGCAAGGTGCCGTCGTCGCTGCCGGAGGCGGAACAGCTTGCGGTGCGTTACGTGCTGGAGTTCGCCTCCGCCGATTCGGTAAGCGACGCCACCTACGCGGCGATCCGCAAGCACCTCTCCGACCGGCAGCTCACGGACCTCACAATGATCGCGGCCTACTACCTCGCGTACGGCACCATGATCAAGGGACTGCGCGTCGAGCTGGAATCGAAAGACAAGCTCGACATCGAGATGAAGTGGCAGAAGGCGCACATCGAGCGGCAATGAG
>JBBREI010000144.1:0-9976 GCA_038203035.1 Burkholderiales bacterium
CACGCTGACCGCCGACTACCTCTCGGGTCGCAAGCGCGCCGACGCGCGCCGCCCCAGCGAGGAACTGCGCATCCCCGGCATGCAGGTGCCCAACGACCTGGCCACCAACCCGCTGATCGGCACGGTTTGCGTCGGCATCCGCGGCGGCACCGAACACAACCTGAAGAACGTCGACGTCGACTTCCCGCTGCGCCGCCTGGTCACCGTCACCGGCGTCTCCGGGTCCGGCAAATCCACGCTGGTGCAGGACATCCTGCATCCGGCGCTGCGCAAGCACCTGGGCAAGCCCACGGAATCGCCGGGCGCCTTGCGCGAACTGGTGGGCGCCGAACACGTGAACGACGTGGTGTTTGTCGACCAGTCGCCGATCGGGCGCACCACCCGATCCAATCCCGCGAGCTACGTCGGCGCCTTCGACGCGATCCGCGCGCTTTTCGCCAACGCCCCCGATTCGAAGGCGCGCGGCTACACCGCCGGGACCTTCTCGTTCAACTCCGGCAACGGGCGTTGCCCGGCCTGCAGCGGCAACGGCTTCGAACACGTCGAGATGCAGTTCCTCTCCGACGTCTACCTGCGCTGCCCGGACTGCAACGGCACGCGTTACCGCGACGAGGTGCTGGAGGTGAAGGTCGACGGCCGCAGCATCGCCGAGGTGCTCGAGCTCACCATCGAGGACGCGGTGGCGGTGTTCGCGGGCAACGCCGACATCGTGCGCCGCCTGCGCCCGCTGGTGGACGTGGGCCTCGACTACCTGCGCCTGGGCCAGCCGGTGCCGACTCTTTCCGGCGGCGAGGCGCAGCGCCTGAAGCTCGCCGGCCACCTGGCAGAAGCCGACGGCCGCCCGATCTCGATGCTGCCCAGGCGGCCGGGCGCCGACACGTACAAGAAGCAGTCGCGCATCTTCCTTTTCGACGAACCCACCACCGGCCTGCACTTCGACGATGTTTCCAAGCTGCTGGCGTCGTTCCGCAAGCTGCTCGCCGCCGGCAATTCGATTGTGGTGATCGAGCACAACCTCGACGTGATCCGCGCTTCAGATTGGCTGATCGACCTGGGGCCGGAAGGTGGCGACGCGGGTGGTGAAGTGCTGGCGGTTGGCACGCCCGACCAGATAAGGGAAGTCTCGGCGTCCCACACCGGCCGCGCCCTTGTGGAATACGAAAAGGCACTCAGTCTTGATCGGCGGCCATCGGCGCCTTCATCGGCGGCAATCGGCGTTCCCGCGGTAGAAACAGCGGAGCGTCGAATCCTCTACAAACACCCCAAGGCGATCCAGGTCCGCAACGCCCGCGAGCACAACCTCAAGGGCATCGACGTCGACATCCCGCGCGAGAAGTTCACCGTGATCACCGGCGTCTCCGGGTCCGGCAAGTCCACGCTCGCCTTCGACATCGTTTTCGCCGAGGGCCAGCGCCGTTACCTGGAATCGCTCAATGCCTACGCGCGCCAGTTCGTGCAGCCGGCGACAAAACCGGACGTCGATGCAATCTTCGGCATCCCGCCGACGGTGGCGATCGAGCAGCGCACCAGCCGCGGCGGCAGCAAGAGCACGGTGGCGACGCAGACCGAGATCCACCACTTCCTGCGCCTGCTGTTCGTGAAGCTGGGCACGCAGTATTGCCCCGATTGCGACGTGCCGATCGAACCGCAGAGCGTCGATGCCATCGTCGCGCGCCTGATGAAGGAGCAGCGCGGCAAGACCATCGCGGTGCTGGCCCCGCTGGTGACCAACCGCAAGGGTTTCTACACCGACCTCGCGAAGTGGGCGCTCGGCAAGGCGGTATCGCACCTGCGCGTGGACGGCGAATACCTGCCGACCAGGGGCTGGCCGCGCCTGGACCGCTTCCGCGAGCACACCATCGAGCTGCCGGTGGCCGAGGTGCCGGTCGAACCGAAAAACGAGAAGCAGCTGCGCCACGCCGTCGAGCAGGCGATCGAGATGGGCAAGGGCGTGCTGCACGTCTGCTGCCGGGGCTGGGGCGACCGCGAGACGCAGATCTATTCGGTCAAGCGCGCGTGTCCCTCGTGCGCGCGCAGCTTCCCGGAGCTCGACCCGCGCCTCTTCTCGTACAACTCCAAGCATGGGTGGTGTGCCGCGTGTTATGGCACGGGCCTGAAGATCGACGAGGTGAAGTGGGACGACGAGCGCTCCAGGACCGGCACCGAGGACCACGTGCTCGATTCGTGGGTCGACTGGCTGCAGCTCGATGAACCCTGCGATTCCTGCCACGGAAAGCGCCTGAACAAGGAAGCGCTTGCCGTGCGCTTCCGCGGGAGCTCGATCGCCGACATGAGCGCGCAGCCGATCTCGAAGGCACACACGTTCTTCGAGAAAATCGCGGTCGCGGGACGCGAGCAGGAGATCGCGCGCGACATCCTCACCGAGCTCACCGCGCGGCTCGGTTTCCTGGAGCAGGTGGGCCTGGGTTACCTGTCGCTCGACCGCGGTGCGCCGACGCTTTCCGGCGGCGAGGCGCAGCGCATCCGGCTGGCGGCGCAACTCGGCTCCAACCTGCGCGGGGTCTGCTACATCCTCGACGAGCCCACCATCGGGCTGCACCCGCGCGACAACCAGGTCCTGCTCGACACGCTTTCGCGCCTGAACGCCAAGGGCAACACGCTGATTGTGGTGGAGCACGACGAAGACACCATCCGGCGCGCGGAACACGTGATCGACCTGGGACCCGGCGCGGGGCGCCTCGGCGGCTACATCGTGGCGCAGGGCAATGCCGAGGAGCTCAAGGCCAACCCGAAGTCGCTCACCGGGCACTTCCTGCGCTCGCCGCTCAGGCACCCGGTGCAGGCACGCCGCCCGGTGCCGCGCAACACGCCGTCGATCGAGGTGCAGGGCGCGAACCTGCACAACCTGAAGGATGCCGACGTGCGCTTTCCGCTCGCGCGGCTTTCGGTTGTCACCGGCGTCTCCGGATCGGGCAAGTCGACACTGGCGCGCGACGTGCTGCACGAAAACCTGCATCGCCTGGTCGCCGCCACCCGCGACCGCAAGGCGGTGGGCGGCGTATCGGGCGCCAGGGCGATCAAGGGCTGGCAGGCGGTCACGCGCGTGCTCGAGGTCGACCAGACCCCGATCGGCAAGACGCCGCGATCGTGCCCGGCGACCTACGTCGGCTTCTTCGACAATATCCGCAAGCTCTTCGCCGACACCCAGGAAGCGCGCATCCGCGGCTACACCGCCAGCCGCTTCTCCTTCAACACCGCGGGCGGGCGCTGCGATGGCTGCGACGGGCAGGGCATGAAAACCGTGGAGATGAGTTTCCTGCCCGACGTGAAGGTGCTCTGCGAAGTGTGCAACGGCGCGCGCTTCAACGCCGAGACTCTGGCCGTGCAGATGCGTGGCAAAAGCATCGGCGACGTGCTGGCGCTGAGCGTGGACGAGGCGGTTGAATATTTCGCCAGCCACGCCTCGATCCACCATTGCCTGCTGCTGCTGCAGGACGTGGGCCTGGGCTACCTCACCCTCGGCCAGGCGAGCCCGACCCTTTCCGGGGGCGAAGCCCAACGCATCAAGCTGGTGACCGAGCTGTCCAAGGTGCGCGCCAACCAGGCGCCGCGCCCCGGGCGCGCTTCGTTCACGCAGCACACGCTCTACGTGCTCGACGAACCCACGGTGGGCCTGCACATGGCCGACGTGGAGAAACTCATCCGCGTGTTGCACCGCCTGGTGGACGCCGGCAACTCGGTGGTGCTGATCGAGCACAACCTCGACGTGATCGCGGAGGCCGACTGGATCGTCGACATGGGCCCCGAGGGCGGCGACGGCGGCGGACGCGTCGTGCTGGCGGCGGCGCCGGAGGACTTCCTCAAACCCGGCGCGCGCGGGCACACTGCGAAGGCGTTGCGCGAGTTCATGACGGAGGAAAGATGGAACACCACGCTGGCCGCCTGATCGACCCCGTCCACCGGCGGGTGGCGAACCGCGAAGCCAGCAAACGCTTCTACCGCGCGGTGATGGCGCCCTCGGTGGTGCTGGCGACGTGAAGAGCGCGGTACTTGCAGCCCTCGTGGCCGCCGCCGCAAGCGCGGGCGCGGCCGATTTCCCCCCCGACCGCGCCCAGAAGGTCCTGCGCTACGCCTTCGAGCGCGCCGAGACCACGCTCGACCCGCAGAAAACAAGCGACGTCTACTCGAACTTCATCGAGTCGGCGATTTTCGAGACCCCGCTCGACTACGACTATCTCGCCCGCCCGCTGAAGATGGTGCCGGTGACGCTGGCATCGATGCCGGAGGTGAGCGCCGACGGCAAGACCTACCTCCTGAGGGTCAAGCCCGGCATCTATTTCACCAGCCACCCGGCCTTCAAGGGCAAGCGCCGCGAACTGGTGGCCGAGGACTACGCGTATTCGATCAAGCGCCTGATGGACCCGAAGCTTTCGGCGCCGCTGCTGGGCGAGATCGAGGGCATCATCGCCGGCAGCGACGAGGCCCTCGCGGTGGCGCGGAAGGCCGGCCGCCTCGACTACGACGCGCCGATCGAGGGGCTGAAGGCGATCGACCGCTACACGCTTCGCATCAGGCTCAACGAGCCGTTCTACAACTTCGTCTACAACCTTGCCGATTGCCGGGTGTCGTGCGCCGTGGCCCGCGAGGTGGTCGAATACCACGGCGACGACATCGGCGCCCATCCGGTCGGCACCGGGCCGTACAAGCTCGGCTTCTGGAAGCGCTCCTCGCGCATCGTGCTCGAGGCCAACCCCGACTTCCGCGAGGAATACTTCGACGCGCAGGCCACCGACGACGTGGGGCGCGAGATCCTGGCGCGCCAGAAAGGCAAGCGCCTGCCGATCATCCCCCGCATCGAGATCTCGATCATCGAGGAGGAACAGCCGCGCTGGCTCTCGTTCCTCAATGGCGAGATGGACATGGTCTTCCGCGTGCCCGAGGAATTCGCCAACGTCGGCATGCCCAACAACAGGCTCGCGCCCAACCTGGCCAAACGCGGCATCGAGATGCGCCAGGTGGCGGCGCTGGACCTCACCTTCGCGTATTTCAACATGGACGATCCGGTGATCGGCGGCTATTCGCCGCAGCGCGTGGCCCTGCGCCGCGCGATCGCGCTGGGCTACAACGTGCGCGACGAGATCGCCATCATCCGCAAGAACCAGGCGATCGTCGCGCAGACGCCCTACAGCCCCGGCGTGGCGGGCTGGGAGCCTGGCTTCACCACCAGCGCCGGGGACTACAGCCCGGCCAGGGCCAAGGCGCTGCTCGACATGTACGGCTATGTCGACCGCGACGGCGACGGGTACCGCGAGGATCCAGAGGGCAAGCCGGTCACGCTGGTCTTCAATTCCACGCCCACCGCGCGCGATACGCAGGTCGACGAAAACTGGAAGCGCAGCATGGACGGCATCGGCCTGCGCTTCACGGTGCGCAAGGCGCGCTGGCAGGACCTGCTGAAGGAATCCAATGCCGGCAAGCTCATGATCTGGCAGCTGGGCGGCTCGGCCGCAGCGCCCGACGCGGACAGCTGGCTGCAGACCTACTACGGCCCCAACGCGGGTTTCAAGGGCAACCGCTCGCGCTTCCGGCTGGCCGCCTACGACCGCATCTACGAGAAGGCGCGCACCACGCCCGACAGCCCCGAGCGCACGAAGATGTACCAGGAGCTCACGCGGCTGATCGTGGCCTACGCGCCCTCGAAGTTCCAGACCCATCGCATCCTCACCGACATGTGGTATCCGTGGGTGGTGGGCTACCGCCGGCCCGCCATGCTCGGCAACCACTTCTGGAAATACGTCGACATCGATGTGGCGCGCAGGGACGTAAAATAGGCACCGGTCCCACCCGCCAATCCCCCATGATTCGACGCCTCTTCCCCCTGCTGGTCTGCGCGCTGCCGCTTGCCGCGGCCGCCGACAGTCCCAAGGTCTTCCGCTATGCCTTCGAGATCGCGGAAACCAGCTTCGATCCGCAGCGCATCAGCGACGTCTATTCCAACATCGTGAACCAGTCGATGTTCGAAGCACCGCTCACCTACGACTACCTGGCGCGTCCGCTCAAGCTCAAGGCCAACACGATCGAGGCGCTGCCCGGGCTGAGCGCCGACGGGACGACATACACGATGAAGGTGCGCCCCGGCATCTACTTCGCCGATGACCCCGCGTTCAAGGGCCGCAAGCGCGAGCTCGTGGCCGAGGACTACGTCTACACGTTCAAGCGCCTGCTCGACCCCAAGGTCCGCGCCTCGCAGATCGCGGAGGTGGAGCCCTACATCGTCGGCGCGGAGGAAGCGGCGACGCGCGCCCGCAAGCTCAACAAGATGGACTACGACGCCCCGATCGAGGGCCTGAAGGCGCTCGACCGCTACACCTTCCAGGTGAAGCTCCGGGAGCCGCTGGGCACCTTCATGTTCCAGTTCACCGACTGCCGCATCGCCTGCGCCATCGCGCGCGAGGTGGCCGAATTCTACGGCGAGGATTTTGGCGCGCATCCGGTCGGCACCGGCCCCTACCGGCTGGCGTTCTGGAAACGCGGCTCAAAGATGGTGTTCGAGAAGAACCCCGGCTTCCGCGAGCAGTACTTCGACGGCGAGGCCACCGACGAGCGCGGCCGCGAGATCCTCGAGCAGATGAAGGGCAAGCGCATCCCGGTGGTCGACCGCGTCGAGGTCTCGATCATCGAGGAGACGCAGCCGCGCTGGCTCTCGTTCCTCAACGCCGAGATGGATTTCATCTTCCTGGTGCCGGAGGAGTTCGCCTACCAGGCGTTCCCGAACAACAAGGTCGCGGCCAACCTGGCGCGGCGCGGCATCAGCATGGCCCAGCTTCCGGCGCTCGACCTCACCTACAACTTCTTCAACATGCGCGACCCGACGTTTGGCGGCTACACGCCGGAGAAGGTGGCGCTGCGCCGCGCGATCTCGCTTTCCTACAAGACGACGGACGAGATCAACATCATCCGCAAGGGGCAGGCGATCGCGGCCCAGGCGCCGTGGAGCCCGGGCGTGGCGGGTTACGACCCGAACTTCCAGACCACGGCGGGTGAATACGACGTGCCGAAGGCCAAGGCGCTGCTCGACATGTTCGGCTACATCGATCGCAACGGCGACGGCTTCCGCGAAATGCCCGACGGCAGCCCGCTGGTGATCAACTTCAGCTCGACGCCCACCGCGCGCGATGCGCAGTTCGACGAATTGTGGAAGCGCAGCCTCGACGACATCGGCATCCGGCTGAACGTGATCAAGGGCAAGTGGCCCGACATCCTCAAGGCCGCGCGCATGGGCAAGATCCAGTTCTGGCAGCTGGGCGGCAGCGCCTCGATCCCCGACGCCGACACCTGGCTCACCTCGCTCTACGGCCCGAACACCGACGGCAACCTGGGCAAGTTCGCCCTGCCGGCCTACGACCGCATCTACGAGCAGGCCCGCAAGCTGCCGGACAGCCCCGAACGCACGAAGCTCTACCAGGAGCTCGCGCGCCTGGTCATCGCCTACGCGCCGTGGAAGATCAACACCAACCGCATCCGCACCGACATGTGGTATCCGCCGGTGATCGGTTACCGCCGCTCGCCGATCCTGACCTACAACTTCTGGAAATACATCGACATCCAGCGATGAGCGCCCACTACGCGACCGACGGGAGCGTGGCCGTCATCACCCTCGACAACCCGCCGGTCAACGGCATGGGCCATTCCACGCGCGTGGCGATCGCCGAAGGGCTTGCGCAAGCGGCCGCCGATCCCGCCATCCGGGCCATCGTCCTCATGGGCGCCAACGGCCTGTTTTCCGGGGGCGCGGACATCCGCGAGTTCAATACGCCGAAGGCTATGGAGACGCCGACGCTGCGCGACCTGATCGCGATATGCGAGGCAAGTCCCAAGCCCGTGGTCGCGGCGATCGAGGGCAACTGCATGGGCGGTGGCCTGGAGCTCTCGCTCGGTTGCCACTATCGCGTGGCCTCGCCCAGGGCGCTGGTTGCGCTGCCGGAGGTGAAGATCGGCCTGTTGCCGGGGGCGGGGGGCACGCAACGCCTGCCGCGCGCCATCGGCGTGGAACGCGCGCTGGAGATGATCGTCTCTGGCGATCCCGTGGCCGCCGAGAAGCTCTCGGGCAGCCTCATCGGCCAGGTCATCACCGGCGACTGGCTCGAGGGCGCCGTTGCCTACGCACGCAACGTGGCGCGTGACGACTCACGGCCGCGGGTTCGCGATCGCCCCGCCACTGCGCCCGACGATCCCGGCTATTTCACCGCCGCGCGCGCGAAGGCCGCCAAGGACAGCAGGAACCTGCCGGCGCCGCAACGGTGCATCGACGCGGTGGAAGCGGCGACGACGAAACCCTTCGATGAAGGCCTCGCCTACGAACGCGAACTCTTCCTCGCGTTGATGAATTCGCCCGAGTCGCGCGGACTGAGACACGCATTTTTCAGCGAGCGTGCCGCCGCCAGGATTCTCGACGTGCCTGCCGATACACCCGTGCGCGCCGTGCGCAGGATCGCCGTGGTGGGCGCCGGCACCATGGGCGGCGGCATCGCGATGAGCTTTATCAACGCGGGTTTTCCGGTGACGATCCTCGAGACGCAGCAGGCGGCGCTCGACCGCGGGTTAGGTGTCATCCGCGCCAACTACGAATCTGCAGTGAAACGCGGCAAGCTCACGCCCGAGCGCCTCGAGCAACGCATGGC
The DNA here is from genome assembly GCA_038203035.1 of Burkholderiales bacterium. Classification (GTDB taxonomy): domain Bacteria; phylum Pseudomonadota; class Gammaproteobacteria; order Burkholderiales; family Usitatibacteraceae; genus Usitatibacter. Next base: position 8,643 of record JBBREI010000144.1, read on the forward strand.
GCTGCTCACGCCGACACTTTCCTACGATGCAATCGCCGATGCCGACCTGGTGGTCGAAGCGGTGTTCGAGGAGATGGGCGTAAAGGAAGCGGTGTTTCGCAAGCTCGACGAGGTGATGAAGCCCGGCGCGCTGCTGGCGACTAACACCTCGACGCTCGATGTCGACCGGATCGCCGCCGCGACCGGCCGCCCGCACGACGTGATCGGCATGCATTACTTCAGCCCGGCGAATGTGATGCGCCTGCTGGAAGTGGTGCGCGGCAGGGAAACGGCGAAGGACGTCCTCGCGACCGTGATGCAGCTGGCGAAGAAAACCGGCAAGACCGCCGTGGTCTCCGGTGTCTGCGACGGCTTCATCGGCAACCGCATGCTGAAGCAATACAAGGCGCAGGCGAGCGCGCTGGTGGAGGAAGGTGCCAGCCCGCAGCAGGTCGATCGCGCGATGGAGGCCTTCGGCATGGCGATGGGGCCGTTCCGCGTGGGTGACCTCGCGGGCAACGACATCGGCTGGGCCATCCGCAAGCGCCTGTATGCGGAAGACCCCGCGACGCGCAAGCAACCGATCGGCGACCGCCTGTGCGAGATGGGACGCTTCGGCCAGAAGACAGGCGCCGGCTGGTACCGCTACGAACCGGGCAAGCGCGAGCCGATCCCCGATCCCGTCGTTGACGAGGTGATCGTGGCGGTGCGCGGCGAATTGGGCGTTGCGCCCCGCGCCATCGGCGAGCGCGAGATCGTGGAGCGGTGTGTCTACGCGCTGGTGAACGAGGGCGCGCGCATCCTGGAAGAAGGCATCGCGCAGCGTGCCTCCGACATCGATACGGTCTACCTGACCGGCTACGGATTCCCACGCCATCGCGGCGGGCCGCTGTTCCACGCCGACAGCGTGGGGCTGCCCGATGTTGCGGCAGCGATGCAGCGTTTCGCCTCCGATCCGGGCGGCGATCGGGACTTCTGGAACCCCGCCCCGCTGCTGGCGCGGTTGGCCGCCGAGGGCGGCCGCTTCAATCCCTAGCGCCACCTCCTTTTTTCCTCCAATCGGCGACGGGGCGTTCCAGGGCGAGGTGGGCCGCGTTAGCCTCAGGCCATGAAAATTTTCCTCGCGATGCTGGGCCTCGCACTCGTCGCCTGTGGTGGCGGCGATGGTTCGCGCGGCACGGCCGGGCCACACGGTGGCATCCAACCGAGGCCCCCGACTGGATGTTCCTCGAAGAACGCGCGGCCCACGCCCCTTCGCTCGAATTGCTGCGCGAGCGCAACTGGACCTACGTGGTGTTGCAGGCGCAGAAGTACAGTTCGAGCGGGCAGTTCGAATATCCGACCACCGGCGCCGA
>JBBREI010000145.1:0-9960 GCA_038203035.1 Burkholderiales bacterium
GCCCTCGATGGCGCAGAGAAAGTGGACCGTAGCCGCCATGTTGATGGCGGAGATGGAGGTGAGAGGATTGATCGGCAGCTTCCAGGCGCTCGCCATGGCTGCGATGCGCAGCGCCTCCGTGATGCCGCCGGTCTTCGACAGGTCGGGCTGGAGGATCGTGATGGCGCCGTCCTCGATCACGCGGTTGAACTCGAAGCGCGTGTAGTGGTTCTCGCCCGCGGCGAGCGGTACGCGGCCGAAGTGCTTCGCGAGGCAATAGCTGCGGTAATCGTGTGCCGGAAAAGGTTCCTCGAGCCAGGAAACGGCGCAGGCATCGAGCGCGGGCATCAGGTGACGGGCATCCTCGACGGTGCAGCCGGTGTTCGCGTCGGAGAGCAGCACGATGTCGTCGCCGAGCGCGCGGCGCACGGCCGTGACCCGGGCAATGTCGCGCGCCGGGCTGTCGCCCACGCGCAGCTTGATGGCCCTGTAGCCGGCGGCGATGTGCGGCGCGATTTCCGCCAGCAGCGACTCGGGCGGCTGGTAGCCCAGCGACACGCCGCCGGCATAGGCCGGGATCGGCCGCGAGGTGCCGCCCAGCAGCTTGTAGAGCGGCCAGCCGCAGGCCTTGCCGCGGATGTCCCAGAGCGCCATGTCGATGCCGCTCATCGCGATGCAGGTGCCCGCGCCCATGCCGTGGCTGCCCAGCTGAAACTTGTAAATCTTCGCCCAGATGCCGTTCACGTCGCTCGCGTCCATGCCCAGCACCAGCTGCCGCAGCGTGGTGTTGACCAACTGCGCCACCGCGGTGGGACTTCGGCCGTGGTGGGATTCGCCCCAGCCCACGAGGCCGCCCGCGGTGGTCACCTTCACGATGACAGTGTCGCGCTTGATCATGCGCCCGATGCCGACCGTCACCGTGGCGCCCTCGGGCAGCGGGAATGAAGTGGGAATCGCCTCGATGTCGACAATCTTCATGGGTTCCTCCAGATTTCAAAGCCGAACCAGCGACGCGGTGTGTCCACCAGGATCGTCCGCCGCGTCCTCGCATCCGGCAACCATCGCGCCAGCATCGCCAGCGACGTTCCGTAGTCGATGCGATGGGGCATGCGCACGAAGGGCCAGTCGGATCCCCAGACGCAGCGATCGGGGCCGAACGCCGCCAGCAGCGCCCGCGCGTACTGATCCGTGTCCGCGTACCGGGAAGATCGGCGGCCGAAGCGGAAGCCTCCGGAAAGCTTCACCGCGACGCGAGGCAGCGCGGACAGCGAGCAAAGCGCACGGAAGGAAGTCGAGCGCAGGCCGCCGCCTGGATCCGGCCGTCCGCAGTGATCAATCACGATGCGGCACGGCAGGCGCTCCATGGCGCTTGCCACCGCGATCGCCTGGTCGTCCTGGCAATGGATCTGCAGGACGAGGTCGAGGTCGGCCAGTTGCCCGGCGAGCTGCGCAAGGCGCGGGTCGTCCAATTGCGCGGACCCTTCCCCGACGAGGTCCCGGCGCACGCCGGCGACGCCGCGTGCCGCCAGCGAGCTCAGGCGCGAGCGACGCACGCCGAGGGGAACGCGGGCGATGCCGCGGTACCTCTCGCGCCCATTCGCAAGCGCGTGCAGCATGCAGGCATTGTCATCGCCGTAGCCCGAGCTGGGATTCACGAGCAGGGCGCCGGCGAAGCCGTGCGCATCAAGCGCCAGTCCCAGGTCGGCTTCGCTGCCGCATTCCGACGGTGGCGGCTGGTAGGGCGCTTCCGGGGAGAAGGGGAAGCGCGCGGGATCGAACAGGTGAACGTGTGCATCGATCGCGCCGGCGGGCACCGCAACCGCCTTCATGCGGCGCCATCCCCGGTCATGGTCACCGTCACGCTGCCCAGCGCGCCGTAGTCCGCGACAACGACATCGCCTGGCCGGGTCCAATGGATTCCCGTGAGCGAACCCGTGCTGACGATGTCGCCTGCGCGAAGTCCCGCATGGAAGCGCTGGCCACGGTGGTTCGCGAGCCACACCACGCCGTCCAGCGGATGGCCGAAAGCCTTTGCCGCGCTTCCGCGCGCCACCTCGCGGCCGTTGATCAGGAGGCGGGCCGCGAGCGATTCGACGGGGATGGCTTGCCAGTCGCGCAAGCCGGCACCGGCCACGTAGCGTCCCGCGTAGCCGAGGTCCGCCACCATGCCGAGCGCGCCGTGGGGATGATCGTCTTCGAGGCGGCTCTCGGGAATTTCGATGCCGGGATGCAGCGACTCGATGGCCGCAGCCACTTCCTCTCGCGTGTACGGCCCCGCGCGTGGCGGCAGGTCGTGCCCGAGGCGCAGCCCGATTTCCGCCTCGACCACCGGCCGCATCAGGTCTGCCCAGTCGACGCGGGCACCGCTTTCGTAGAGGTGGATTGCCGGAATCGGCCCGCAGAACGGCCGCTCCAGCCCGAGCTTGATCGGCACCGCGGGGTCGGTCGCGCCGACTTTCCAGCCGCCGAGAGGCCTTTCCAGCAGCCCGGTCAGCGATTCGCAGATGGCTTCCGCGTCGTGCGTCGTGCGCGGCGCAAGCGCGTCCGGCAGGCGGCGTATGCGATGCCGGCTCGCGCGCGCCTCGAAGAGGAGGCGGGCGGCCGCCTCGATCTCGTCCGGGGTCATGGAATCCGGCTTCGCAGCGCGCCCTGTCCTACTTCCAATCGGCCGCGCGCCGGGCCACCGCTGCCTTGTCAAACTTGTTGAACTCGCCGACGAACTGGTTCGTGTAGAGCTCGGCAAGCGGCATGTCCTTGCTCGTGATCTGGCCGCCCGCGTGCAGGACGTCGATGAAGTTCTGCCAGTCCTCCTCGTAGTACTCGCCGAAGTTCGCGGGCTTGCCCGACGGGAAGGTGAAGAACTTGTCCGTGCGCGAGCGCAGGATCGCGATGCCTCGCTTGAGCTTCTCCTCCTCGGTGCCCTCGGTCGGCTTCTGGGCCGGGAAGGTCGCCCAGAAGTTCTTCACGCATTCCCCCCAGTTGGCCTGGCAGGCCACCGAGGCCTTTGCGAAGGCGCGCCCGAAGCGGGCGAGCACGTCGGGCTGCTCACGGATCACTTGGTTGTGCACTACCCAGCAGTTGGAGAACTGGTTCTCGTATTTGGCCGGCTGCGCCAGGCGCCGGATCTTCGCGCCCGTGAACTCGAGGGCAAGGTGCTGCCCGTCGAAAAGGTTCAGCGCGTCGACCTGCTTCTCGGTGAGCGCCCGGAAGGCGGTGGCGCCCTGGCCGACGGGGACGAGCTGGTAGTCCTGCCCGGCGCTCATGCCAAGCTCCCCCAGCAGCGACCGGGTGATCGGCACGCTGCCCATGGCGAGCGAGATCACTCCGATCTTGCGCCCCCGGAGGTCGGCCAGCGTCTTGACCGGGCTGTCGGCGAGGACCGCGTACTCCCACGCCGTGGTGCGCACGCCGTTGTACATGCACTTCAGGGGAAGAGGATCCCGTCCGGGCTGGCGCGACAGGATCAGCACGTCCGGGTTGGGCCACGCCGTGAGGATGCGCTTCTGCGCGACCTGGGGCATGAGGGTGGCCGTGCCGTCGAAGATCACGTATTCGACTTCGAGCCCTTCCTCCCTGAAGAAACCCTTGCCCTGGGCGAGGTAGTGCACGCCGTAGATGAGCGTCGGCGCGGTGCCCAGGCCGACCGTCACTTTGGTCTGGGCGCCAGCACAAAACGCTGCCATTGCCAGGACCGCGCCGAGCGCGGCGGTGAATGTCTTCATTTCGATTTCCTCCCCACGGACTTGAGTTGGCTTTCCAGGAACATCTTCGATGCCGAGATATCGATGAGGGGCAGGACCTCGAAGGAGGCCGGAATGATGTCCGCCCACTGATTCAGGAGTTCGTGCAGCGCTTCATGCGAAGTCACGTCGAAGATCGCCACGGCTCCCCTGCCGGCGCGCGCGTATCCCCGTTTGCAGAGGCCTTTCTTCTCCTGCGTGGCGAGCCAGGGCCAGAAGGTGGTGCGCCGCGCAGCCCACTGCGAAGGGCGCTCGGGGCGTGGCGTCGATATCACGAGGAACAGCATGCCGGCTTCCTAGGCGCGTTTCGCCCGCTTCGCGCGCAGCTGCTTGTCGAGGAATTTCTTCGACTGGGCGATATCGATCAGGGGATAGACGTCGAGCTTGCACGGGATGAGTTCCGACCAGCCATTGAGCAGCTCGTGCAGGTGCTCGTGGCTCCTGACGTCGAAGATGGCGACGGCGCCACGGCCGGTGCGGGCATAGACGCACTTGCAGGTGCCCTCCTTGAGAAGCGGCTCGAACCAGGGCCAGGCCTTGGTCCTGTCCTTCGCCCACTCGGACGGGCGCTCGGGGCGGGGGTGGCTCACGATGAGAAAGAGCATGGTGGCGTTCCTATCGGCGCTTGCGGGGCTTCGACTCGGGTTTCGCCGCGACCTGCGCGGCCAGGAATTTCTTCGACGCTGCGATGTCGATGAGGGGATAGACGTCCAGGGCGACGGGGATGAGTTCGCTCCACCCGTTCAGGAGTTCGTGCAGCTGCTCGTGGCTCTCGACATCGAAGAGGGCCACCGCGCCGCGCCCGACGCGGGCGTGGTACCACTTGACGATGCCCTTGCGCTGGAGCGGTTCCCACCAGTCCCAGGACTTGCGGCGGGCGGCCGCCCACTCCGACGGGCGTTCCGGGCGGGGCGCGGAAATGACGAGGAACAGCACGGTCAGGCCGCCTTCGACGAAGGCGGCGCGTGGTGCCGCCATTCCTTGCGGTACTTCGCGACGACGGCTTCGTCGACGGTGACGCCCAGGCCCGGCCGGCCGGGAATCTCGAGGTAGCCATCCATCGTGGGAAAGCGCTCCTTCGCCAGCTCGTTGATGAGCGGGTTCCCGCCGCCCGCGGAATACTCGAGGATGAATCCGCCCACGGCGGCGGCCGCGCAGTGCAGGCCGGCCGCGAAGCCGACGGCGCTGCCCCACAGGTGCGGGGCGGTGCGCACCTGGAACGCCGAGGCGAGCGCATCCACGCGCATCGTTTCCGTGATGCCGCCCATGAGCATCGGGTCCGGCTGCACGATGTCCACGCACCGTCCCACGATGAGGTCGCGGAAATCGAACCGCGTGAACTCCCCCTCGCCGGCGGCGATGGGAATGTCGGTGTACGCCCGAACCTCCGCCATGCCCGCCTTGTCGTCCGGCGACACCGGCTCCTCGAGCCAGCCGATGTTGCAGTCCTCCACCTGGCGGCAGAAACGCTTGGCCTCCCCCACGGTCCACGTGCCGTGCACGTCGCACATGATGTCGATGTCCGGCCCGAGCGCCTCGCGGGCCCGCTTCACCCGTTCCACGGAGTGGGCGAGGGTGCCGTCGCCGGAACCGACGCGCATCTTCACGGCCCGGTAGCCTCCCTTGGCGAGAAACGCCTTGAGCTGCTCGGCGATGCTATCCGCCGGCGCCCATCCTCCCGAGGCGTAGCAGAGCATCTTTTCCTGGCGCTTTCCGCCGAGCAGCTGCCAGACCGGAACGCCCAGGCTCTTCGCCTTGATGTCCCAGAGCGCGATGTCGATGCCCGACAGGGCCTGGACGTTGACGCCGCGCCGGCCGAGGTTCGGGAAAGCGTGGCCGCGGGCGAGGGCGAAGTGCGCGCGATCGGTGTTGTACATCACCTCCCAGAGGCGGGAAATGTCGCGCGGATCCTCCCCGGCGAGGAGCGGCGCGAACTCGTTCTCGATCACGGCGCAGACGCCCGCGCAGTTGCATTGCGCCGGCAGCGCCCCGCGTGCCTCGCCCCAGCCGGTGATGCCCGCGTCCGTGTCCACACGCACGAGGGCGGTGTCGAAGCTGCTGCTGAGGCCGTAGTCGCTGGCGTGCTGGCGCTCCGGCGGTATCGGCACGTGCAGCCAGGTGGCGGTGATGCCGGTGATCTTCATCGATGTCCTCCCGTCACTCGGATTGCGTCTGGGTGGCCGCCGTGCTGGCCGTGCGATCCCAGAACACGACGCGGGTGTGCAGCCACCGCAGGAACTGGCTTCCCACCACCCCCAGGACCGCGAGCGATATCAGGGCGGCGAACATGACGTTCGTCTGCATGTCGACCGCCGCCGCCTTGATGATGTGGCCCAGGCCCTGAGTCGAGGCGACGAACTCGGCCACCACGGCGCCGATGAGGGCGAGCACCACGCCGATCTGCAGGCCGGCGAAGATGTGGCCCGCGGAGCCCGGCAGCTTCACGCGGCGGAAAATCATCGCCTTCGAGGCGCCGAAGGCGCGCAGCACGTCGATCAGCTGCGGATTGGCCTGCTTGATCCCGATCGCGGTGTTGATGAAGAGCGGGAAGAAGCACACGAGGGCGACCATGACGACCTTCGACTCGAGGCCGAATCCCAGCCACACGATCACGAGGGGGGCGATGGCGATCTTGGGCATCGACTGCAGGGCGACGATGTACGGGTACACGAACAGCTCGAAGGTCGGCGATTCCGCGAGCAGGATCCCGCAGGCGATGGCGAGCGTGCAGCCCGCGAGGTAGCCGATGACGACGGATTTCAGCGTGAAGAAGAAGTGCGGCCAGTACGCGCCCTGCACGTAGCCGACGTACATCGCGTTGACGACCTGCGTGGGCGACGGCAGCAGGTAATCGGGAATCCTGAGAAAGTGGATCGACCCGCTCCACACCGCGACCAGCACCACCAGCGTGATGGCGGGATACGCGATGCGCTTGCCCATGGAGGGCCGGCTGTCCTGTTGCGCGCTCATTCGAAGATCACCAGGTCCTGGAAGAGCTGGCGCAGCTCGGTGCACTGCGCGTTGAAGCGCGCGTCCGCCATCGTCTCGATCGTTCGCGGGCGCGGCAGGTCCACCTTCACCTCGCGCACGACGCGGCCCGGGCGAGCGGACATCACGACGATGCGGTCCGACAGGAACACCGCCTCGGGAATCGAGTGCGTGATGAATGCCACGGAGCAGCCGGTCGCGAGCCAGATGCGCTGCAGCTCGCCCGTCATGTGCTCGCGCGTCATGGCATCAAGGGCGGCGAAGGGCTCGTCGAGGAAGAGGATCCTCGGCTCGTGCACCAGTCCGCGGGCAATGGCAACGCGCTGCTGCATGCCGCCCGACAGCTCCCCGGGGTAGTGGGTGGCGAACTCGGCGAGGCCCACGAGCTTCAGGAGGTCGAGCGCGCGTTTGCGGCCGGCCGCGAGATCCCGTCTCAGCGCGCGGATCGGCACGAGCACGTTCTCGAGCACGGTCGACCAGGGAAGCAGGGCCGGTTGCTGGAAGACGACCCCGACGCGTCCCGACGGCCCGTCGATCGCCTGTCCTTCGAGGAGGATGCGCCCCTGGGTCGGCGAGATGAGGCCGGCGGCGAGCTTGAGGAGCGTGGACTTCCCGCACCCGGACGGGCCCAGGACCGACAGGAATTCACCCGGCGCGAGCGCCGCGTCGAGTTCCTGCAGCGCGGTGACGGGGCCGCGGCTCGTCTGGTAGACGAGCGAGAGTCCTTGGGCCTCGAGCACGGTGCCAGGGCCGGAAGACGCCATCACACTACTTCCAGCCCTTCGCGGTGTCGGCGACGGCCTGGGGGTCGAACTTGTTGATCTCCCCGACCAGCTCGTTGGTGAAGATCGCGCCCATCGGGATGTCCTTCAAGGTGATCTGCCCGCCCGCCGCCAGGATGTCGAGCGAGTCCTTGATCGAGCTTTCCTGGAACTCGCCCATCCTCAACGGGACGCCAGGCGGCGTGAAGAAGAACTTGTCCACGCGGGAACGCATGATCTTCACCCCCTTGTCGATCTGCTCGGCCTCGGTGCCGCCGGTCGGCCTGCTGGTGGGGTTCATGGTGTAGAAGTTCTTGACGCAATGCGCCCAGTTCGCCTGGCACGCATAGGAGGCCTTCGCGAACGCGCGGCCGAAGCGCGCCAGGATGTCCTTCTTGTCGCGGATCGCGTCCTCATGCGCCATCCAGCAGCTCGACACCTGGTCGGAGAACTTGGCCGGCTGCGGAATCTGGCGCACCTTGTTGCCGGCAAGCTCGACGCCGACGTGTTCCGCGTCCCACAGGTTCAGGACGTCGATCTGCCCGCTCGCAAAGGTGCGCGTTGCCATGGCGCCTGTTCCCACGGCCACGAACTCGAAGTCGGTGCCCTGCTTGAGGCCCGCCTCCGCCAGCAGCGCGCGCGTGGCCGGGAGGTTGCCGGCGGCCAGCGAAATGACGCCGATCTTCCTGCCGCCCTTGATGTCGGCAATCGCCTTGATCGGGCTCGCCTCGGGCACGATGAACTCGAAGGCGCTGCGCCGGACCACGTTGTAGAAGCACTTGAGGGGCAGCGGGGAACGGCCCGGCTGGCGGGAGAGGATCACCACATCCGCGTTGCCCCGGCCGATGAGCACGCGCTGCTGGGCGATCTGCGGGATGACGACGCCGGAGCCCTCGAAGGCCACCAGCTCGACGTCGAGCCCCTCCTGCTTGAAGAACCCCTGGCCCACGGCGAGGTACTCGACCGCGAAGATGAGTCCCGGCGGGGTGTTGAGACCTACGGCGACCTTTGTCTGCGCTTGGGCAGGCAACGCGAACGCGAATGCCATGGCCAGCATCGAAAGCGTCGAAGTGGGTGCAGCGGTGGCGAGACGGGCGCAAAGATTCATTTGATCCTCCTCAGCGCCTCTTCGCCGGCTGGGCCGGGAGCGGGCGCGTGCTGTGGCTCCGTGGAACGGGCGGTGCGGTCGAGTATAGGTGGCGGCAAATGACCCGTAAAGCACAAAAACGCCCAAAAACGATCAACGACGGGGGGTCGCGTGCGCCGCCCTGACGAGCGTGAGCTTGATGCCGAGGGACTTGATCGGGCGGCGCTTCGCCGCCGTCAGGCCGTCGTCGGTGATGATCTCGTCCACGGCCGAGAGATCGTCCACGTCGCAGAGGGCGGGGCCGCCGAACTTCCAGGAGTCCGCCATGAGGATGACGGTGCGTGCCGCCGCGATCGAGCGGCGCTTCATGGCGGCGATCTCGACGGCGTTGTCCGACATGCGCCCGTTGGCGATGGCCTGCACGCTCACCAGGGCCAGGTCGGCGTGGATCCGCTCGATGAAGTCCTGTCCGGGATCGCCGTAGAGGATCGACGTGCCCGGCATGCGCGTCCCGCCAACAACGATGAGGCGGACCCGCTCCGATTGCAGGAGGACTGCGGCGGTCTTGATGCTGTTCGTGATGGCGGTGATGGCGATGCCGCGGGCGACGACCCGGCGCGCGGCCTCGATGCCGGCGATGCCGCCATCGAACACGACACGTTGCCCTTCCTCGATGCGCTCGGCTGCGGCGGCACCGATCGCTTCCTTGGCGCGCAGCACCAGGTCGGTCGAGTCCGCCGTCATGCCGTTGCCGGTGCGCGCGGAGGCGGCGTGCATGGCGCGGCCGTCGACCAGACAGGCGCCTCCATGCGAGCGAACGACGAGGCCTTCCATCGCCAGCTGGTCGAGGTCGCGCCGCACCGTCATGGGCGATGCGCCGGCCCGCTCGGAGATGTGCTGCACGGAGACGACGCCCTGGTCGAAGAGGATGTCGAGGATGAGCTTGCGGCGCTGGGCCGGGATCATTGCGCGTGGCGGGCCGGGCTTCGCGTGTGGTGAGCGATTGCTTCGTGGGCTCAATGCGGGTGCTCTTCGGTTGCGTGGAAAGAGGTTGCGTCCCCTCTTGACCTGGGGATTTCCGTCGCCTCCCACGCTACCGGCCAGACTCTATTTCTTGAGCTGCGGCTGGTCGAGGTAGCGCACATCCCTGACCGGCAGAGGCAGGGGATTGATATAGCGATAGCCCTTCGCCTGCCAGTAGGCCAGCTCGGGGAAGCCCGCGGGCACCACGGTGACAAACCCGTGCATGTCCTCGGCCTTGAACCCGGCAGCGCGCATGGCGTTGTTGCACATCTTGAACTCCACGCCATCCTTCGCGAGCTCGGCCATCTTGTCGATCGCCCCCTGGTATTTCTCGTAGTTCTCCTTCGCGAAGGCTCGCAGTTCCGGCCCATGCGTCACCACG
>JBBREI010000146.1:0-9884 GCA_038203035.1 Burkholderiales bacterium
TTGCCGCCGATGCACCCCGCGAACCAGCATGCCTTCGTGCCATGGATCGAATGGGCACGAATTACCTTCAGGCTGTTATCTGCGGCAATCGGCGTGGCATCGGCGTTCATCGGCGTTCCCGTTCTAGTCACCTGAAGCAGAGCTAACGAACCTCGGCGCGCCGCAGCCCGAGCCACGCCACGGCGCCCACGATCAGCACCGGCATGCCGGCGGAAAAAATGGCCGGCCAGTCGTTGAGCGTGCCGACGTGCGAGAAAAGCCGCCCGGCAAAGTGGAAACTCAGGCCGATGAGGATTCCCAGCACGATCTTCGCACCCACTCCCCCGGTTCGCGCGCTGCCGAGCGCGAAGGGAATCGCCATCACCATCATCGCGATCGCTGCAACCGGATAGAGGAGCTTGTTCCAGAAAGCGATTTCGTAGCGCGTGGATTTCTGCCGATTGTCGCGCAGGTGTTCGATGTACGAGAGCAGGTTCATGGCGGACATGCGCTCGGGCACGATCTTGAGCACCGACAGGATGTCGGGCGTGAGGACGGAGCTCCAGGTCGCCTTGGGGAGCTTTTCCAGCAGCGCGGTCTCGCCCTGGAAGCGGGTGAGTTCCACGTTCCACAGCTGCCAGGTGTTCGGCCCCGCGTACGTCCCCTTTTCCGCGTGGCTGATCGAGGTCAGGCGGTATTCGGGATCGAACTCGTAGATGCGCAGGTTCAGCAGCTCGGTCTCGGGCGTCACGTCCTGGATGTTGACGAAGCTCTTGTCGTCCTTCACCCAGAAGCCGGAGCGGAACTCGCGCGCCACGATCGAGCGCATCGCCTTCAGGCGCAATCCCTTCGCCGTTTCCTCGGTATAGGGCGTGACCAACTCGCCCACGATCACGGTGGCCAGGGCGATCGCCAGGCCCGCGCCGCAGACGTGGATCGCCAGTTGCCGCAGCGACAGGCCCGATGCACGCATGACCGTGAGTTCGGATTGTTCCGACATGCGCGCGAGCGCGAAAAGCGTGCCCATGAGCCCGGCCGCCGGCAGCAGCACGTAGGTGTGCGAAGGCAGCATCAGCGCGACGTAGCCCAGCATCGCGGTAAGGCGGTAGTTGCCCTTGCCCAGGTCGTCGAGCTCGCGGATCAGGTCGAAGAAGCCGAACAGGACCAGCAGCGCGATCAGCATGAGGATGCTGGTGGCGAGGATTTCGCGCGAGATGTAGCGGAACAACACGCCGCATTTTACCTCGCGCATGCGCCGGGGTAGAGTCGGACGAGATGAAGAAGGTCCTGATCGTCGACGACGAAGCCACCATCGTCGCTTCCCTCGAATTCCTCATGTCCCGGGCCGGATACGCCGTGTGCGTGGCACTCAACGGCGACGAGGCGCTCGCGGCCGTGGAGGCCTTCGGGCCCGACCTGGTGCTGCTCGACGTGATGATGCCGCGCCGCAGCGGCTTCGAGGTCTGCCAGCGCATGCGCGCGCGCCCCGATTGGGCGCACATCAAGGTGGTGATGCTTTCGGCGAAGGGGCGCGAATCCGAAATCCAGAAAGGCCTCGCGCTGGGCGCCGACGCCTACGTCACCAAGCCGTTTTCCAACCGCGACCTGGTCGCAAGCGTGGACCGCCTGCTGGGGGTGGGCGAAGGCCTGGGCCCTGGGAGCCCCCCGGCAAGTAAGATACCGGTCAAATACCTATAAGCCTGACGAGACCGGAGGAACTGATGGACCCGGATCTGGTTCTGCAGAAAACCGCCAAGGGCCGCGAGGAGATCGAAAAGCGCACAAACCGCCTGGATTCCAGGCGGCGCACGATGCTGATCCTGGTGGATGGCAGGTCGAGCGCCGGGGATCTGGCCGGCAAGGCCGGCCACATCCAGGAGCCGCTGGCCCTGCTCGACTCGCTGCTGGGCGAAGGCTACGTCCACGCCGGCAATGGCGCGCCGCAAGCCGCCGGATCGGACCCGGTCCCGGCCGCGGCCACCGCGGCGGGTGGCTCCGCCCCAACCGGGCAGGCCCTGGACCTGCTCAAGCGCCGGGCCAGCAAGGAAATCGAGCGGCTCATGGGCCCGGGTGGCGAAGGCGTCGCCCTCAAGCTGGAACGCGCCGCCACCTACCAGGATTTCCTGGTCGAGGCGCACAAGACGCGCGACGCCCTGCAGTCATTCCTCGGCGCCCGCAAGGCCGAGGAATTCTGGAATTCCCTGCAAATCTAGGGTTTACCCTAATAGCGCCCTTCGCAATGGCCGGACTACCATGGCCGAGGAGCAAAATCCCGGCCGTACGAGTCCATCGTTCGCGACAGAGGAGGAGGAGAAAAAATGGAACTGACCGAGAAACACAAGGAGTATTGGCGCAAGAACCTGGTCATCACGGCCATCTTGCTGGCCATCTGGTTTGTTGTCACGTTTGTCGAGGCCTGGTTCGCCAGGGAATTGAACCAGTATTCGTTCCTCGGCTTTCCCCTCGGCTTCTACATGTCCGCCCAGGGATCACTCGCGATCTACGTCGTCCTCATCGGCGTCTACGCCTGGTACATGAACCGGCTGGACGTCGAATACGGCGTTGACGAAGGAGAAGACGCATGAGCGCGGTCATCTCGGCCAACCGGGCCTTCTTCAACCAGTTGCGCAAGTACTACCTGTTCTACACGGTGGGTTTCCTCGTGTTCCTGTTTGTGCTCGCCGTGGCGGAGCAGATGGGGCTGTCGCGCCGCTGGATCGGTTACAGCTTCCTCTTCGCCACCATCGCCCTGTACGCGGGCATCGGCATCATGAGCCGCACGATGGACGCCGCGGAATACTATGTCGCGGGGCGGCGGGTTCCGGCGTTGTTCAACGGCATGGCAACCGGCGCCGACTGGATGAGCGCAGCGTCGTTCATCGGCATGGCCGGGACGCTGTACCTGTCCGGCTTCGACGGGCTCGCCTTCGTGATGGGCTGGACCGGCGGCTACGTGCTGGTGGCGCTTTTCCTGGCGCCCTACCTGCGCAAGTTCGGCCAGTTCACCATCCCGGACTTCCTCGGCGAGCGCTACGGCGGCAACATCGTGCGCAGCATCGGCATCTTCGCCGCGATCCTCTGCTCCTTCACCTACGTGGTGGCGCAGATCTATGGCGTGGGCATCATCACCGCCCGCTTCGTGGGAATCCAGTTCGAGGTCGGCGTGTTCGTGGGCCTTGCCGGCATCCTGGTGTGTTCGTTCCTGGGCGGCATGCGTGCGGTCACCTGGACGCAGGTGGCGCAGTACATCATCCTGATCATTGCCTACCTCACGCCGGTGGTCTGGCTGTCGATGAAATACACCGGCAACCCGATCCCGCAACTGGCGTATGGCCAGGTGCTGCAGAAGGTGACCGAGCGCGAGAAGGTGCTGGCCAACGACCCGAAGGAGCTGGAAGTTCGCGGCATCTTCAAGGCGCGGGCCGACGCCGCGGACGCCAAGCTCAAGGCGCTGCCCGCCTCGCAGGTCGAGGCCAAGGCGGCCGCCGAGAAAAAGGTCGCCGACCTGAAAGCCGCATCCGCTCCGGGCGAGCAGATCATCGCTGCCGAAAAGGGTGTTGCCGACGTGCAGGACGAGGCTGCGGCCAAGGCCGCGTGGACCAAGGAAAAAGGGCTCGCCGCAAGAGCCGGGCCTCCGAGGCCGCACGCCGACCCCTTCCCCGGCAAGGACGAGAAAGCCCGGGATATCGCGCGCCTGAACTTCATCGGCATCGTGTTCTGCATGATGTTCGGGACCGCGGCGCTTCCGCACATCCTGATGCGTTACTACACGACGCCGAGCGTGAAGCAGGCGCGCCAGTCGGTCACCTGGTCGCTTTTCTTCATCTTCCTGCTCTACTTCACCGCGCCGGCGCTGGCGGTGCTTGCGAAATTCGACGTCTACCACTTCCTCGTGGGCAGCAGCTTCGCGTCGCTGCCTGCGTGGGCGGCGAGCTGGGCGAGGGTCGATCCGTCATTGCTGTCGATCACCGACATCAACAAGGACGGCATCGTGCAGCTGGCGGAGATCGTGCTGGGTGGGGACATCATCGTGCTGGCGACGCCTGAAATCGCGGGCCTGCCATACGTGGTCTCGGGCCTGGTGGCCGCGGGTGGCCTTGCGGCCGCGCTGTCGACCGCCGACGGCCTGCTGCTGACCATCGCCAACGCCCTCTCGCACGATCTCTATTACAAGATGATCGATCCGAATGCGACGACGACTCGCCGTGTCACGATCTCGAAAATCCTGCTGCTGGTTGTCGCATTGATCGCTGCCTATGTCACGTCGCTCAAGCCGGGGAACATCCTGTTCCTCGTCGGCGCGGCGTTCTCGCTGGCCGCCTCGGCGTTTTTCCCGGCCCTCGTCCTCGGGGTGTTCTGGAAACGCGCCAACAAGTGGGGCGCGATCGTGGGAATGCTCGCCGGCCTCGGCATCTGCATGTACTACATGGTGCGGACCTACCCGTTCTTCGGCGGGGTGGCGGCGAACCAGTGGTTCAACCTCAACCCGATCTCGGCCGGAATGATCGGCCTGCCCGTGGGGATGATCACGATCATCGTGGTGAGCCTGCTGACGAAGGAGCCCGACCGCAAGGTGCAGGAACTGGTCGAGCACGTGCGTTACCCCGACCTCAAGGGGGACACCAGCCCGCAAGCTGCCTGACCGGGCCTGCAAGGCAACCGGGGGCCCGCGCAAGCGGGCCCCTTTTTCATGGCCCCCCGAAAGGCGACGTGATCAACTTCGAGCAGTGGCGCAATTTCTACCGCGCGCGTTTCTTCATGCTTTTCAACCGGCACGAACGCGCCATCGACGGCCTCGAGCGCGCGCTGGCGGCCAATCCCCGGTTCTCCCGCGCCGCCAGTTGCCTGGGCTTCGCCTACGGCAGCCTGGGCCGCGACGAGGAGGCGCTGCGTTGTTTCCGCGAGGCGCTGCGCATCAAGCCCGATGACGCCGTGGCCCTCTTCGACATCGGCTTCATCCTCGAGCGCATGAAACGCTACGAGGAGGCGCTCGAGGCCTTCGAGAAGTCGGTGTCCCTCGCCCCGCGTCTGGATCGCGCCTGGTACGGCCTGGGAATGTCACGGGCCCGGCTGGGCCGGCATGCCGAGGCCGCCAATGCGCTCGAGACGGCAGCGAAGCTGCAGCCGATGAATCCACACGCGTGGTACAACCTCGGCATGGCGTACCACACCTCGGGACAACCGGAAAAACTCGCGGCGGCCCTCGCCCACCTCGACCGCTTCGATCCCAAGATGGCGCTGCGCCTCATCAACGACTCGAAGACCCACTGACATGCTGCTGCTGGTGATCATCCTCAAGGGCCTGTCCGAGGTGCTGCTGCTGACCTTCGTTTCTCAGGGAATCCTTTACCTGTTCGCCGGAGCCTCGCGCGGCCAGAACGTGATCTACCGCCTCTTCCAGACGGTGAACCAGCCGGTGTGGAAGGCCACGCGTTTCATCACGCCGCGATTCATCGTCGACGCCCACATCGGCTTCGTTTCGTTTTTCCTGCTCGCGGTGGCGTGGCTGGTGCTGGTCCTCGCCAAGGTGAACTTCTACCTCGAGGCCACCCGGGCCGGCGGCTGAGCCGCTTCAGCGCGCCCGGCTCTCCAGGTTCGCCTGCACCAGCTCGGCGACGGAATCGACGCCCAGCTTTTCCATGATCCGCGAGCGGTGCGCCTCGACCGTCTTGATGCTGATGTCGAGGGCCTCGGCGATCTCCCGGTTCATGTTGCCCGCGACCACGCGATCCATCACCTCGCGCTCGCGCTGGGTGAGCGCCGCGAAGCGCACCGCAATGGCCTCTTGCCCCGCGCGCGCGGCGCGCGCGGCGCGATCGCGCTCCAGGCATTCCTGCACCTGGGCCAGGATGCGTTTGTAGTCGAACGGCTTCTCGATGAAGTCGTAGGCGCCGCCCTTCACGGCGGCCACCGCCCTGGGCACGTCCGCCCGGCCCGACAGGAAAATGACCGGCATGGCGATGCCGCGCTCGTTGAGCAGCGCCTGCAGCTCCAGGCCGCTCATGCCGGGCATGTTCAGGTCGAGGATGACGCAGCCCGCGTGGCCGGGCCCACACGCTTCCAGGAAGCGTCGCGGCTCTGCGAAGGTTTCGCAGGGCAGGTTGTGGCGCTTCATCAGCCACGACAGCACCTCGCGGGTCGAGGCGTCGTCGTCGACCACGTAGACGGTCTGGGTCGCGGCGGCGTTCGGGACGGGAGTGCTCATGTGTTCTCCGCCTTCCCCCCGGCCATGCCGGGCCGCGCGACCGGAAGCGTGAAGGTGAAGGCCGCCCCGCGCCCGATCTCGCTCTCGACGCCGAGCCGCCCGCCGAAGTGGTCGATGATCCGGCGGCAGATCGCCAGACCCAGGCCGGTACCCGCCGGCTTTTCGGTGAGCGTGTCGCCGACCTGCCGGAACTTCTCGAAGATCAGCGCCTGGTGCGCCCTGTCGATGCCGACGCCATTGTCGAGGACCTCGACACGCACCATGCCGTCGACCTCGCCGATGCGGACCTCGACGCGGCCGGTGCCCTCGGCGCAGAACTTCACCGCGTTGGACAGCAGGTTGAGCATGACCTGCATCAGGCGGTCCCGGTCCGCCATCACGCTGCGCACCCAGGGTGCCGGCCGCGTGTCCAGGGAAACACCGCGCGCCTTGAAGATCTGGCTGGTCGCGCCGACGGCCTCGGCGACGATCTCGTTGATGTCGAGCTCGGCGCTCTGCCAGTCCGCGAGTCCCGACTCGAGCTTGGCGAGGTCCAGCACCTGGTTGATGAGCCGCGTGAGGCGCTCCGATTCCTTGATGATGAGGCCCAGGAAGCGCTGCCGCTCGGCCGGGTCGATGTCCGCGTGGTCGTGGAGGATTTCCGAAAACGCGCGGATGGAGGTGAGCGGCGTGCGCAGCTCGTGGGTGACGGTCGAGATGAAATCGTCCTTCAGCCGGTCGAGCTCCTGCAGGCGCAGGTTGGCGCCTTGAAGGCTTGCGGTGGCCGCTTCCAGTGCCTGCTGCTTCTCCTCCAGCTTGTGGCTGTAGGCGATGACCTGCGAAGCCTCGTCGATGATGGTCATCACCTCGTCGATGCTGAGCGGTTCCTCCTGCGCGATGGTGGCCACCAGGGTGTGGGCCGAGGCCGCGCCGATGGTGCCCGCCAGCTGGATCTCGGCGAAATGCACCAGCTCCGCATCGGCGCCCAGCGCGTCGGCCGACTTGAGGCCGCGCTCGTTTGCGTAGGCGAGGAAAAGCTCCGCGGCCCGCGCCGGGCCCAGGAAGCGCCCGAGGAGGGCCTGCAGCGCCGAGGCCGAGGTGGTTCCGCGCCAGACCAGGCCGCGCTCGCCGGTCTGCGAGAAGACGTCCACGAACAGGGTCGCCTGGCTGTGGTCGGCGGCGGTCTGGCGGCCCAGCAGCGAGACCAGCACATAAGCGCCCACGTTGGCGATCATGCTCCAGATCATCGCGTGGGTGATCTGGTCCAGGCCCGAAAGGCCGAAGAGTTCGCCGGCCTTGAGCAGCCCGATGCCGAACGGCCCCGGGTCGAGGAACCCGCTGCCGAGCCAGCCCGATTTTGCAAACGCCGGCAGCAGCAGTGTGTAAAGCCAGACCACGAAACCCGCGGTAAGCCCCGCCAGCGCGCCCCCGCGCGTGCCGCCCTTCCAGTACAACCCGCCGATGAAGGCGGGGGCGAACTGGGCGACCGCCGCGAACGAGATCAGGCCGATGGAGACCAGCGCGTAGGCCTCGCCGGCGATGCGGAAATAGAAATAGCCCAGCAACAGGATGGCCACGATCGCCCAGCGCCGGATGTCGAGCAGGAAGGCGGCCATGTCCGGGCGCGCGGCGACCTGGAACCACTTCATGCGCAGCAGGATCGGCATCACCAGGTCGTTGCACACCATGGTCGAAAGCGCAATCGTCTCGACGATCACCATCCCGGTTGCCGCCGACAGGCCGCCGATGAACACCAGCAGCGCAAGGCCCTCCTTGTGGAAGGCCATCGGCAGCGCGAGCACGAAGGTATCGCTGTTGACGTGGCCTTCCGGGAAGGTGAGCAGCCCGCCGAAGGCGATCGGCAGCACGAAGATGTTGATCGCCAGCATGTAGATGGGAAAGAGCCACATCGCCTTCTTCAGGTGTTTCTCGTCGACGTTTTCGATCACCGCGACCTGGAACTGGCGCGGCAGGAACACAATCGCGAACATCGACAGCAGCGTAAGCCACACCCAGTCGGCGAATCCCACCGTCCACCCGGTCAGCGGCGTCAGCAGCCCGGCCAGGTCGGGCCGCGCGGATGCGCGCCGGAAGATGTCGCCGAACCCGTCGAAGATGCCGAAGGTCACGTACAGGCCCACGGCCAGGAAGGCGACCAGCTTGATGATCGACTCGAAGGCGATCGCCGCCACCATGCCTTCGTGGCGTTCGCTCACGTCGAGGTGGCGCGTGCCGAACGCGATGGTGAAAAGCGCCATCACGAGCGCCACGTAGAAAGCCGTGTCCTGCAGGATCGTGACCAGGCCGGACTTTTCCGGCATCACGATCTCCGGGTACTGCAGCAGCATCTGGAAGCTCGAGGACACCGCCTTCAGCTGCAGCGAGATGTAGGGCAGGATCCCGATCACGGCGATCAGGGTGACGAGCCCGCCGACCAGCGCGCTCTTGCCATAGCGCGAGGACATGAAGTCGGCCAGGGTCGTGATGCGGTTCACCTTGCTGATGCGGATGATCTTGCGCAGCAGGAACCACCACAACACGATGATCAGCGTGGGCCCGATGTAGATCGGCAGGAACCCCACGCCGTCTCCCGCCGCCCGCCCGACGCTGCCGTAGAAGGTCCAGGCGGTTGCATACACCGCCAGGGACAGGCTGTAGATCACCGGATTGGCGATGATCGAGCGGCCGGCCTGCGCCCGCCGATCGGCGTAATACGCAATCGCGAACAGCAGCCCGATATAGCCGAACGAGGCGAGCACGATGACCCAGCCCTGGAGCATGGGGCGCGGCCCTAGCCTTCGCGCTCGACAACAATCGCGACCAGCGCGATCAGCAGCGCCCAGGCGGCGAAGAGATAGGCGTAGACCAGCGGCACCCCGAACAACGTCGCACGGACGTTGAAAAGCGCCAGCAGCGGGTAGTTGAACAGCAGGCAGCCCAGCAGGAACAGCCCTACCAGCCGCGCGCCGCGGCGGTTCGCCTTCTGCATCTTCCTCCCTCAGGACCTCACGTGCCGCACCCGGCGCCGGGCGCCGGGGCGTCGAGCCAGCCTAGAGGTTCTCCTTCAGCTGCTCCAGGATGGCGGGGTTCTCCAGCGTGGAAACGTCCTGCGTGATCTCCTCGCCCTTGGCGATCGAGCGCAGCAGCCGGCGCATGATCTTGCCCGAACGGGTCTTGGGCAGGTTGTCGCCGAAGCGGATGTCCTTGGGCTTGGCGATGACCCCGATTTCCTTGGCCACCCATTCGCGCAGCTCCCTGGCGATCTGCAGCGCCTCGTCGCCGGTGGGGCGCGAACCCTTCAGGACCACAAACGCGCAGATCGCTTCGCCGGTGAGGTCGTCGGGGCGGCCCACCACCGCGGCTTCGGCCACCAGCCTGGAGTTCGAGACCAGGGCGCTTTCGATCTCCATGGTGCCCAGGCGGTGCCCCGAGACGTTCAGCACGTCGTCGATGCGGCCCATGATGCGGTAGTACCCCTCCTCGTCGGTCGAGGCGCCGTCG
Organism: Burkholderiales bacterium; assembly: GCA_038203035.1. GTDB lineage: Bacteria > Pseudomonadota > Gammaproteobacteria > Burkholderiales > Usitatibacteraceae > Usitatibacter. The sequence goes on from JBBREI010000146.1 coordinate 9,665, forward strand.
CCGGCCAGGTAGTACTTGCCCTTGAAGTCGTCGGGGAAATAGCTCTTCCGGTAGCGCTCCGGGTCGCCCCAGATGGTGCGGATCATCGAGGGCCACGGGCGCTTGATCACCAGGATGCCGCCCTTGCCCCGCCCCACCGGCAGGCCGGTCTCGTCGACGATGTCCGCGATGATGCCGGGCAACGGGAACGTGCACGAGCCGGGCTTCAGCGGCGTCGCCC
>JBBREI010000147.1:0-9657 GCA_038203035.1 Burkholderiales bacterium
CGGCGAGACCACCACCAGCCTGCCGCCCAGCGCCTTCTTTTCCAGCACCTGCGCGGCCTCGGCGGCGAGCCTTCCAGGGGCGATCGATAGAGGGTTGCCCGTCATCACCTCGCCCACGGTGAGGTTCCTGATGTTGTCGCGCTTCTCGAGGGTGCGGCGCAGGTCGCCGTCGGTGAAGATGCCGAGCAGGCGATCCTCCCCATCGACCACGCACGTCATCCCGATGCCTTTCCTGGACATTTCGTCGAGCGCGGTGGGCAGCAGGTGATCGCCGGGCGCGCTGCGCGGCAATTGTTCGCCCTTGCGCATGATGTCGCTGACATGGACGAGGAGCTTGCGCCCGAGGGCGCCGCCCGGGTGGTGCTGCGCGAAATCGTCGCTGGCGAACCCGCGCGCGTCCAGGAGCGCGACCGCAAGCGCATCGCCCAGGGCGAGCGTGGCCGTGGTGCTGGCGGTGGGCGCGAGGTTGAGCGGGCAGGCTTCCTTCTCGACCGCGGCGTCGAGGTGCACGTCCGCTTCCCTCGCCAGGGTGGACTGGGGACGGCCGGTGATGGCGATCACCTTCGCCCCGCGCCGCTTGATGAGCGGCAGGATGCGGCCGATCTCTTCCGATTCGCCCGAATAGGAGATCGCGAGCACGACATCGTCCGCGGTGATCATGCCGAGGTCGCCGTGGCTGGCTTCGGCCGGGTGCATGAAAAACGCGGGCGTTCCCGTGGAGGCAAGCGTGGAGGCGATCTTGTGGCCGACGTGCCCCGACTTGCCCATGCCGGTGACCACCACGCGCCCGCGCGTTTCCAGCATCAGGCGGTGTGCGTGCAGGAAATCTTTTCCCAGCCGCGCCTTGAGCGCGCGCACCGCATCGGCCTCGATGTCGAGGACGCTTCGCGCGAGTTCGAGGAAGTGCCGGCCATCGGAGGGCTCGTGGGGTTGTAGTAGATTCGACATTGAATCGAATTATAAGACCAAGCCATGCACGACGCGCTCCCCATCACCCTCATCCTGCTTGCGTCGTCGGTGGGGGTGGTGCTGCTCTTTCGCACGCTGCACCTTCCCGCGATCCTCGGATACCTCATCGTCGGCGTCGCGGTGGGCCCGAGCGCGCTCGGCCTCGTGCCCGCGAACGAGGACACGCGCTACTTCGCGGAATTCGGAGTGGTCTTCCTGATGTTTTCGGTCGGCCTCGAGTTCAGCCTTCCGCAGCTGGTGTCGATGCGCAGGATCGTGTTCGGGTTCGGCGGCGCGCAGGTGGCCTCGATCCTCGCCCTCGGCGTCGCCGGCTCGATTGCCGCGGGCCTGTCGTGGCGCGAGGGTCTGGTGGTGGGCGGCGTGGTGTCGATGTCGTCGACCGCCATCGTCTCGAAGATGCTGGCCGAGCGCATGCAGCTGCACGCGGCGCACGGGCGCCAGATCATGGGCGTGCTGCTGTTCCAGGACCTCGCGGTGATTCCGCTGCTGGTGCTGGTGCCGGCGCTGGCGCTCTCGGGCGAGGCCATCGCCGGGGCCATCGGCACCGCGCTGGCGAAGGCCGCGGTGGTGCTGGGCCTGGTGCTGTTTGTGGGGCAGCGGATCATGCGCCCGCTCTTCGGCTTCGTGGCGAAGCGCAAGTCCCCGGAACTCTTCGTGTTGTTCGTGCTGCTGGTGACGCTGGGCCTGGCGTGGATCACGGAGGTCGCGGGCCTGTCGCTGGCCCTCGGCGCCTTCCTGGCCGGCATGTTGATCTCGGAGACCGAATACCGCTACCAGGTGGAGGACTACATCGCGCCCTTCCGCGACGTGTTGCTGGGGCTTTTCTTCGTGACCATCGGCATGTTGCTCGACCTGGGCGCGCTCGCGCAGCACTTCGTGGCGGTGGCGGTGGTGTTCGCCGCCATCCTGCTCGTGAAGTTCGTGGTGATCTACGGGCTCGCGCGTGTTTTCGCCAACGAGAAGCCGACGGCGCTGCGCGCGGCGCTGTCGCTGGCGCCCGCCGGGGAGTTCGGCTTCGTCCTGCTGGCGCTGGCCGCGCGCGGCACCGCCGTGGATGCCACAACGCTGCAGATCGTGCTGGCGGCCACGCTGCTGTCGATGCTTGCGGCCCCGCTGGTCCTGGCGCGCATGGAACACATCGTGCTGCATTTCGTCGAGAGCGAGTGGACCGAGCGCGCGGTGGCGCTGCACAACCTCGCGGTCAAGACGATGTCGCAGAAGGGCCACGTCATCGTGTGCGGCTACGGGCGCAGCGGCCAGGCGCTGGCGCATTTCCTGGAACGCGAGAAGATCTCGGTGATTGCGCTCGACTCCGACCCGGAACGGGTGCGCCAGGCCGCCGCGGCCGGCGATTCCGTGGTCTTCGGGGACGCTTCGCGCCGCGAGGTGCTGGTGGCCGCCGCGATTTCACGCGCCACGGCGGTGGTGGTGTCCTTCGCCGACACCCCCAAGGCCCTGGCGATCCTCGCCCACGTGCGCGAGCTGCGCCCCGAGCTGCCGGTGGTGGTGCGCACGTTCGACGATTCCGACGTGAGCCGCCTGCGCAATGCGGGCGCCGCGGAAATCGTCGCCGAGGTGGTGGAAGGCTCGCTCATGCTCGCCACGCAGACATTGATGCAGCTCGGCGTGCCGCTCAACCGGGTGTTGAGGCGGCTGCGCGAGGTGCGCCAGGAGCGCTACCAGTCGATGCGTGGCGGCTTCTTTTCCGGGGCGACCGACAACGAATCCGACACCGACGCCGACCAGCCGCGCCTGCGCACCGTGGCCATGAACGGCTCGGCGGCCGCAGTTGGCAAGAGCCTGGGCTCACTCGACCTGGGCGCCATCGGCGTGCAGGTCACGGCGGTGCGCCGCACCGGCACCCGCCAGGTCAACCCCGCGGCCGAAGAGCGCGTGCACGAAGGCGACATCCTGGTGCTGCTGGGCACCCAGGAAAACCTGGGCAAGGCCGAGATCCGGCTGCTGCAGGGCTAGAAAGGTGCCAGGTTAGTTTTCGGTCGCCCCTGCCTCACGATCCCCACGTTTCGTCCGAGCCGCGCCCCGACGGCTTGAAGGAATGCGGCATCGCCCAGGACTCGTTGCGAGTCCATGTTCTCGCGTATCGCGTGCAGGTCCTCGTTCGACATCTGCTGATCGAAGAGCCTTTCATAGCCATGCGCTCGGGCGGCCTTGTCCTTGCCCAGTCGAAGGTATTCTGCGTGCGCCGTCAACAGCCCCGAGGGCTCACCGGTCATGTTGTCGAGGTGGCTTGACCAGGGATATTCACGGGGTGATCGCGTCATCCCTGCGCGGACCGGATTGCACTCGATATACCGCATGCACCGCAGGAAATAGGCTTCCGACTGCACAAGGCTCGAGCGGAACCGGCCTTCGAAGAGTGTGCCCGTGCGGCCCATGGCGCGATTGACCAGGCGGGCGTACCGGTGCGCAACCGAATGCATCAGCCGGGAAATCGAGCCCTCAACGTGTCCCGTCACCAGCAGGTGCACGTGATTGCTCATGAGAACGTATGCGTGAATGTCCGCGCGCGCCGGTGCCGCCGCCTGCGACAGCAACCGGAGGAACGTCTGGTGATAGGCATCCCCGAAGAAGCAGGGGCTGCGATTGTGGCCCCGGACAACGACGTGCTGGGGTATCCCGGGGATATCGATTCTGGGCAGGCGTGGCATCCCTGCATAACGCGCAATCGAGCGCGACGGCCGACGAGGGAAACCGCGGAAAACTAACCTGGCACCTTTTAAAACAAAATGGCCCGCGTAGCGGGCCGTTTGCCTGAAGCGGCGGCGAGGCTCAGAACGTCATGCAGACCGTGTAGCTCGACGCGTCGTCGATGCCGGTGGGCGGCGCCGTGTTGTTGGGCACGGCGGCCTTGTCGATGCCGGTCGCCGGCTCCGCGGTAGTCTGCATCGAGCCCGTTGCCGTGTTGCCGTCATCCATCTGGATGTCGAGCTGCTTGGCGAACTTGCCGAGGATGCCAGACGAGCAGATCTGGTAGGTGCCCTTCATGCCGACGATCTGAGTGCTGGTGGAAGTTGCGCTCGAGATGCCGATCACACCGCCCGTGGCATTGACGGGGATATAACCGGGATCGGCCACCGCCGTGGGCCCGGAGGCCAGGTTGGCGAGGCGAACGTGTTGCCAGAAGAGGAACGACTCGTCGGTTGCCGTGGTGGAATTCCAGGCGCCGTTGACCACGCCGTTGCCGACCGGTCCGGTGGTCGACAACGTGGCTCCTGTCACGTGCGCGACGACTTGCGCATCATCCCCCGGCAGCGACTTGAACTTGTCCTGGTAGGCGTAGATGTAGGTGGGAATCACGCGGAAGTCGTTCGCGATGTTCTTCACCTTTGCGCTGTTGATGAGTTCCTGGCCCTTGAGAATGCCGCCGAGCAGCAAACCGATGATCACCAGCACGATGGCGATCTCGACGAGGGTGAAGCCTGATTGTTGCGATCTCATGTTGTTTCTCCTGGGTGTTTATTGCTATCCCTGGCCTGCATGGAGCAATCACCGTGCCAAAACTTTAATATGCTGTTTTTTATGGTTATTTAGCAATTCCTGCCGAACCTGGGTGGTTCCGCCGGGGTTGCTTGTCGAAACAACGAACAATAACCGTCGGATTTCCGACACCTGTCCGGCTTCATGGCGCCGCGAGCCGGGTTTCTTTATCCTCGGCCATCCCGCCCGGAATCACCTTCCTTGCCCACCCTTCCCAGCTCGCAGCGCCTTGCCCACCTGATCGTCGCGGGAAGGCGTTGGGTCGTGGTGGCGATGCTGCTGGCACTGCACGCCGCCCTGGTCTCGCAGCCGGGCGAGGTGTTCCAGCGCATCTGGCTGCTGGTGCACTTCGGCCTCTTCCTGCTCTGGCAGCCGTTTTTCGCCACCGAACGCGAGCTCGACGTGGTCTCGATCGTGATGCTGCTCACGCTGACCGCGGTCATCCTCTACTTCGTCGCGGGCTGGATGGTGGTGACGTGGCTGCTGCTGCTGCTGGGAATCCTGGGCGGGCGCGTCTTCACCGTGCAGGTCGCGCGGCGCAGCCGCTTCTACCTCGTGGCTTTCGCCTTTGTCCTTTCGGTGCTGTTGCTGTGGAGCGTGCCGGCGCTGGTGCTGGGCGCGCAGGGGGTCCCTGAAAACGTCGCGCGCTTCGTGCGCGGCTTCCTGCCTTTCATGCTCGTGGGGCTGGTGATCCTGCCGCTGCCCCAGGAGGACGATACGGGGCAGGTGTTCGACTTTTTCTACGCGGTGCTGGTGTTCCAGCTTTGCGTGGTGCTGGTGCTTGGCTCGATCGCGATGATGCGTTTCACCAACGAGGACTACGTCGACTCGGTGCTGCTCACGGTGATGGGCTTCGGCCTGGCGCTTTTCATCTTCGCGGTGTTGTGGAACCCGATGCGCGGCTACGGCGGCCTGCAGACCTATTTCTCGCGCTACCTCATGTCGGTTGGCATGCCATTCGAGCTGTGGATGCGGCGCATCGCGGAGCTGGCGTCCGTCGAGCGCGACCCGCGGCGTTTCCTGGAGGAGGCGCTGCGCGAGATCGCGGAGCTGCCGTGGATGCGGGGCGGGCGCTGGAAATCGCCCGACGGTGAGGGCAGCTTCGGGGAGAACAGCCGGTTCGCCTCCCACTTCAGCCACCAGAGCCTGGAAATCGAGTTCTACACCTCGATCGAACTCTCGCCCGCGCTTTTCCTGCACATGCGCCTGCTGGCGCAGGTGGTGGGCGAGTTCTACGAGGGCAAGCGGCGCGAAAGCGCGCTGCGCCACCACGCCTACCTGCAGGCCGTCCACGAAACCGGCGCGCGCCTCACGCATGACATGAAGAACCTGCTGCAGTCGCTGTACGCCATCACCTCCATGGCGCCGCGCGACAAGGAACCCGCCGACGGCTACACCGGCCTGCTGCAGCGCCAGCTGCCGCAGCTTGCGCGCAGGCTGCAGTCGACGCTCGAGAAGCTGCGCTCGCCGGAGATCCCCACCAGCGAGCTGCCGATGCGCGCCGGCGCGTGGTGGGCGAGCCTGGAGCGGCGCCTCGGCGGCGCCGACATCACGTTCGAGGCCGAGATCCGCGAAGACAGCCCGGTGCCCGCGGCGCTTTTCGACAGCTTCGTCGAGAACCTGGTCGACAACGCGCGCGCCAAGGCGTTGCGTGAGCCGGGGCTGGCGATCCGGGTGCGCTTCATGATCTCGATGGGCGAACTCGAGCTTTCGGTGGCCGACAACGGCAGCGCCATTGCCGAGGTCATGGCGCGGCGGCTCTTTCGCGAGCCGATCGAGCGCAGCTCGGGCCTGGGCATCGGGCTCTACCACGTGGCCCGGATGGCGGGCCAGGCGGGTTACGGCGCGCGCGTCGCCGCCAACGTGGACGGTGACGTGCGCTTCGTCCTGGCGCGGCGCGACGAGCGCGACATCTCAGTTCCCCGGAAGGGCTGAGACCACTTCCTCCAGGCCGCGGCGCCAGTGCGCGATGCCGGCCCCGAGCTGCGACTCAAGGCGCGCCGAGGAGAGCACCGAATAGGCCGGGCGCTTCGCCGGCGTCGGATATTCGCTGGTCGGGATCGCGAGCAGGCGCGGCGCCTTGAAGACGCCGCGGCGCCGGCGCGCGACCTCCTCGAAAATCGCCTGCGCGAACCCGAACCAGGTGGTCTCGCCCGCGGCGGTTGCGTGATACAGCCCGCTGCGCTCGGCCAACGCGTCCACTTCGCGGCGCAGCAACTGGTCGGTATCCCCGTCGCGGTCCAGCAGCTCGCGCACCAGGCGCGCGAGGCAACGGCTGGACGTGGGCGCCCCGTGCTGGTCGTCGACCACGCGCAGCTCGTCGCGCGATTGCGCCAGGTGCAACATCGTGAGCAGGAAGTTTTTCCCGTGCGGGCCGTACACCCAGCTGGTGCGCAGCGTGAGGTGATTGCATCCCGACTGCGCGATGGCGCGCTCGCCTTCGAGCTTGGTGCGCCCGTACGCGCCGAGCGGGTTCACCGCGTCGTGTTCGACGTACGGCGCGCGCTTGGTGCCGTCGAACACGTAGTCGGTGGAGAAATGGATCAGCAGCGCGTTGGCGGCCTTCGCTTCCATGGCCAGCACCCCGGGCGCCACCGCGTTGACCGCGTGGGCGGCCGCCTCGTCGCCCTCCGCGCGATCCACCGCGGTGTAGGCGCCCGCGTTCACGATCACGTCGGGCATCACCTCGCGCACGCGCGCCGAGATCTGCGCGGGATCGGCGAGGTCGAGCGTGGCGCGGTCGAATGCGGAGAGTTGCGCGCGGCCTTCCAGCTCGCGGGCCAGCTCGACACCCACCTGCCCGCGGGCGCCGGTGAGCATCACGCGGATCACGGGAAGGTTTCCGCCTGCGCGAGCGCGGTGCCCGCGGCGTCGTTGGGCTTGAGCAGCGGCTCGCCTTCGAACGGCCACGTGATGCCGAGGGCCGGATCGTTCCAGAGCAGCGTGCGCTCGTGTTCGGGCGCGTAATAATCGGTGGTCTTGTAGAGGAACTCGGCCGTATCCGACAGCACCACGAAGCCGTGCGCGAATCCTTCCGGCACCCACAACATGCGCCGGTTGCGCGCCGACAGGTGCTCGCCGAAGGCCTTTCCGAAGGTGGGCGAGGAGCGGCGAAGGTCGACCACGACGTCGTAGACTTCGCCCGCGGCCACCCGGACCAGTTTTCCCTGGGCCTGGCGCAGCTGGTAATGCAGCCCGCGCAACACGTTGCGCGCGGAGGCCGAATGGTTGTCCTGCACGAAACGCACCTCGCGCCCGACCGCGGCGTCGAAGGCCTTCTGGTTCCAGCTCTCGAAGAAAAATCCGCGCGCGTCGCCGAACACCGTGGGTTCGATGATGAGAACGTCGGGAATCGATGTAGGAATGGCTTTCAAGCGGCCCTCTCCCCGACCCTCTCCCAAGGCAGAGGGAGGTCTTTAGAAAACACGGTCCCGGAGCACCGCCAGCAGGTACTGCCCGTAGGAGTTCTTCTTCATCGGGTCGGCCAGCTTCTCCAGCTGGGCGGCATCGATGTAGCCCATGCGGTAGGCGATCTCCTCCGGGCACGCGATCTTCAGGCCCTGGCGGCGCTCGATGGTCTCGATGAAATGCGCCGCTTCCAGCAGGCTTTCGTGGGTGCCGGTATCGAGCCACGCGGTGCCGCGCCCCATAACCTCGACGGCGAGTGCCCCGGCCTCCAGGTAGAGGCGGTTCACGTCGGTGATTTCGAGCTCGCCGCGCGGCGACGGGGCCAGCGCGGCGGCGATGTCGCTTACCTGCGCGTCATAGAAATAGAGGCCCGTCACCGCATAACGCGACTTCGGGCTGGCGGGTTTTTCCTCGATGCTGACGGCGCGCCCCCGGGCGTCGAATTCCACCACGCCGTAGCGTTCGGGGTCCTTCACCGGGTAGGCGAAGACGGTGGCGCCGCCGGCGCGTTGCGCCGCCGATTGCAGCGCGGCCCCGAGGTCGTGGCCGTGGAAGATGTTGTCGCCCAGGATCAGGCAGCTGGGTTCGCCATTGACGAAATCGCGCCCCACGATGAAGGCCTGCGCGAGGCCTTCGGGGCGCGGCTGCACGGCGTAGGAAAGGTCGATGCCCCACTCGCGCCCGTCGCCCAGCAGCTCCTGGAATCGCGGCGTGTCCTGCGGCGTCGAGATGACCAGGATCTCGCGGATGCCCGCCAGCATGAGCGTGGTGAGCGGGTAATACACCATCGGCTTGTCGTAGACCGGGAGCAGCTGCTTGGAGATCACGCGCGTAGCGGGATAAAGGCGCGTGCCCGAGCCGCCGGCGAGGATGATGCCCCTGCGTTTCATCGTCGGGCTCACGCCGCGGTCCTCTTGCCGTAGTTGGTCTCGACCCACTCCCGGTAGGCGCCGCTTTTCACCTGCGCCACCCAGGCGGCGTTGTCGAGGTACCAGCGCACGGTCCTGGCCAGCCCGCTTTCGAACGTCTCGCGCGGCGACCAGCCGAGCTCGGAGCGGATCTTGCGCGCGTCGATGGCGTAGCGGCGGTCGTGGCCGGGGCGGTCGGTGACAAACCTGATCAGCGCCCGATGCCCGCCTTCGCGCGGGGCCAGCGTGTCGAGCGTGTCGCACAGGGCATGCACCACCTCGAGGTTTCGCTTCTCCGAATTGCCGCCGATGTTGTAGGTTTCGCCGGGACGGCCCGTGGCGAGGGCGACGCGGATCGCCTCGCAGTGGTCGGTCACGTAGAGCCAGTCGCGCACCTGCCTGCCGTCGCCATAAACCGGCAGCGGCTTGCCCTCGAGCGCGTTGGCGATCGTCAGCGGGATCAGCTTTTCCGGGAACTGGTACGGCCCGTAGTTGTTCGAGCAGTTGGTGGTGATCGCGGGCAGGCCATAGGTGTGGTGGTACGCGCGCACCAGGTGGTCGGAGCCCGCTTTCGATGCCGAATAGGGGCTGTTGGGCGCGTAGGGCGTGGTCTCGGAGAACGCGGGATCGCTTTCGGACAGCGTGCCGTAGACCTCGTCGGTGGAGACGTGCAGCAAGCGAAACGCCGCCTTGGCGGTGCTGTCTTGCGCACCCCAATAAGCGCGCACCGACTCCAGCAAGTTGAAGGTGCCCACGAGATTGGTCTGGATGAACTCGCCCGGCCCGAGGATGGAACGGTCCACGTGCGACTCGGCTGCGAAATTCACCACCGCCCGGGGCTTGTGCTGTGCCAGCAATTGGCCCACCAGCGCAG
>JBBREI010000148.1:0-9596 GCA_038203035.1 Burkholderiales bacterium
GGGCTTCTTCTCGATGCCTTCGCCCACCACCAGGAACTTGTAGCCGTTGAGCTTCGACTTGCGACCGGCGAGCATCTTCTCGACCGTCTGCTTGTCGTCCTTCACGAACGGCTGGCCCATGAGGGTGTTTTCCGCGAGGAACTTGTTGATGCCGCCATCCACCATCTTGGCGACGATCTCCGGCGGCTTGCCGGATTCGGCAGCGCGCGCCTCGAGAATCCTGCGTTCCGCGGCAACGGCATCGGCCGGGTACTGGTCCTTCGTCATGTACCTGGGCTTGGCGAAGGCAATGTGCATCGCCACGTCCTTGGCGGCTTCTTCCTCGCCCTCGAGGTCGACCAGCACCGCGATCTTCGCGCCCGGGTGCACGTAGGGCACAACCGTGCTGGTGCCTTGCACCCGCGCAAAGCGGCGCACGGTGATGTTCTCGCCGATCTTCTGCACCAGCTTCTGGCGCGCGGATTCGACGGTCTCGCCACCGAGATCGAGGCTCGAGAGCGCTTCGACATCGGCCGGGTTCCTGTCGGCAACCAGCTTGGCGACCCCTTCGGCGAACGCGATGAAATCCGGGTTCTTGGCGACGAAATCGGTCTCGGCGTTCACTTCCACCAGCGCGCCCAGCTTCTTGTCGGCGGAAAGGTAGGTGCCGATGACGCCGTCGGCGGCAACGCGCCCGGCAGCCTTCGACGCCTTGGCGCCACTCTTGATGCGCAGCAGCTCTTCGGCCTTCTTGATGTCGCCGCCCGCTTCTTCGAGCGCCTTCTTGCATTCCATCATGCCGAGCCCGGTGAGACTGCGCAGTTCCTTGACCATTGCCGCGGTGATTTCAGCCATAACCATTCCTTGAGCGTTTATCAGTTACAAAAAAGGGGCGACAAGCCCCTTTTTCTTCACGACCCTCGAAAATCGGGGGGCGTTACTGCTTCGGGGCTTCCTCGACCTCGACGAAGTCTTCGGTCGTCGGCTGGGCCACCATCTCGTTGATCACCTGGCTGCGGCCCTCGAGGATCGCATCGGCCACGCCACGGGCGTAGAGGCGGATGGCGCGCGTCGAGTCATCGTTGCCCGGGATCACGTAGTCGATGCCGTCCAGCGAGTTGTTGGAATCCACGACGCCGACGATGGGGATGCCCAGCGTCTTGGCTTCGGTGACCGCGATCTTGTGGAAACCCACGTCGATGATGAAAAGCGCATCGGGCACGCCACCCATGTCCTTGATGCCGCCGAGCGAACGCTCGAGCTTGTCGCGCTCGCGGCTGTTCATGAGCTGTTCCTTCTTCGACAGGCGCTCCATGGAGCCGTCGGCGACCATCGCGTCCATGTCCTTCAGGCGCTTGATCGAGCCCTTCACCGTCTTGAAGTTGGTGAGCATGCCGCCGAGCCAGCGGTAATCGACATAGGGGGCGCCGGCACGCTGGGCCTCTTCCTTGACGATTTCGCGCGCCTGGCGCTTGGTGCCGACGAAGAGGATCTGCCCCTTGTTGGCGGTGAGCTGGCGCACGTACCTGAGCGCCTCCTGGTACATCGGGAGGGACTTCTCGAGGTTGATGATGTGGATCTTGTTGCGGGCGCCGAAGATGTACGGAGACATCTTGGGGTTCCAGTAACGGGTCTGGTGGCCGAAGTGCACGCCGGCCTCCAGCATCTGGCGCATGGTAACGGACATCTGGCACAGCTCCTTAAGGTTGGGCCTCCCCCGGTGCGACCTGTTTCCGTAGTGGATTCAGGACCTTAAAGTGCCCGGGGTGCGGATTTCCAGGTGCCGGAATGGGTTCCTGGATAGCTCACGAGTATAACGCAAAAAGGCCCTTCCATTCAATCGCTTCATGCGCCCCGGTCCTGGGGAACCCGATGATGGCGCGCGCGCCTGAAGCTATAATCACGCCATGGAAGCAAGACCCAGCAGCCCCGGCATCCACCTCAAGACCGCCCCGGAGGTCGAGAGCATGCGCGTGGCCGGCCGCCTGGCCTCCGAGGTGCTGGATTTCATCACCCCGCACGTGAAACCCGGCGTGACCACCGGCCAGCTCGACAAGCTCTGCCACGACTACATGGTCGAGGTGCAGAAAACCGTCCCGGCGCCGCTCAACTACGCCCCCGCCGGCCATCGCCCGTACCCGAAGTCGATCTGCACCTCGGTCAACCACCAGGTCTGCCACGGCGTGCCCGGTGAAAAGGTGCTGCGCGCCGGCGACATCGTGAACATCGACATCACCGTGATCAAGGACGGCTGGCACGGCGATACCAGCCGCATGTTCTACGTGGCCGAACCGTCGGTCCTGGCGCGCCGGCTCTGCGAGGCCACGTACGAATGCATGTGGATGGGCATATCGATGGTGCGCCCCGGCGTCACGCTCGGCGACATCGGCTTCGCCATCCAGCGCCATGCGGAATCACACGGGTTCAGCGTGGTGCGCGAATTCTGCGGCCACGGCATCGGCAAGCGCTTCCACGAGGAGCCCCAGATCCTCCATTACGGCCGCCCCGGGCAGGGCATCCGCCTGGTGGAAGGCATGATCTTCACCATCGAGCCGATGATCAACGGGGGCAAGCGCGACATCCGCCAGATGAACGACGGCTGGACCATCGTGACCGCGGACCATTCGCTCTCCGCGCAATGGGAGCACACCGTGCTGGTCGCAGCCAACGGCTACGAAGTGCTGACCGTCTCGGCCGACACGCCTGCGCCGCCCGCGTTCGCCACCGAAGGCTCGCGCATCCCGGCCTGAGGGCCCGGGGCGGCGCGTGCCGATGAATACCGAGGCTTCCCCGCAAGCGGCGCTCGCGCAGGCGCGCGAATGCATGCGCGCCCGTGACCTCGACGGCGCCGCCCTCCTCCTCGAATCGCTGCTGTCCCGCCACGACGTTGCCGAAGCGGCGCTGATGCTGGGCGCGTTGCGCGCGGAGCAGTCGGATTTTCCGCGCGCGCTCGCGCAACTCGAGAAGGCATTCCGGCTGCAACCCTCGCAGCCCCCGGGTGCGCGGCTGCTTTACGCCAACGTGCTGCTCGATTCGGGGCAGGACCAGCAAGCCGAGGCGCAGGTTCGATCGGCGCTCGCGCAGTCGCCCAACTCCCCTCTCGGCGAAGCCCGCACGCTTTTCCGGCTGGCGCGCCGCATGCCGCTCGCGATTTCGATCGAGATGCTGCAACGTTCGGTCGCGCTCGACCCCGCCAATGCCGACGCGTGGAACGACCTCGGCAACGCGCTCGCAAATATCGCGCAGCTGGAGCCCGCGCGCCACGCGTATCGCCAGGCGCTGCGTGCCGATCCAGCCTACCACCAGGTGGAAAGCAACCTGCTGGTGACGCTGCACTACGATCCCGATGTCGATGCGCAGGTCATGTTCGACGCCCATCTCGATTGGGCACGGCGTCACGCGTCCGGCATCGCTCCGATGGTCTTGCCGTCGCGCGCTCCATCGCCCCGCCTGCGCGTGGGTTTCCTTTCTCCCGCCTTCACGCCCGGCCCCACGGCGGCATTCCTCGCGCCGCTGGCGAAGCACCTCGATCCAGCTCGCCACGAACTCTTCGCCTACAACGTCGGCCCGGGGCAAGGCATCGAGGCGCGCCTGGCCGGCGCGATCGGAAATTGGCGCCATGCCGCGCACGACGACGATGCCACCCTCGCGCGACGCATCGCGGCAGACTCCATCGACGTACTGGTCGACCTCGCGGGCCACACGCCGGGGGGCCGGCCGCTGGCCGTCGCACGCAAGCCGGCACGCGCGATCGTCGAATGGCTGGATTACTTCGATACCACCGGCCTCGAGAATGTCGACTTCATCGTGGGCGACGCCGTGGCGACGCCCGCGGATACGGCGCAGCGATTCACCGAGCGCGTGGTGAACATCGATCCCTGCCGCTTCTGCTTCGAGGCCCCGGACCACGCTCCCGCGGTGGCTTCCAGTCCCGCCGCCAAAAACGGCTTCGTCACCTTCGGCAGCTTCAACCGCCTTTCCAAGATGCCGGCGCCGGTGATCGCCGTGTGGGCGCGCGTGCTGCGCGCGACGCCAGGCTCGCGCCTGCTGGTGAAGAACAACGCGCTCGCCGATGCCGTCACGCGGGAAAACTTCATGCAGGCGCTGCTCGATCACGGCATCACGCGCGATCGCGTCGACCTTCGAGGCCCGTCACCACACGCCGCGATGCTTGCCGAATACGCGGACATGGACATCGCCCTCGACACCTTCCCCTACAACGGCGGGTTGACCACCTGCGAGGCGTTGTGGATGGGCGTGCCGGTGCTGGCGCTGCTTGGCGGCGCGATGATCAGCCGCCAGAGCGCGTCGCTGTTGCGCGCGGCGGGCATGGACGAATGGGTGGCCGCCGATGGCGCGGATTTCGTGCGCCGCGCGGCGGCTTTCGCGGCCGATGTGCCGGCGCTCGATCGCGCGCGGGCGCAACGGCGCGGCTCGATCGCGTCCGGCGCGTTGACCGATGGGGCGCGCTTCGCGCGCGCCTTCGCCGCGATCCTGGAGGGCGCGGCCCGATGATGCAGAATGACGAGATGACGGAAACAGGCATCGCAGCGCCCGCGCAAGCCGCATCCGCAACCGCGCTGCCCCTCGGGCAGGAACGCGTCTGGCTGAAGGCGCGGCGCGATGCGCTTTGCCGCGAATATTTCAGGCATCCCGACCCGCAGGAAAACCTCATCCGCAACGCGGATGTGGTCGACACCGTGCTGCGCTCGTTGTGGGCGCGCAGTGTCGAGGATACGGACATCGCGCTGGTTGCGGTCGGCGGCTACGGCCGTGGCGCCCTCTTCCCGCATTCCGACGTCGACGTCCTGGTGCTGCTGCCCGACGGCCGCAGGGCCGACGCCGCGGTGGAGGATTTCATCCACGCGTTGTGGGATGTCGGGATAGAACCCGGCCACAGCGTGCGCACCGTGAGCGAGTGCGTCGAGGAAGCGGTCAAGGACGTGACCGTCGACACCAGCCTGCTCGAGGCGCGCCTCATCGCGGGCAACCCGGCGGTGCTGCTGGAGCTCGACGCGCGCCTGCGCGAACGCCGCGACGTGCACGCCTTCGTGGTGGCGAAATTCCAGGAGCAGAAGCGCCGCCACGAACGCTTCCAGGAAGCGGCCTACAACCTCGAGCCCAACATCAAGGAAAGCCCCGGGGGGCTGCGCGACCTGCAGATGGTGATCTGGCTTGGGCGCGCGGCGGGGCTCGGCACCTCGTGGAAGGCGATGGCCGATCGCGACCTCATCACCGCCGCGGAAGCCGCGGCCATCAACACCAACGAGCGTGTGCTGCAGGACCTGCGCATCCGCCTGCATTACCTCGCCGGGCGGCGCGAGGACCGCCTGGTGTTCGACCACCAGATCGAGATCGCGCACAGCCTCAAGCTCAAGGGCAAGAAGGGCACCGCCTCATCCGACGAACTGATGCGCCGCTACTACCTCGCGGCCAAGGCGATCTGGCGCTTCAACCAGATCCTGCTGGCCAACATCTTCGACGCCGTCGCCCCGCGCTCCGCGCGCAAGACGCGCAAGATCGACGACGAGTTCCAGGCCGAGAACCACACGCTGGAAATCCGCGAGGCCGACCTCCTCGAGCGCCGCCCGGGCATGGTGCTGGAGGCGTTCCGCCGCCTGCAGGACCACCCGGAGCTGCTGGGCCTGGGCCCGGTCACGCTGCGTGCGCTCTCGCGCGCGTTGCCGCGCCTGGGCAGCAGCTTCCGCGCGAGCCCGCACAACCGCCGCCGATTCATGGAGATCATGCGCTCCGAGCGCCTCACGTGGACGCTGCGGCGCATGAGCCGCTACGGCGTGCTCGGCAAGTACCTGCCGGCGTTCGGGCGCATCGTCGGCCAGATGCAGCACGACCTCTTCCACGTCTACACCGTGGACGAACACATCCTGATGGTGATCCGCAACCTGCGCCGCTTCCGCATCCCGCGCTTCAACCACGAGTACCCGTTCCTGTCGCAGCTGATGCAGGAGTTCGACCGCCCCGAGGTCCTCTACATCGCCGCGTTGTTCCACGACATCGCGAAGGGACGCGGCGGCGACCACTCGCACCTCGGCATGGCCGATGCGCAACGCTTCTGCCGCGCGCACGGGCTGGCGAAGGCCGATGCGGAACTCGTGGTCTGGCTGGTGGAACAGCACCTCACGATGTCGTCCGCCGCGCAGAAGCAGGACCTGAGCGATCCCGAGGTGATTTCAGCCTTCGCGACGCTGGTGCGCGACGAGCGCAGCCTGGCCGCCATGTACATCCTCACGGTGGCCGACATCCGCGGCACCAGCCCCGCCGTCTGGAACGCCTGGAAGGGCAAGCTGCTCGAGGACCTGTTCCGGCGCACGCGCCGGCTGCTGCGCGGCGAGACCGACTACGCGGCTCCGTGGATCGCGGGCAAGAAGGAAGAAGCGCTGCGCATCTTCCGCCAATACGTGCCCGAGCCCGGCCGCCACGAGCTGTTCTGGGACACCCTCGACGACAAATACTTCCAGCGCTTCGAGGCCAACGAGATCGGGTGGCACACCCGCACGTTGTGGATGCGGGTGACGCCGGAGAAGCCGATCGTGCGCGCGCGCCTTTCCCCCGTGGGCGAGGGCCTGCAGGTCATGGTCTACGCCCCCGACCAGCCCGGCCTCTTCGCGCGCATCACCGGGTTCTTCGAGCGCATGCAGTTCGACGTCGCGGCGGCGAAGATCTACACCACGCGGCATGGCTTCGCGCTCGACACGTTCCAGATCCTCTCGCGCACGCGCGCGGGCGAGCACTACCGCGCGCTGATCCAGAACATCGAGTCCCAGCTCGCCGAGCGCATCGCCGCCGCGGCGCCGCTCGAAGCCACGCCCGTGGGACGCGTGTCGCGCTGGGTCAAGCACTTCCCGATCGAGCCGCAGGTGACGATCGTGCCCGACCGGCGCCCCGGGCGCTGGCTCGTGTCGGTGAGCTGCGCGGACCGGGCAGGGCTGCTCTCTTCCATCGCGCGCGTGCTGCTCAAGCACGAGCTCAACATCATCGATGCGCGCGTGACCACGCTGGGCGCTCGTGCCGAGGATGCCTTCGTGGTGGATGGCGCGGCGCTGGAAGGCGAGGCTTCCCGCGCCTCGGTGCGCGACGGGCTCGCGGCGACCGCTAGATAGCCAGGATCGCCGCGGCGGCCTTTTCGCCGATCATCACGACGGGCGCGTGGGTATTGCCGGACACCAGCGTCGGCATGATCGAGCAGTCGGCGACCCGCAATCCGTCGACTCCCCGCACGCGCAGCTGCGCATCCACCACGGCGTCGGCGCCGCTGCCCATCTTGCAGGTGCCCGACGGGTGGAAGATCGTCTGCCCGTATTCGCGCGCGAATTCCAGCAGTTCGTGGTCGGTGCGCACGCCGGGCCCGGGCCGGTGCTCGGCGATGAGGTAAGGCGACAGCGCGCGCGTCGTGGCGAGGCGGCGCGCGAACTTGAGCGCTTCGACCGCGCAGCGACGATCGAGATCGGTCGAGAGGTAGTTGGGCTGCATCGCCGGCGCGGCCATCGGGTCGGTCGACACGAGGCTCACGCGCCCGCGTGACTCCGGCCGCAGCTGGCACACCGAAAAGGTGCATCCCGACCACGGGTGGGGCGAGCCGCCGGCCACATCGGCCGACAGCGTCGCGAAGTGGAACTGGATGTCGGGCGAGCTGGATTCCGGCAGCACGCGCGTGAAGAGCCCACCCTGGTTGATGCCCACGGCGAGCGGGCCCTTGCGCGACAGCAGCCATTGCAGCCCGATCCGCACCCTGCCCGCAAGCGAATTCAGCTCGTCGTTCGTGGTGATCGGCTTGGCCACGCGGAAGATGAGCCGGACCTGCAGGTGGTCCTGCAGGTTCTCGCCCACGCCGGGGAGGTTGGCGACGACGGGGATCGACATGCGCTGCAGCGCCTCGGCCGGCCCGACGCCGGAGAGCATCAGCAGCTGCGGGCTCTGCAACGCGCCGGCCGAGAGCACCACTTCACGCTTCGCGAGCACGCGCCGGATGCCCCCCCCGTGGCGATATTCGATGCCGGAGGCGCGCGTGCCTTCGAACAGGATGCGCGTGGCATGCGAGTCGGTGCGCACCACGAGGTTCGGGCGCCCGCGCGCCGGGCGCAGGTAGCCCACCGCGGAGCTGCACCGCCAGCCGTGCCGCGTGAAGAGCTGGTAGTAGCCGACCCCCTCCTGGCGTCCGGCGTTGAAATCGTCGGTGCGCGACACGCCCAGCTCCTGCCCCCCGGCGATGATCGCTTCCATGAGCTCGTGGCGCACGCCGATGTCCGAGCACCACTGCGGCCCGTCGCCGCCGTGGAATTCGCTTGCGCCACGGCTGTTGTGCTCGGAACGGATGAAATGCGGCAGCACGTCGCGCCAGCCCCAGCCTTCGTTGCCGAGCGCGGCCCAGCGATCGTAGTCCTCCGGCTGGCCGCGCACATAGATGAGGCCGTTGATCGAGCTCGAGCCGCCGAGGCAGCGCCCGCGCGGCCAGTAGAGCTTGCGCCCGTGCATGTTGGGGTCCGGCTCGGTGTGGAAGCCCCAGTTGTAGCGCGGGTGGAACATCGTCTTGCCGTAGCCGATCGGGATGTGGATCCACGGATAACGGTCCGCCGGACCCGCCTCGAGCAGGAGCACGCGGTGCCGGCCATCTTCGCTGAGACGGTTCGCGAGCACGCAGCCCGCGGAGCCCGCGCCCACGACGATATAGTCGAACGATTCCGGTTGCGGTTCCCGATGCGCCATGGGCCTTATGCTAGCCGAATGCAATCGTCGACCGCCATGCGATCTCTCTGATTTCCATCGTGAGCTACCTGCGTGCGGGCTTGCCGCAGCGATCCGCGCGTTTCACGCAAGCGGCGAGCGCGTCCTGATGCTCAGTGAGAACCCTAGGCGGCCGAGCGATCCCAGAGATTCGGCAGCACGTCGCTCGAGTAGCCCGAGACGAAATCCTTCGCCTCGCCTCCCGGCCCGAACACGTGGCGCTTCACCGCGCCGATGTTGGCGCCATACACGTGGATGCTCACGGACGGCCGGTCGGCGAGGGCATTGGAGACGCGGTGGATGTCGCCGATGCGCGGCGACACCAGGTCGACCGCGCCCGGCTCCAGGCGGTGCGTGCCGCAGGCCACGAGCTTCGTGCCTTCGGTGTTGAATTCCTCGCACACTTCCGCCCCGCGCATCACGCCCACCATGCCCCACACCGTGTGGTCGTGGACCGGCGTCTTCTGGCCCGGCCCCCAGACGAAGCTCGCCACCGAGAAGCGCTCGCGCGGATCGCAATGGAGCAGGAACTGCTGGTAGCGATCCGGATCGGCGGCGGCAAACCGATCGGGCAGCCAGTCGTCGTGGGCAATCAGGTCGGCCAGCAGCGCCTGGCCTTCCTTGAAGACGCGCTCCTCCTGCGGCTGCTGGTCGACCAGCCGGGTGAAGGACTGCACGAACTGGCGCAGACGCGCAACATTTTCCATCCGCGAGACTCTACTCCGGCTTGATCTTGTTCGTCTTGATCACCTTGGCCCAGCGGGTGAATTCGCGCTCCAGCCACTTGCCGTAGACCTCCGGCGTGGACAATTGCAGGATCACGCCCTGCTGGGTGAGCTTTTCCTCGACCGCGGGGTCGCGCAGCGCCTTGGCGA
>JBBREI010000149.1:0-9494 GCA_038203035.1 Burkholderiales bacterium
GCCGTGCTGGTGATCGGCGTCGCCGTCGTCGCCTTCCCCGTGTACGTGACACTCGTGGCCTCGACCCAGACCGCCGACGAGGTGCTTGCCGCACCCATGTCACTGCTGCCGGGGCGGCATCTCATCGAAAACTATACGGCGGTGCTCACCCATGGTGCCGGCGAGGCAACCGCCGCAGTAGGGCGAATGATGCTGAACAGTCTTGTCAGCGCACTGGTGATTGCCATCGGCAAGATCGTGATCTCGATCCTGTCGGCGTTCGCGATCGTCTACTTCCGCTTCCCGCTGCGCAATTTCTTCTTCTGGATGATCTTCGTCACCCTGATGCTGCCGATCGAGGTGCGCATCATCCCCACGTTCAAGGTGGCTGCCGACCTCAACCTGCTCGATTCGTACGCGGGCCTCATCCTTCCGGTCATCGCCTCGGCCACGGCGACCTTCCTCTTCCGGCAGTTCTTCCTCACCATTCCCGACGAGCTGGCCGAGGCGGCGCGCATGGACGGGGCGGGGCCGCTGCGCTTCTTCTGGGACGTGGTGCTGCCGCTTTCGAAGACCAGCATGGCGGCGCTCTTCGTGATCCTCTTCATCGTCGGCTGGAACGAGTATCTCTGGCCGTTGCTCATCACCAGCCAGGAGTCGATGTACACGGTCGTGATCGGCATCAAGCGCATGATCGCCGGCGGCGACGCCTCGAACGAATGGAACCTCATCATGGCCACGGCGATGCTCGCCTTGCTGCCGCCGGCGCTGGTGGTCATCTTCATGCAGAAATGGTTCGTGAAGGGCCTTGTGGAGACCGAGAAATAGAATGGCTGAAATCTCGCTGAGGGCCGTCAAGAAGAGCTACGTCAAGTTGCAGGTGATACACGGCGTGACCGTCGACATTGCCGACGGCGAGTTCATCGTGATCGTCGGGCCCTCGGGCTGCGGCAAGTCGACGCTGCTGCGCATGATCGCGGGCCTGGAGACGATCACCGAGGGCGAGGTCACGATCGCCGGCAGGGTGGTGAACAACGTCGAGCCGAAGGACCGCAACATCGCCATGGTGTTCCAGAACTACGCGCTCTATCCCCACATGAGCGTGTACGAGAACATGTCCTATGGCCTGCGCATCCGGCGCATGCCCAAGGCGGAGATCGACGAGCGCGTGCAGCGCGCGGCGAAGATCCTCGAGCTGGGCCCCTTCCTCGACAGGAAGCCGCGCGCGCTTTCGGGCGGGCAGCGCCAGAGGGTGGCGATGGGCCGCGCGATCGTCCGCGAGCCGGCCGCGTTCCTCTTCGACGAGCCGCTCTCCAACCTCGACGCCAAGCTGCGCGTGCAGATGCGCCTCGAGATCCAGAAGCTGCACCGCGAACTCAAGACCACGAGCATCTTCGTGACCCACGACCAGGTCGAGGCGATGACGCTCGCCGACCGCATGATCGTCATGAACCTGGGAGTGGCCGAGCAGATCGGGCGGCCGATCGACGTGTACGACGATCCGGCGAGCCTCTTCGTGGCCGGCTTCATCGGCTCGCCCGCGATGAACTTCCTGCCCGGCAAGCGCGTGGGCGAGCGCATCGACGTGGGTAGCGGCATCTCGATCGAGATCCCGGCCGGGCTGCGCGCGGGCGCGAAGGACGCGGTCACGGTGGGCGTGAGGCCCGAGCACCTGGTGGCCGGCGAGTCCGAAGGTCCCGTCTTCCGCTTCACCGTCGATACGATCGAGGCCCTGGGCGCCGATTCGCTCCTGCACGGGCGTATCGGAGAGGGCATGCTGATCGCACGAGTGGACGGCCACATGACGCCGGCGCCCGGCGATGCGATGGTGTTCTCCACGCGTCGCGGCAAGCTCTACTTCTTCGACACCGCCTCGGGCAAGCGCCTGAGGCCATGACGGCGCCCGACGCGCGGCGGCTCGAGGAGCTGAGCCTCAATTCGTCCGCGCCGCCGGGCCAGCTGCTCTACGACGGCTGGCTGCTGCGCCTGGCCCCCGGCAAGTCCAAGCGCGCGCGCTCCGTGAACGCGGTGTATCCGTCCACGCGCCCGCTGGATGAAAAAATCGCCTACTGCGAAAAACTCTACGCCGCGGCCGGCGTCCCGGCGCTTTTCCGCCTCACGCCCTTTGTGTCGCCGGCGGACCTCGACCGGCAGCTGGAAAGCCGCGGCTACGCCCGCTTCGACGAGACCGCGGTTGAATGCGTGGCGATTGGCGCGTTGCCACCTTCCGGGGCGCAGCCCATGGAGCTGGGCGCCTGGGTCGAGGCCGTGGGGGATCTGCGCGGCTCGCCGGCGGGGGACCGGGCATCCCACCTCGCGCGGCTTTCGGGCATGCCGCTGCGGCGCGTTCCATTGGCGATCGTGAGGGGCGGGGCCATCGTCGCCACCGGCCTGGCGATTGTCGAGGACGATTGCGCGGGCCTCTTCGACATCGTCACCGACACCCGGCAGCGGCGGCAGGGACACGCGCGCGCCCTGGTGGCGGGCCTGCTCGCGGCCGCCCGGGAACTCGGCGCCCGCCACGCCTATCTGCAGGTGCAGGGCGACAACGAGCCGGCGCGGCGCCTCTATCGCGATTTCGGCTTCGAGGAACGCTACGTCTACTGGTACCGCGGCCGCGAGGGCGAACAGCAATGACCGAAGACGACATCACCAGGCTCGCGCGAAAGCTGGGCCGCGCCTGCAAGCGCCGGCGAATTTCCGTGGCGACCGCCGAATCGTGCACCGGCGGCGGGGTGGCCACGGCGATCACCCGCATCTCCGGCAGCGCCAAGTGGTTCGACCGCGGGTTCGTGACCTATTCCAACGGCGCGAAGCGCGAGCTGCTCGGGGTCTCGGCGCGCACTCTGGCGCGCCACGGCGCGGTGAGCGAGGAGGTGGCGCGCGAGATGGCCGCGGGCGTGCTCGAGCGCAGCCCCTCGGAGCTGAGCGTCTCCGTCACCGGCATCGCGGGCCCGACCGGGGGCAGCCGGGCCAAGCCCGTGGGCCTGGTGTGGTTCGCGTGGGGGTCGCGCGGCGGAATCATCCAGACCCGGGCGTTTCGCTTCGGGGGCACGCGGATGGAGA
Source organism: Burkholderiales bacterium (assembly GCA_038203035.1). Lineage (GTDB taxonomy): Bacteria > Pseudomonadota > Gammaproteobacteria > Burkholderiales > Usitatibacteraceae > Usitatibacter. The sequence goes on from JBBREI010000149.1 coordinate 3,046, forward strand.
TCCGGACCCAGGCCGTGGCCATCGCGATCCAGGGGCTGATCGACCTGCTTGGTGGTCAACGCTGATCGGCGCCTTGGCTAGACTGCCAACGCGGTGCGCTGATCTTTCAGGAATTGCCGATCGATATGGGGTGTCAGCAGGTCGATGTCCCGTGGGGTAACGTTGCAAGCGGTGAAATGGTCCTGCCACTTGGAACAGACGGCCGCCACCTGCCTGGCTGCGTCCTGGGCTTCTTTGGGCGTCAGCCCGAAAAGAGTGGCCTGTGATAGCGCATTTGTCACAGTTGAATCATTTCGGTCCTTTCCAACCCGCATTTGCTGGTAACCCAAGGACTGCCCAGTGGGCAGAACATCGAAAGCCGGTGAAAGGCTTAGGTGTTGGGCATCATCCATGAGAAGAACATGGTTACGTTCATGGTCATCAGTGTTGTCCATCAAGATGTTGAAAATCATTCGCTTAAAGAGCTCCTTCATTTGCGACTGAGCGGATCCGTTCGAGGTAGGCGCTCGGCGACGAAGAAGTTGCGCCAGTTCCGGATACCCCATCTCGCTGCCTTCAGCTCGAAGAGCAACTCTCGCCGATTGCGCATGAATTCGGTGGTTTGATTGTCGATCGAATCTCTTGATGGCTATTGCATGTCCTTCCCGGAGAGATACTGCTTTCGTTAGTGAGACTGTTATGGCGGCCTTTTTTGCGAGCGTCATGCACGCATGCTCGATCAGAGGCGTATCCCACGGATCTTCGTCGCGAAACTTCACGACCCACTGCTCCCCGTCAATTTCAATTAGCCCCTTCGGGCGAAGTCCGCCCATCGTCACGCCAGGCGCTAGTAGCCGACGAGTGTGTTCGGGCAGCTCTTCGTTGGCTTTGACTTTCCGAACAAGCTCCTGAATCTCGTTTACATCTCCTAAGCGAGGCAAGGGCCCAGATCTTCGCGGAAGGTACTGGTCGCCAGAGGTTGATACGCCGAGTGCCCCAAATCGGTCGTCGCCGGCGAAATAAAGGTATTCGAGCAGGGAGAGGCGTGGTGGCTTGTCGAGAAGTCTGATGACTCTTTCGCCCCATCGATCAGGCCGTGCGTCGTCGATCGCTCCGGCGGCAGTGTCCTTTTCGGCGGGAAGGTGCTCTTGGTCGATAAGCGGCAGGTCTTCGCTCAATGCGAAACCATGCTCAAGCCAATTGGGCGAATACTGCAGTGAAACAGCACGCCCGGCATTGGCCAATCGTATTACTCCGACAATGGCAGCTTCAGCCGGCTTTCCGAGCCACCAAAGGTAGAGCTCGTCGGTAAGTGCGTAGGCGTTCACGATTTGGTCTTGTCAGGCGCTCGTAAGAGCTTGTCTATCGAATGAGCGTCTCGTACGGCTCTTCGTTTCATTGCCTTTCGGACGTCCAATTCCAAGGCACCCAAATCGAATTTTGGGTCCGCAAGTTCGCTCAAGGCTTGAGCGCGGCCCATGAGCCAAAGGGCGCTTGTGTACGCCCCCATGCTCACACTCGCATCCCCTCTCTCCAATCGAATCATCGTTGGAAGTGAGATTCCAATTCGGCCGGCCCATTGTCTTTGGGATTCCTTCCGTCGAATTCGGGCTGTGCCGATGTCCTTGCCCAACTTGGTCAAGGCAGCTACGGCTACGGGAGGAAGGGAGGAGGAAACCTTGCGAGATTTTGGCATAACATAAACTTTATCAAATACCGATTAATAGTCAACTTTATATTACTTGGCGTCTCGTATGGGCGACGCCCCAAGCTCCTTCATAAGGGGCTTGACGCCAGAACGCTCGTTCTGTAACGTACCGAACAATCGTTCTTTCCCCTCGGAGTCCAACATGACGTCATATACGATTCGGGTCGAGTTTCATAACGCCTCATGGCAGGAGGCGGGAAGAAGGACATGGCAAGGGCTTGAAGTCGTGCGCACGGCATCGGCTGCCTGAAGTTGAAGAAGCCAGCGCCTCAAGTCGACCCGGCGTACCTAGAGAAGCTCCAGGACTACTACGCCGATCACAAGGTCATCCCGTCGTACTCGGTGCTGGCCACGTTGTGGGGCATTTCCGCCAAATCGTGGGTCGCGGAGTGCGTGAAGCGCTTCGAGGAGGCCGGCTTCCTCGACTGGACGCCGGACCGGCAATTGAAGCCCGGCGCGCGCTTCTTCGAGCGCCGCCTGGCCGATTCCACCGTGCAGGCCGGCCTGCCCAACCCCGCGGTCTCGGATGGCTACGACCTCATCACCATCGACGACTACATGGTCCGCATCCCCTCGCGCACCTCGCTCGTGAGGGTGAAGGGGGATTCGATGGTGGATGCCGGCATCCTGGAAGGCGACCTGCTGGTGGTCGAGCAGCAACCCAATGCCAACGTCGGCGAAATCGTCGTGGCGATCGTTGATAACGAATTCACCGTGAAGTACCTGGAGAGGGAGAAGGACGCCTTCGTGCTGAAGCCGGCCAACAAGGCCTATCCGGTCATCCGCCCGAAGGGGCGCCTGGAGATCTTCGGGGTCATGGCAGGGCTGGTCCGGCGCAGCCGGTAGCTCATTCCATGAGCCTGGAAGCCTCTAGTCTCGAGCACATCTTCAACAATCAACCCAAGGGATAATTCAAATGCTCAAGGTCATCTCCAACCCTCCCGCCGAAGGCTCCAGGATGGATGAAAACAAGGCCAAGGCCCTCCAGGCCGCCCTTTCCCAGATCGAAAAGCAGTTCGGCAAGGGCTCGATCATGAAAATGGGCGATGCCGATGTCGACAAGGGCATCGAGGTCGTCTCCACCGGCTCCCTGGGGCTGGACATGGCGCTCGGCGTCGGCGGCCTGCCGCGCGGGCGCGTGGTGGAAATCTACGGTCCGGAATCCTCCGGCAAAACCACGCTCACCCTCCAGGTGATCGCAAACATCCAGAAGCTCGGCGGCACCGCAGCCTTCATCGATGCGGAACACGCGCTCGATCCGCAATACGCCCAGCGCCTCGGCGTGGACACCTCGGAACTGCTGCTGTCCCAGCCCGACAACGGCGAACAGGCGCTCGAAATCGCGGACATGCTGGTGCGCTCGGCCTCCGTGGACTGCGTGGTGGTCGATTCGGTCGCGGCCCTCACCCCCAAGGCCGAAATCGAAGGCGAAATGGGCGAACCGCAAATGGGCCTGCAGGCCCGCCTGATGAGCCAGGCGCTGCGCAAGCTCACCGCCAACATCAAACGTTCCAACACCCTCGTCATCTTCATCAACCAGATCCGCATGAAGATCGGCGTGATGTTCGGCAACCCGGAAACCACCACCGGCGGCAACGCGCTCAAGTTCTATGCCTCGGTGCGCCTGGATATCCGCCGCATCGGCTCGATCAAGAAGGGCGAGGAAGTGATCGGCAGCGAAACGCGGGTGAAAGTCGTCAAGAACAAGGTCGCGCCCCCGTTCAAGGCCGCGGAATTCGACATCCTCTACAACGAAGGCATCTCGCGCGAGGGCGAAATCATCGAACTCGGCGTCCTGCACCGCATCGTGGAAAAGTCCGGCGCCTGGTACGCCTACAAGGGCGAGAAAATCGGCCAGGGCAAGGACAACACGCGCGAATTCCTCAAGGAAAACCCCGCCATCGCCCACGAAATCGAATCCAGGATCCGAGAAGCCATCGGCATCGTGGGTGGAATGCCGCAGGCCCCCGACGCGGCCGAAGCGGACTAACCCTTTCTTCGTGGTAGCCTACCCGCATGGCCTGGGCATTTCTGTCCGGCAAGACCGAGCCGTCGCTTCGTGCCCGGGCCATGCGTTTTCTTGCACGCCGGGAACATTCGCGCGAAGAGCTCAAGCGCAAGCTCGAGCCCAGGGCAGGAGAGGGCGATGACCTGGATCTGCTGCTCGATGACCTCTCAAACCGTGGCTGGCTTTCCGATGTGCGCTTCGCGGAGATTTCAATCCGCTCGCGTTCGGGGCGTTATGGCCCGCTGCGCCTCGTTCACCAGTTGCGCTCCAAGGGCGTGGCCCAGGAAACCATCGATGCCGCATTCAAGGCCACGGACGCCGAAAGGGCCTGCAGCATCGAAAAGGTCTGGTCCAGCCGTTTCGATGCGCCCGCGGCCGGCGAGCGCGAACGTGCACGCCACATCCGCTTCCTGCAGGGCCGCGGCTTTTCCCTCGACGACATCCTCCGATTCCTGAAGCGAACCCATTCTTCATGAGCCCACGTTCCCAGAACATCCTCTCGCTCGCCGCGCTTGCCGTATCGCTGGTGATCGCCTCCTTCCCCGCCAAATCCCAATCGTCCATGGCCATCAATCGTGCGTCCGGAGAGTTCGAAGTGAAAATTGTTCCCGTGGCCGAAGACAAGGGCGAAGGAGGCCCGCTCGGCCGCATGTCGCTCGACAAGCAGTTCAATGGGCCGTTGCAGGGCAGCAGCAAGGGCGAAATGCTCACCGCGATGACCGCAACCAAGGGGTCGGCAGGGTACGTCGCCATGGAGCGCTTCACGGGCTCGCTCGCCGGCCGCAGCGGGGGGTTCGTGTTGCAGCACAGCGGCACCATGAACCGCGGCGATCCCCAACTGGTTGTCACCGTGGTTCCCGATTCCGCCACCGGGCAGCTCACGGGCCTCGCGGGCCGCATGGCCATCCGCATTGCCGAAGGCAAACACTTCTACGATTTCGACTACGAGCTGAAGTAACACCCGCCCGCGAGCCGGGAAGGCCCGTCCCTTTGGTATCCTTATGGTTTGCCACGGCCACACGAGCCGGGCGGCGAGGCGCATCGCAAGGCCATGAAAACCAAAGAGATCCGCAAGAAATTCGTCGACTACTTCGCGTCCAAGGGGCATTCGCCCGTGGCCTCGAGCCCGCTGGTGCCCGGCAACGATCCCACGCTGCTCTTCACCAACGCCGGAATGGTCCAGTTCAAGGACGTTTTCCTCGGCCTTGAAAAGCGCCCGTACAACCGCGCCGTCACCGCCCAGCGCTGCGTTCGAGCCGGCGGCAAACACAACGACCTTGAAAACGTCGGCTACACCGCGCGCCACCACACGTTTTTCGAGATGCTGGGCAACTTCAGCTTCGGCGACTACTTCAAGCGCGACGCGATCAAATACGCCTGGGAACTCCTCACCGTCGAATACGGCCTGCCAAAGGAAAAGCTCTGGACCACGGTCTACGCCACCGATGACGAGGCGTTCGACATCTGGACAAAAGAGATCGGCGTGCCAGCGCAGCGCTGCGTGCGCATCGGCGACAAGCCGGGCGGGCGCAAATTCGAAAGCGACAACTTCTGGCAGATGGCCGACACCGGCCCGTGCGGGCCGTGTTCGGAAATCTTCTACGACCATGGCCCGGAAGTGGCCGGCGGCCCTCCGGGCTCGGCCGATGCCGACGGCGACCGCTACATCGAAATCTGGAACCTCGTCTTCATGCAGTTCAACCGCGACGAGGCCGGGACGATGCACCCGTTGCCGAAGCCGTCGGTTGACACGGGCATGGGCCTGGAGCGGCTCACCGCGGTGCTGCAGCATGTGCACTCGAACTACGAGATCGACCTCTTCCAGGGCCTGATCAAGGCCGCCGCACGCGAAACCGGCGCGAAGGACCTCGCCTCGCCAAGCCTGCGAGTGATCGCGGACCACATCCGTGCCTGCGCCTTCATGGTCTGTGATGGGGTGATCCCGAGCAACGAAGGCCGCGGTTACGTGCTGCGCCGCATCGCGCGCCGCGCCATGCGCCACGGCTACAAGCTCGACCAGAAGAAGCCGTTTTTCTTCAAGCTGGTCCCCGACCTGGCGTACGAGATGGGTGATGCCTACCCGGAGCTCGCGCGCGAGGAAGTCCGCATCATCGCCACGCTCAAGCAGGAAGAAGAACGCTTCGCCGAAACCCTGGAGACCGGCATGGCCATCCTGGAGGCGGCGCTGGCGAAAAGCGCCACGCGCCTCGATGGCGAAACCGCCTTCAAGCTCTACGACACATTCGGCTTCCCCGTGGATCTCACGGCCGACATCGGCCGCGAGCGGGGCTTCGAAATCGACATGCCGGCCTTCGACGCCGCCATGTCCGCACAGCAGGAGCGCTCCCGTTCTGCATCGAAGTTCAAGGCCGGCGCCCAACTCGACTACAAGGGCGCGAAGACCACTTTCCGTGGCTACGAAACCCTTTCGGAGGAAGGCCGCGTGGCGGCCCTCTACCGTGGCGGGTCGTCCGTCGCAAGCCTGGCCGCGGGAGAAGAGGGCATCGTGGTGCTCGACCACACGCCGTTCTACGCGGAATCGGGGGGCCAGGTCGGCGACCGCGGCGAACTCACCAAGGGCGGCACCTGCCTAACGCTGTTCGACGTCCAGGACACGCAGAAGATCCAGCCCGATGTCTTCGGCCACCATGGCCTGGTCAAGACCGGCGAGCTTGCGGTCGGCGACATCGTGGCCGCGCAGGTCGACATGGAAAAGCGCGCGCGCACCGTGCGCCACCATTCCGCCACGCACCT
>JBBREI010000150.1:0-9485 GCA_038203035.1 Burkholderiales bacterium
ACCGAGGTCTGTCCCCGGTTATAATTCCCTTCTTATTACCGTCACGATCCCAAGAATTTGCGATGAAGAATCCCGTACTCGTTTCCGTGACCGGCGCCGCCGGACAGATCGGCTACAGCCTGCTGTTCAGGATCGCCAGCGGCGAGATGCTGGGCCGCGACCAGCCAGTCATCCTGCAGCTGCTCGAGATCCCCGACGAGAAGGCCCAGAAGGGGCTCAAGGGCGTGATGATGGAGCTCGACGATTGCGCCTTCCCGCTACTGCAGTCGATGGTTGCGGCCTCCGACGCCAAGGTCGCGTTCAAGGACGTGGACGTGGCGCTGCTGGTTGGGGCACGCCCGCGCGGCCCGGGCATGGAGCGCAAGGACCTGCTGGAAGCCAACGGCGCCATCTTCGTGCCGCAGGGCAAGGCGCTGAACGAGGTCGCCTCGCGCGACGTGAAGGTGCTGGTCGTCGGCAATCCCGCCAACACCAACGCGCTCATCGCGATGAAGAACGCGCCAAGCCTCAAGCCCACGCAGTTCACGGCGATGATGCGCCTCGATCATAACCGCGCGCTCACCCAGGTGGCGCAGAAGACCGGCAAGCCGCTCACCGCGGTGAAGAAGATGGGCATCTGGGGCAACCACTCGGCCACCCAGTACCCTGACCTCTTCCACGCCGAGGTCGACGGCCAGAATGCCGCGAAGCTCATCAACGACCAGGCCTGGCTCGAAGGCACGTTCATCCCCACGGTGCAGAAGCGCGGTGCCGCGATCATCGAGGCGCGTGGGCTTTCTTCAGCAGCCTCCGCCGCCAATGCGGCCATCGACCACATTCGCGACTGGGTCGCCGGCACCACCGACTGGGTCTCGATGGGCATTCCCTCGGACGGCAGCTACGGCATCCCCGAGGGCCTGATCTTCGGTTACCCAGTCACCGTTTCCGGCGGCAAATACGAAATCGTGAAGGGTCTGGAGCACGGCGACTTCGCGAAGGCGAAAATTGCCGCGACGCAGAAGGAATTGACGGAAGAGCGGGCTGCGGTCGAGCACCTGCTCAAGTAACCCCGAAAATCGGGGACGGACCCTTCTTCGAAAGTAGGGTCCGTCCCCGATTTTGTTTCTAGAACTTCTTCCAGAGCCTCGCGAAGAACGACGTCCCGTTCAACCCGAACTGCACGCTGTCGTATTTGAAGCCGTTGTCGGTCTCGTTGGCGTCCTGGGTGGTGGGCTTCACGTTGAAGATGTTCGCCGCGCCGATGGTGAGCTTGGTGTTCTTGTCGAACGCGTAGGTCACCGCGAGGTCGGCGGAGGCCTTGGCGTCGTAGCGCGCGTTTGGCACCCCATTTTCCGTGCCGGAGAAGGTGCCCAGGGTCTGCGTGCCGAAGTAGATGATCCGCAGCCCGGTCTCGAACCTGCCTACCGTGTAGTCGAAGCCCAGCACCGCCTTGCTGCGCGGGGCGCCCTGCTCGATGAAAAGGCGCTCGCGCTCGGACAGCAGGACGTCTTCGAAGCCCGCCAGCGACGGCGGGGTCTTGATCGCGGTGACCTCGGTCTTGCTGTAATTGAACGCCAGGAAGGTGTTCAGCGGGCACTGGCCCAGCTTGCCCTTGTGCGAGATCGTGAGGTCCAGGCCGCGGGTGCGCGTGTTGACCGAGTTCACGAAGAATTGCGCCTGGCCCACGCCGAGTGCCGCGAGCGTGCTCGCGATCGCCGGATAGTTGTCGGCGTCGAAACGCCCCGAGAGCACGATGCGGTCGTCGATTTCGATGTTGTAGAGGTCCGCCGTCACCGCAAGCGCGGATGAAGGCGTCCACGTGAAACCCGCGGTGAAGTTCTTCGCCTTTTCTTCCTTGAGCTTCGGGATGCCCGCGGCGGTGGCGAGTGTGCTGCCGTTGGGGGCCAGCACCACGTCGAGCGGCACGCCGCTGATGAAGTCCGTGAAGGTCGACGAGAAGTAGACCTGCTGCAGCGAGGGCGCGCGAAAGCCGGTGCTGGTCGAACCACGGAACAGCAGGTCGTTGCCGACGCGGTAACTCGCGGCCAGCTTGCCGTTGGTAGTGCCGCCGAAATCGCTGAACTTCTCGTAGCGCAGCGCCGCCTGCACCTTGAAGGCTTCGCTGACATCCGTTTCCAGGTCCACGTAGAGCGCCGTGCTGTGGCGGTTCTGGTTGGTTGCATCGCCGGGCTGGAAGCCCGGAAAGCCCTGGCTGCCCGCGTTGCCGGTGCCCTCGGCCAGGCCATCCGCGTCGACGTAGGAGCCGGCCTCGCCCGCGAAGATCTTGTATTCCTCGCGCCGGTACTCCGCGCCGAAGGCCACGTTGGTGCCCATCTTTCCACCGAAGTAGCGGCTCAAGTCCAGGTTGGTGGTGAGCTGGCCGAAGGAGAAGCCGCCCGCGTCGAACTGGCTGGGGCTCAGCGCCGGGCGCCCGGCGAGCAGCTCCGCATTCGCGATCGAGGCGTTGAGCGTGTGGTTGATGTTGTAGCGCAGCTTGTTGTAGCCGTAGGTCTGCGACAGGTCCACGTTCCATTCGCCCAGGACCATCTTGTGGCCCAGGATCGCGTAGTGGTCGTCGATGTCCCCGTCGATGAAGGGCACGAAGCCATCGGGGTACATCGCGGCGGAATTGCGCGAGGGGATGTCGTCGGAGCCGATGCCTCCGCGCGCGAAGGCGCCGGAGGACGCATCGCGCTTCTGGCCGCCGAGCGTGAAGTACAGCGAACCGATCGCGTTGGGCAAGTCGCCGTTTACGTAGAGCGTGCCGTTTTTGGCCTTGGTATCGCCGATGGTGCGCGGGTTGCCTTCCTCCGCGCGGTTGGAACGGCCGCGGTCGAGGTATTCGCCGGTGATGCCGATCACGCCGCGCTCGCCCACCTTCACGCCGCAATAGGCGCTCGCCATCGAGTTCTTGCCGTCGCCCACGGAATACTGGCCGTAACCCACGACCCCTTCGCAGCCGGGACGCTTCTTCAGATCGATGTTGATGACGCCGGCGATGGCATCGGAGCCGTATTGCGCCGCCGCGCCGTCGCGCAGGACCTGGACGCTTTCGATCGCCATCAGCGGGATGGCATTGAGGTCGGTGCCGGTATTGCCGCGGTTGCGCGCACCAAAGAGGTTCACGAGCGCCGTGGTGTGGCGCCGCTTTCCGTTCACGAGCACCAGCGTCTGGTCCGACCCCAGGCCCCGCAGCGCGGCGGAATCGATCAGGTCCGCGCCGTCAGCGCCGGTCTGGCGGGTGGAGTTGAACGACGGCGAGATGTACTGGAGCGTCTGCGCGAGGTCGAAATGCGCGCCTTGCTCGGCTTCCTTGGCGAGGGGCAGGAAGTCGATCGGCACCGGCGTGTCGGTGGCCGATGCGTTGGCCCGGCGCGATCCGACGACGGTGATCGATTCCCGGATTTGTGTTCCGGCCCCCGGGGGTGCGGTTTGCGCGTAGGGGGTGGTTGAAGCGGCAAGCGCGGCGGTTACCGCGGCGACGACGGCCTTCCTGCGGAATGAGCCCATGGTCACAGATCTCCCTGTTGTGGTTGTACTTTCTTGTTTTCAGGAAGCAAAGGTTATTCCTATTCCGTTTCGACCGCGAAAACGATCGCGGAAATCATCAATGCCACTGCCATGCCGAGGGCGGTGATCGCGGCGGGGGTGCCGGGGTGCAGCTGGACGAGGTCGGCGAACCCCTGCATCAGCGAGGTGCCGGCCGGGGCCAGGGCCAGTGCCAGCACGCTGCCCAGCGCCGCCGATCCGAAGACCAGGGCCGGCGTGAGCCATTTGCGCTTCGCCACGGCGCGCGCGGGCAGGGCGGTCATGACCCGCGCGGAAAAGCCGTTGTCGGCGATGGGTTGGCGCGCATCTTCGCGCAGCAGGTGGTTGAGGTCGTTCATGCGGTTTCCTTTCCCGTCAGGCGAACCTTGAGTTTGGCCTTGGCACGCAGGATGTGGGTTTTCACGGTGCCAAGGGGCACGCCCAGCGCGGCGGCGGCTTCCTCGTGCGAAAGGTCGGCGTAGTAGCAGGCGGCAAGGGCCGCGCGCTCGCCGTCGGACAGCGTTGCCATGGCGCGTTCCAGGTCGATGCGCGAGGCGACGTCGGGCATTTCCACCGCGATGTCGGAGCCGGGCGGGGGAGCCTCGTCGGGGTCGATGTCCAGCAGCACTTCGCGCTTCTTGCGCGCCTCGCTGCGCCAGGCATTAAAAGCGATGCGATACAGCCAGGTGGAGAATTTGGCCTCGAAGCGGAATCGCGACAGGTTGCGCCAGGCCAGGACGAAGGTTTCCTGCGCCAGGTCGTCGGACAGCGCCATGTCGCCGCGCGTGAGCCGGCGCAGCACGGTGCGGACCTGGGACTGGTGGCGGTCGACCAGCTGCTCGAAGGCACGCCGGTCGTCGCGTTCCAGGACCGCAAGGATCAGGTCGACGTCCGAAGGCGCCGCGGGGGGAGGCATCAGCTCTGCGCGGGCCTTTCGAGGTACCAGGAGAGCATCAACGCACCGCCCATCAGTCCGGGTATCAAGCCGATGGACCACGGCGCCCCCACTTCGCGCAGCACAATCGCCAGCGCGATCCCAAGCGCGACCAGCACCAACCCGCCACGCATCGCCCCGGAGGATCGCCGCCTCGGCTCCAGCAGTTCCGGGGGCACCGGGAGCCCCTTTTCGGCCAGCCGGCTGATCGTTTCGTGGGCCATTCGCAGCTTGCGTTGCTTGTGCTTCAGGATGAGCGCGACCAGCGCGAGCGGCAGGCCGAAGCTCACCAGCATGCCCATGATCGCGACCAGGGCTACGGATATTTCCATGAACTTCTCCAGGGGCCAGGGCGGCCAGCATTATCGGGGGTCCGGTGGGGCGGGACAATGCCGCCGTGGGGGTGATGAACCTTCGATGCCCCGGGACGGCCCAATGGATTCAGATTGTTACCAGGTCAACCGGCACGGGGTCCCGCGCGTAAGATGGGCTGGTCCTCACAAGGAGAGACAACCATGAAAGTATTTGCCGCCCTCGCCAGCCTCGCCCTGCTTGCCGGATGCGCCACCACGGGAAACACCCAGGTGGCCGCCGTCGATTGCAAGGTCGCCCCCATCACCACCGCCAGCGCCACCGGCGTGCGCAAGCCCAACCCGGACAGCCTGGATCGCCGCTATGCGGAAATGCAGCTGGCCTCGTCCGACTACCGTTACCAGCAGCTGCGCGAACGCGGCATGGTCAACAACACCGTGGAAGACGCGCTGCGCGACTGCAACCGGTAGTCCTGCGGCTAGTTGCCGGCCATCTCCTCGGGCACGCTCTGGGTCAAGGTCGGTTCGTGTGGGGTCGGCAGCTCCCGCACCTTCGATAGCGGGGAAAACCACATGACCAGCGGGGCGAGCAGCAGCGCCCCGGCGCCCACCATCAGCATGGCAGCGCGCAGCCCGTAGTGTTCCGCCACCCAGCCGCCGGCCAGCCCGCCGAACGGCGCCGTGGAGACCGTCAGGCAAATCATTGTCGCCGTGACCAGGCCCAGCAGCCGGTCCGGGGTGGCGGCCTGGCGCAGGGAGAGGTAGTTGATGAAAAAAATCATCGCTCCCAGGTCAAGCAGGAAAAGCCCCCCGCCAAAGCTCAGCGAGGCGAGCCAGTAGGAACCCCCGGCCGAGCCCATCCCAAGCCACGCCACACCCGTCGCCCCGATGCCGGCCAGCATCACCGGCCCCATGCCGAAGCGCCGGTTAAGCATCGCCGTGACGCCCGCGGCGGCGAGCGATCCCAGCCCCGCCACCATGAAAAGCGCACCGACGTGGCCGGCCGAAAAGTTGAGCTCGCGCGCGGCGAAAAGCACCACCACCGCCAGGAACGCGTGCCGGAACACCTGCCACGCGCCGATCGCCCAGACCAGTGCCCGCAGCGTGGGGTTGTGCCAGATCACCGCGAGGCCTTCACGGATCTCGGCGCCGATGGAGCGCGCAACCACCTTGGGACGGTCGCTCTCGCGCGGGGGGATGCCGCGCAGGATCCACGCCGAGAGAAAAAACGAAAACGCGTCGAGCAGGATCGCAATCGGCGCGGTCAGCCACTGGATCAACGCCCCCGCTAGCCCCGGCCCCACCAGTTGCGCGGTGGAATCGGCCACGCCGATCTTCGCGTTTGCCTCCACCAGGTTGTCGCGGCCCACGCGTTCGGTCATCAGCACCTGGTAGGCGGGCCAGCCGATCACCGAGAGCAACCCCACCAGGAAGCCTGCGACATACAACACGTACATGTTCAACACGCCCAGCCAGGCGCAGATCGGGATCGAAAGCAGCGCCAGGCCGCGCCCCACGTCGGAGAAGATGATCACCGGCAGCTTGCGCGTGCGGTCGACCAGCACCCCGGCAAAGAGGCCGAAGAGCGGATAGGGCAGGGCCTCCAGCGCCGTGAGGACGCCGACTTCGAAGGGTGATGCGTTCAGCACCAGGGCCGCGGTCAGCGGCAGCGCCAGGAACGTGATCTGCCCGCCGAAATGCGTGATGGTGAGCGAGCCCCAGAGCTTGCGGAAGTCCGGGCGCAGCCACAGGCCGGTGAACCATCGGCGGGGATGAAGATTCGAAAGCAGTGTTGCCATTTTCTTGTTCTTTTCCAAAGCGCCGTGTATTGGCCATCGTGTTTCACACGAGGCGGGAATTCAGCTTTGGTTACCTGCCAGCCTTCCCGCCCCTTGAACCCGGCGGGGGGTGGCCCACGGGGTCAGTTTTCGACGCGGTAGTCGCGCGCGGACACTTCGCCGGGGAGGCGAACGTCTCGAATGAGGTGCAGGGCGCGAGTCATGGGGTGCATTATACGCGCCCGCATGTTTGGACGCCTCCCTGGCCAAGGGAGGTCGGTATTGCGCTACTGGGCGCCCGGGTTTCCCGTCACGGAGTTTTTGGTGTCGGTCATGGTGGGCGAGGGATTGGTCGTCTTGTCGCCTCCCAGGTCCAGGTGGCGCTGCACGACCCCTTTCTTCTTCGCCTTGTCCTTTTTGTCCTTCGCTTGCTTGGCGGCCCTCTTCTCGGAGCGGCTCAGGGTCTTGCCCGGAGGTGGCGTGGCTTCGGTCGTCAGGTTGGAACGCGTGCTCGGGCCCAGGACGTTGTCCGCGGCCACGGGGCTATCGGGCTTGATGTTCGCTTTCGGCGGATCGGCAGCGAAAGAGGTGGCGGCCGCCAGCGAAGCGGCGGCGAGGATGGTCGAAAGTTTGTTCATGTCGTCTCCTGCCGGGATTTCCCGGGACAACCGTAGGAGTGACATTCGGCCCGCAACGTTCCCACCGGGCAACGCACTTCGCTGTTGGGTCGCGGGCAAGGAGCCGGACCTGGGCAGGCCGCACCAGGTCCGGGGTAACGCGGACTGATCAAGCCTTGTAGGTCACCGTCAGGTCGCCCACGCCGTCGACATGGCCTTCGAGCTTGTCGCCGGCCTTGATCGCACCGACACCGGCGGGCGTGCCGGAGAAGATCAGGTCGCCTGGCTGCAGCGTGATGAGGCTCGAGAGGTAGTTGATCTGCTCGGGCACGCTCCAGATCTGCATCGCCAGGTCGCCTTGCTGCTTCATCTGTCCGTTCACCTTGAGCCAGATCGCGCCCTTGGCGGGGTGGCCGGTGGCCGACGCCGGCTTCAGCGCCGTGACCGGGGCCGATTCGTCGAAGCTCTTGCCCATCTCCCACGGGCGGCCCATCTTTTTCGCCTCGCCCTGGATGTCGCGGCGCGTCATGTCCAGTCCGACGCCGTAGCCCCACACGTGTTCGAGCGCGTTTTCGACCGGGATGTTCTTGCCGCCTTTCGCGATGGCAACAACCATCTCGATCTCGTGGTGCACATCCTTCGTGCCGACGGGATAGGTGATGGTCGAGTTGTTCTGGACGATCGAGTTGGCGGCCTTCATGAAGAAAAACGGCGGCTCGCGGTCGGGGTCATGCCCCATTTCGCGCGCGTGGTCGGCGTAGTTGCGCCCCACGCAGTAGATGCGCCCCACGGGGAAGCGGGCATCGCTGCCCTCCACCGGAAGCGACGGCACAGGGCCGATGTCGATGACGTATTTGGCGTTGCGCAGGTCGTCTTTTCCCATATTCATCTTTCCCGAAGGGTTGCAGATTTTTCAAGGTCCGGCCTTCCGGCCAACCTAATCGAGCTTGATTCCAATGGCCTTGGTGATCTTCACATATTTGTCCACCTGGCCGCGCAGCATGTCGGTGAATTCCTGCGGCGACCTGCTTGCGATGGCCTCGGCGCCGTTGGTGTCCATCGCCGCCTTGAATTCCGGCATCGCAACCACCGCTGCCAGATCGCGGTGCAGCCGGTCGACGACCGCCTTCGGCATCCCCGCCGGGCCCATGATGCCCAGCCACAGCGCGGCCTCGAAGCCGGGGTATCCCTGTTCGGCAACCGTAGGCACATCGGGCAGGGCGGGCGAGCGCGTGGCCGTGCCCACGGCGATCGGCTTCACCTTGCCGGCCCTGGCGTTCTGCAGCAGCGCGGGCATCGAACCGAAGACCGCGTCGACATCACCCGAGAGGATGGCGCGGTCGGCATCCGCGTTGCTCTTGTAGGGGATGTGCTGCATGTCGAACTTCGCCGCGTCCTTGAGCATCTCCATCGACAGGTGCGTCGCGGTGCCGTTTCCCGCCGAACCGTAGTTCATCTTGCCGGCCTGGCCCTTCGCCAGCGTCACGAACTGCGCGAGGCTGGCCGCCGGGGTCCTGGCGCTTGTCACCAGCAGGTAGGGCGTGATGGCCACAAGCGAGATGTGCGTGAAGTCCTTGACGGGATCGTAGGGGAGTTTCGAATACGCGCCGGCCGCGATGGCGTGGGTGCTGGTGGTGCCGAGGGTGAGCGTGTATCCATCGGGCGCTGACTTGGCGGTGGCGTCCGCGCCGATAGTGCCGCCGGCGCCGGCCTTGTTCTCGACCACAACGGTTTGCCCGAGGCGATCGCCCAGGCGCTGCGCGACGATGCGCGCGACGATGTCGGTGGATCCGCCGGGCGCGAAGCCCACGATCAGCTTCACCGGGCGATTGGGATAGTCGGATTGCGCCGCGGCTCCCAGGGGGGCCAGCAGCGCGAAGCCGGCCGACAAGGTGGCCGCTGCGCGGGTAATGCGGTTCATCGCGTCTCTCCTCGAGTCGTCATTATTGTGGTTTCGCAGCGAAGTTTACCCGCCCTGATCCGTGCGGACCACGCCATCGGAGGTGAAAGGCAACGATCACCGGGTAAAAAGTGCTGTGGGCGCGAACATCCGCGCCGGGGGAGAAAAAACTGATGTGGAATCGGATCGCCGCGCTTGCCTGCTGCGCCATGGCGGGGCTGGCCTCGGCCGGCGGGGATTGGAGTTTCCAGGCGCTCGGGACTTTCGGCGGCAATGCCAGCTGGGCAAGCGCCGTGAACAATGCCGGCGAGGTGGTAGGGTGGGCCGGCGTGCGCAAGGGTGAATTCACCGACATGGATCCCGAGTTCCACGCCTTCGTCCTTTTCGGCGCAACGATGAGGGACCTGGGTCCGGCGGGATCGAATTCCGCAGCACGTG
>JBBREI010000151.1:0-9421 GCA_038203035.1 Burkholderiales bacterium
TACCCGGCGCGCGCACACCCGCCTACCTGGTGCGCCTCATCAGGTTCGCGGCCAGGGCCAAGCCGCTTCCGGCAGCCGCCTACGACGCGTGGTTCGGCCTTTCGACCGAAACCTGGGCCCGCTCGACTACGAAGACGCTGAAAGCGATCTTCGGTAGCGCCAAGGGTCTCAACCTCAGTCCGCCCAAGGGCCGCCGGTGGAGCGCCCGGGACCTCGCGCCGCGCCTGCACTTCGTGAACTGCCACGGGGGCCTGAACAATCCGGCGTACTACGGCGACGACGGCAACGAGCAGATCCGGTCGCTCACCTCGCGGCAGCTGGACAAACTGATCACGCCAGGAACCGTGCTGGTCGCCGAGTGTTGCTACGGCGCGCAACTCTACGATCCGCGCGCGAGTGATGCGGAAACCCGCGGCCAGCTCGGCATCGGCCTCGAGTACCTGCGCCAGGGCGCGTTTGGTGTCTTCGGCAGCACAACCACGGCCTATGGCCCGGAGGACGACAACGACTGGGCCGACGTGATTTGCCGCGTGTTCGCCGAGCGCGTGCGCGCGGGCGCTTCACTCGGGCGCGCCGCGCTCGAGGCGCGCATCGCCTATCTCAAGTCCCACCCGCTGGTCGAGCCCACCAAGCTGAAGACCATCGCGCAGTTCTACCTGCTGGGCGATCCCTCCATCCATCCCGTGGACAATCCGCGGGCCGAGAGCGCGCCGATACGGGTGCCAACCGCCCGCATGGAGCAGGAGTTACGCGCGCGCCAGCGTTCGCACGAGCGCACACGGCTGCGCACGGAGGGACGCGTGCTGGCGCAGTCGCGCCGCTACCTCAAGCGCGAGGGTTTTTCGGAGGCCGTGCAGCAGCAGATGCTCGCCATCGCGGAGCAGGCGGGACTGCGCGCGAAGCTCGCGGCCTTCTTCGACATCCTGGGCAGCAAGGCCGCCTACGATGCCGGCAGCCGCTCGGAGGATGCGACCGGCGCGCACAAGCGCGTCGCGGTCCTGATGGGCAAGCTCGGCGAAGCCAGCGGCGACGGCAAGGGCCACGTGGTGCGCCGCGCCGTAGTCATCGCGCAAGTGGAGGGCGACAGGATCGTGGGCACACCGAAGATCGCGTTCAGCAAGTAGCGCGCAGGTGAGCGAGCAGGCTGCGCAGCTTGGCCGGCGGCACCGGCTTGTGCAGCATGAGAAGTCCACTGTCGCGGATCTTGCCGAGCTCCTGCGCGCTGGATTCCCCTGAGATGATCACCACCGGAATCGTCCGCCCCCACGCCGCCCGCAACTCGTGCGCGGCATCAATTCCCGTGACGCCCGCCGCAAGCTGGTAGTCCATCACCAGAACGTCGGGCGGGCTCGACGCCTGCGCCGCCCAGGCTTCCGCCACGCTGGCATAGGTGCCGACGACGCAGCCCCATCCGCCGAGCAGCGCCGCGATGCCGTCGCGCACGTCGCGTTCGTCGTCTATCACCACCACGCGCATTCCGCCCAGCGCCGCCTCGCGCGGCTCGGGACCGGGCGGCGCGGGCAGCGCGGTCGACGCTTCCATTGCGATGCAAAACGTCGTGCCCCGCCCCGGCTGCGAGACCACCGAGATGTCATGGCCGAGCAGCGTGCACAGGCGCCTCACGATCGCGAGCCCGAGGCCCAGGCCCTTGTGCCGGTCGCGCGCCACGCTCTCGACCTGGTAGAACTCCTCGAAGACCAGCGCCTGCTCGGATTCGCCGATGCCCACGCCCGAGTCGCGCACCTCGACCACGACCCGTCCGCCCCTGCCACGCGCTCCGACCAGCGCCCCGCCCGCGGGCGTGTACTTGATCGCGTTGGCGACGAGGTTGCGCAGGATGCGCTCGAGAAGCACCGGATCGGAAACCACCACGCGCGAACTCGGCACGAAGCGCAGCGCGAGCGCCTTTTCCTGCGCCGCGGTCGAGAGGTCCATGTCGATGCGATCGAAGAGCGCCTGCAGCGCGACCGGCTGCGGGTTCGCGACCACGGCGCCGGCATCCAGGCGCGAGACGTCGAGCACCTCGCTGAAGAGCGCCTCGAGAGCCCCGATCGACTGCGAGATGCGCCCGGTGAGCTCGCGCGTGCCCGGATCCTTCGCGCGCTCGTCCAGCGCGGTCGCGAAGAGGCCGAGGGCGTGCAGCGGCTGGCGCAGGTCGTGGCTCGCGGCCGCGAGGAAGCGCGACTTGGCGAGCGTCGCACTCTCGGCCTCGGCGCGCGCCTGGACCTGGCGCTGCACCTCGATCTCGAGCGCGCGGGACTTCTGCGCCACGCGGGCTTCCAGCTCGAGCGTCAGCCGCTCGTAGCTGCGCAGCGACCGCGCGAAGCGGTCGATGATGATCCAGCCCACGAGCGCGAAGAAGAAGAGGGAGACATAGGGCACGAGGTAGACCGGGCGCAGGTCCTCGCCGTACTGCGCGGCCAGCCAGTCGTTCACGCCGAACGACGTCGCCACCGCCGCGGTCGCCAGCAGCAGCCAGCTGAGCGCATCGTGGGTGCGGCGGGCATTGCGCACGATGACCACGAGTGCCACGGCGGCAAACCAGATGGCGAGCAACCGCGCGGCCGCAGTCGCCCAGCCGAGCACGCCGAAACCCGCTGCGACGTAGAGCGCCGCAGGGCACGCCGCGGCAGCGACGAACGCCGCGCGCTCCAGCTTCGGCCAGCGGGCGCCGGCGAAACGCATGCAGAATGCGCCCAGCATCACCACGAACAGCAGGTAGACCGCGTTCCACCAGACGGCGAAGTGCGGCTCCGGGATCGGGGCGCGCGGCAGCAGGCTCGCGAAGGTGTGCACGCCCCAGATCATCGAGGCCGCCGCGAACAGCAGGTAGTTGCGGTCGTTGCGCACGCGCAACCACAGGATCAGCATGAACAAGCCGAGGATGACCATCGTGAGGCTCGCCACCGTGGGGCCGATGGTGTGGGCGATCTCGTCGCGCAGGCTCCTCAGGTACAACGCCTCGTACGGGCCGACGAGCACCTTCCCGATGCCGCCGGGTTCGCCGGGCGGCACGTAGACGCGCAGCTCGAGCGTGTTCACTCCCGGGCGCAGCACCGACCGCGGCAATGCAAGCAGTTGCGCCGCCTCCCAGCGCTGCGGCGCCATCCCCAGCAAGTCCCCCGTCTGGCCAACATGGACGCCGTTGACGAGGAGGTAGCCGTTCGAGCGCGTCTCGGTGAGGTAGAACGCGATGTCGTGCTCGCCGGCAGGCACCCGTGGCACCGTGAAGCGGTACCACGCGTAACCCGAGACGCCGGGGTGGTTCGCCTGCCACTCGTCGGGCAGGCGCTGGTCTTTCCAGGGTGCCTCGTCCCCGGGGGGCCGCGGAGCATTCGTCGCGAGGAAGCGTGCGTGCGAAATCTCGAGCACGGACGCGTCGCGTGCGCCGCATGCGCCCAGCAGCACGGCGATCGCGCAGGCCGCCAGTGGGCGCCACGAGCTATGCAGGCCAAGGCTCATCGTGGGACCCATTGTAGTATTCAGGCGTGAAACTCCTCCTCGCCGACGATCACGAGATGGTGCGCCTCGCGCTGCGCACGGCGCTCGCGCAGCTGGGCGAGCCGCTGCGGTTCGTCGAGGCGGCCAGCGCGGAGGAAGCCCTTGCGGCGGCCGAGGCCCACGAGGACATCGACCTCGTGATCATCGACGTCAACATGCCCGGCATGGGGGGGATCGAGGGGGTCAAGCGCCTGCGCGCATCGCACCCCGCGCTGCCGCTGGTCGCATGCTCGGCGACGGAAGACGCGGCACTGGTGCGCGCCCTGCTGGGGCTCGGCGTAGCGGCGTTCATTCCGAAGTCCGACGCCACCCCGGTGATCCTCCAGGCCGTGAAGCTGGTGCTTGCGGGCGGCACCTACTTCCCGCCGCGCCTGCTGGCCGCGGCGCAGCCGAAGGCCGCGAGTCCCGCTGCCGGCGCGATCGCCGGGCTTACGCCGCGCCAGCGCGACGTGCTGCGCCTTCTCGCCGAGGGCAAGCCCAACAAGGTGATCGCGCGCGCGCTCGATATCGGCGAGGCCACGGTGAAGGTCCACCTGCTGGCCGTGTTCCGGGCGCTGGGCGCCCACAACCGCACTGAAGCCGTGGTGATCGCCCAGCGCGCCGTTCAGGGCGCCGATGCCAGCTCGGGAGACGCGCCCTCGGCCCCGCCTGCGAACACCACCAACTGGCGGTAGCCGTGCAACTCCATGAGCTCCGCGGCCAGGCGGCTCACGCTGCCGTCGCGGCAGAGGAGGAACACCGGGTCTTCGTGGTCCAGTCCCTTGGCGGCGAGCGCCGCATCGACCGTGCGCAGGAACTCGAGGTTGAAGGACGCGGCGGTTTTCTCCGAAGCCGTGAGCAGGGGCACGTGCGCATCGACGCCGAACACCCGCGGCCGATCGCCCGGGCGCTCGCGCACGTCGACGATCAGGGCGCGCTCGCCCAGGTCGTTCGCCATGCGCCACGCGTCGGCGCCATCGACCACCATCACGTTCGGGCCCGCCGGGGCCGGCGCACGCTCTCCGTCGCACGTGATGAAGGCCTCGTTGTCGTTACTCCGGATGCCGCAGGCGCCATCGCCGGAAACCTGCGGGGGTGCCGCGGCGACATGGCCGGCGGCGAGGAGGAACAGGATCGAAAGCGCTCGCTTCATGATGGCCTCCTAGAAAGTGGGGATCGGTTCGGACGGCGCTTCGGCGGTGGTGTCGGGCGCCGGCCACTGCACCGCCGCCGTCGCCTCGCCTGTCGCGGTCGCGTGACCGCAGTAGGCCCCGAGCGGGTCGAACTGGTCCGTGGCGGTGGGTACGGCCGCGGGATCGACGCACTGGATGGAGACCATCTGCGCGCGCGGAGGCGCGGTGAATCCGGCCACTCCCAGGCTGACCACGAGGCCGAACAGGACGACCGCGCCGAATGCGCTGCGGACCTTCAGGTATTTCTGGATCTCAGGATCATCGCTTGCTTGCATGATTTGCCTCCCGGGCAAGTTGAGGGGTGCTGCTGGGAGGCAAGTCTCGGCGCGGCAGCGCGCCGCGAACATTCACCAGTCGGTGAGTTCGGGCTCAGCCAAACGGCTTAGGACGGGCGGGGCAGGGCCTGGTCGAGCAGGCGCCCGACCACGATCATCTGCGGAATGACGCGGCTCGAAAATCGTTCGCACACCGCCTGGATGCCGGCGTCCGGTGCGGGCGGCGCAGAACACGCGCGCGCCAGGTCCCTGGCCTTTGCCTTCATGGCCTCGCGAATGGTGTCGACGCTGCCGTCGATCGAACCGTCGTCGAATCGCTGCTTCAGCAACGTCACGGCGAGCGCGAGGAAGGCCGGGCGATGGCCGAAGTGTCGGTAGAGGCTCTGCACCACGCGCGGCCCGCCAGCTTCATTGGGTGCGGCCACCAGGTCCAGCAGCGCGGTGACGGCCGGCGTCATCGCCTTCACGTCGGTCATGGCCACCAGCGGCCCCGGTGCGGCGGGGGGCGTCCAGGGACGGATACCCAGCGTCCCGGTGCGCCTTGCACCGTGCAGCAACCTCAGCAGGCACAGGATCGAGAGCATGTTTTCCGGGTTGGCGACGTTGTACGCATCAACCACGATGCGGATCTCGCACACGCCCGCTTCGTCGACCCCCAGCGCGGCAAGCGCTTCGCGCGGCATCGGCGCCAACGGCTTGAGCGACACCTGGCGCGCCATTTTCCAGGCGGCTTCCTGCAGCCGGCCTTCACGCCACAGGGGGCCGATGGCATCCCATGCCCATTCGAGCGCGCCCGGGATGGTGGCGAGGTGGCGGAAGATCAGCGCCACCATCGGCACGCCGCCGAGGTGCTTCATCTCGGCGTAGATGTTGGCGATCTCCCCGCGAGCTTCGCCCTCAGGGAGTTCTGGAAGCAAGGTCATGTCTTTCCCGGGCCGGGTTTCCCGCCTGCGCGGGAGTGACGAATACCCCTACTGCACCTTGATGTTGTTCTTGCGCGCCACGTCGCCCCAGACCACCAGCGTCTTCTTCGCGAAGGCGATCCAGTCGTCGCGCTTCACGTTGTCGACCACCAGGCCCGCGGCGATGACCCTCTGCTGCATCGCGGGATCGGCGAGGATCTTGTGCATGTCGCCGGAAACCTTCAGCACGACCTCCATCGGCGTGCCCTTGGGCGCCACGATGCCGCCCCAGCCTTCGCCCGAGAATCCGGGATAGCCCAGCTCGGCGACGGTCGGCACGTCGGGCAACTGCGGCGCGCGCGCGGAGCCGGTGGACGCGATCGCGCGTTCCTTGCCGGACTTGATGTGCGGCAGGTGCGCCGGCACGCCGTCGACCGCAAGCTGGATCTGGTTGCCGAGCATGTCCTGCACCACCTGCGCGCTGCCCTTGTACATCACGCCGGTGATGTCGATGCCGGCGACGCTCTTGAAGAGCTCGCCCGTCAGGTGTTGCGTGGTGCCCGCACCCGGGTAGCCCCAGTTGAGCTTGCCCGGATCCTTCTTCGCTGCGTCGACGATGTCCTTGAGGCTCTTGTAGGGCGCCTTATCGTTGGCGACGATGATCAGCGGGTTGCGGAACACCGGCGCCACAAGCACGAAGTCGTTGAAGGGGTCGTACGGAAGCTTCTCGATGATCGCGGGGTTCACCACCATCGCGGCACTGGTGCCCGCCAGCAACGTGTAGCCGTCGGGATTGGCATTCTTCGCCGTGACGACGCCCGGGATGGCCGCGCCGCCGCCGATGTTCTCGATGACGACCGGCTGGCCCCACTCCTTCGAGAGCGCCTCGCCGAGGATGCGCACGGCGATGTCGGTGGCCTGGCCCGCGGGGTAGGGAACAATTATCTTCACGGCCCGGTTTGGAAACTTGTCCTGCGCCTGGGCGCCAAGGGCGACAAAGGCGAGGGCGGCAAGGACGGTTGCAATACGTCGAATCATGTTCATCTCCTCGTGTTGTGATTGCCTGCTCTAAGCCCTGACCTGCGGGTCGTTCGGGTTTTCCTTGCCCTTCTTCATGATGATCTCGCGCGTGTTGCCCGCGCCGCGGTGGCTCTGCACCGGAATACCGAGCTTGGCGCCGATCTCGTGCGCCGCTTCCTGGACTTTCACCGGATCCATGCCGGTCTTCACGCCGCACTCCTCCAGCATGGTCACGAGGTCCTCGAGTGGAAAATTCCCGCACGAGCCCGCGCTGCTGGGAATCGCCATGCCGCCGCCGATGCCGCAGATGGCACCCTCGAGCCAGTGCACGCCGGCATCCATCGCCGAAAGGATGTTGGCCGTGGCCATGCCCGACATGTTGTGGATGTGGAAACCCAGCTCGATGCCGGGAAATTTCTTGTAGAGGCGCCGGTAGACACGATTGATATGCGCCGGGTCTTCCATGCCGAGCGAGCCGGCGAGGTACTGGCGCCTGATGCCGGCCTCGAAGAACTTGCCGACGATGTATTCGACGTTCTGCTCGGGGATCAGTCCCTCGTACGGGCACCAGAACGCCATGCCGATGGCGGCCACGAACGGGATGTTGTTTTTCTCGGCCAGGCGGAACATCTGGATGTTCTGGTCGATGCAGTCCGCGTTGTTCATGTTCTGGTTGTGCAGCGTGTAGGTCTCGCTCACCGTGATGAGGCCGAGCATCTCGCCCACCTTCGCCTCGATGGCGCGGTGCGCGCCGCGCACGTTGGGCGCCTGGCCGCGATAGACGGTGCCGGGCTTGCGCGTGATGCGCGCGAACACTTCTTCAGCGTCCTTCATGTTCGGCACCACCTTCGGGTGCGCGAAGCTCGCCACTTCCACCACCGGCACGCCGAGGCCGGTAATTCGATTGCTCAGCCACACCTTGGTGTCGGTGTCGACCCACTTGGGCAGGCTCTGCAGGCCGTCGCGCGGGGCGACATCAACCAGCAGCATCTTTTCGGGCAGGTGCATTTGTATTCCTCTGTCAGAAACCGTCAAAGGTCGCGAACTCGCTTGCGGGCGCGCGTTCGGTAACCAGCTTGTTTTCGGGGGCGGCCGTGTCCTCGAAGCCCAGGCCCATCCCGCAGATGACAACTTCGTTGGGCGGGATATCAAGCTCCGCGCGCAGCACCTTGTGCACGTTGGCGAGTGCGGCCTGCGGGCAGGTGTCGAGCCCCATGCCACGCGCCGCGATCATCACCGCGCCGATATAGATGCCCAGGTCGAGCCAGCTGCCGATCTCGAGGTCCTCGTCGAGCGTGAAGAGCAGCGCCACGGGCGCGTCGAAGAAATCGTAGTTGCGGCGGCGCTGCTTCTCGGTCGCCTCGAAGTCGCCCTTCCTGATGCCCATCAGGCCGTACAGGTCCCAACCGATCTTGCGACGGCGGCCGATGAAGGGCTCGCGCCAGTTCTCCGGGTAGTAGTTCCATTCGCGCTGGTGGGCGTCCGCGCCGTCGTGGTCGAGCGCGGCGTGGATCGATTTCGAGAGCGCCAGGCGTTTCTCGCCGGCGATGACCCGCACCTTCCATGGCTGGATGTTGCTGCCGCTGGCGCTGCGCGAGGCGAGCGTGAGGATTTCCTCCACCGTTTCACGCGCAACGGGCGTGGGCAGGAACGCGCGGATCGATCGGCGTGTGCGGATGGCTTCTTGCGCGGAGAGTTGCACCGTCATGGGATCTGCAGATCCACGAGCGGCCCATGTTGCTGGGCGCCGTAGACATCGCGGTCATACGCAGATCCGCTGCCATGGTCACCGGTAGTGCGCGGCACGGTGATCTTGATGGCGCGCACGCGCTCGAACGGCATGATGCGCACCAGTTCCTCGGGCACCTGGTACAGCGGCGCGATGACCCTGGCGGAAACGACGCCCGATGCGATCACGCGGTCGTAGGTGGCGCGATCATTGAACATCAGGTCGATGGTGATCTGGAAGGGGCCGGCATTTTTGCTGCGCATCACGTCGGACAGCTCTCCAAGGGTGCTCATTTCGCTTCGCTCCTCGTTAAGACGTGGAACTGCCGGTGAACACGGATGAAGGCAAATGAATGCGGATACTCCAGGATGGTTGAACGTCCCCCACCAGGCATCGGGATCCGTTCATCCGTTTTCAGCGGCAGTTCCACGCCTTGGTCATTCAGACAGACTCGAGTTCCATCGGGAAAAGCTCGCACTGGTCGTCCACATCCATCAAATGGTAGACGCTGAACTCGTACACCGGTCCCGCCGAAGTGTCCGAAGGCGAAGCCGGGAACGCCAGGTTGCCGGCGGTGGTCTTGCGCCCGGGGAACGGGCAATGCAGCAGCGAAGATCGCGCGAGCGACAAAACGTGATCCGCGATCTCCTGCGTCTTGCCGATGGCTTCCACCATGGCGCCCACTTCGTGCGGCACGCGGTCGCGCTCCGGCTCCAGCGTTCCCAGCACGGCATCGCGGCCGTAGTAGCGGAAGCCGAGCTTGTAGTCGCCATCGGGCACGCCGCCGAGGTTGCGCTTGACCGCGGCGCGCACCGTCTCCTC
>JBBREI010000152.1:0-9306 GCA_038203035.1 Burkholderiales bacterium
TTCCGCAACGTGTGGAACCGCGCGCAGATGTACGCCAAGGTCTCCTCGCTCGATCTCGACGATCGCCAGCCGTTTTTCAAGTCGGGATCCGACGCGAGCCTGGGCAACGGCCGCCGCTACGTGCTGCACAACACCATGCTGCAGGCGACGCAATCGGGCCTGACCAACGGCCTGGGCGGTGGCTTCGGAATGGGCGGCACGGGCGCCGCGCAGCTGGTGAACAACACCTTTTCCAAAAACAACGTCTTCCACCTGTGGAAGCCGGGCAAGGGCGCGTTCTACCAGACCGGCACGGGCAACGAGTTCGCCGCCGACCTGTACAACGGTACCTCCGGAAGCGCGACCGAAGTGGGCGGCATCAGCGGCACGCCGGTCTACGTCTCCGGTCACGGCTGGACCAGTGAAGCCAACGGCAACTACCAGCTCGCCGCCGGCAGCCCGGGTTTCGGCAAGGCGGTGAAGGTCGCCAACTTCAACGACGGCATCGCGACCCCGGACGTGGGCGCGCACCAGTCGGGCAGCACGGCGATGAAGTTCGGCCTCGCGGGCTCGGCGGGGTCCGCCATCGGTGGCGGTACAACAACACCTCCCCCGACCACGCCGCCCCCGGCGCCGCCCACGACGCCCGTGGCGTTGAATGCAAGCGCGACCTCGCTGGATTTCGGCAACGCCGCGGTGAGCCGCACGGTGAGCTTCACCAACAACACCACCGCCGCGGTGCGCTTCAGCCGGGTCACGGCCACCAGCACGCGCTTCCGCGTGACCAGCGCCTGTTCCACACTCGCCGTGGGCGCCAGCTGCGTGGTGACGGTGGCATACACGCCGAGCGGCACGGGCTCGTCCATGGGCACGCTCACGGTGACCTCCAACGCGCCCAACCGCCCCAGCGTGGCGTTGACCAATCCCACGGTGGCGACGCCCCCGCCCACGACGCCCCCGGCCTCCGGCGGCGTCACGATGAGCGCCACCAGCCTCATCTTCACGGCCACCACGGCCACCCAGAAGGTCACCTATACCAACAACTCCCCTGCGAAGGTCACGTTCATCCAGGCGACGATGTCGAGCGCCAAGTTCGGGCAGACCAATAACTGCGGGGAAATTGCCGTCGGCGCAAGCTGCTCGGCAACCATCACGTACAGCACGCGCAACACGGGCTCGCTCACCGGCACCTTCACGATGACGAGCACGGCCTCGAACAGCGCGCACGTGGTGTCGCTGACGGCGCGGTAGTAACCATTAAATAACCGGGGACGCACCCTACTTCTAAATGTAGGGTGCGTCCCCGGTTTTTTGGGTTTTGTAGTCATACGCCGACAGTAGTCCGCAAGGACTAGCGCGGGGGGCCGTGTTCCCGACGCCCTGCAACGCTATGTTCCTACAGTGAAAGCATGAGCGGAAAATTCGGCCAGGCCAGCATCCTCATCGTCGACGACGATCCGGTGGCCCGTCGCGCCATGGACATCGCGCTGCAGCCGCTGGGCGCGCGCCTGGTGAGCGCATCTTCCGGCGAGGAGGCGCTGCGCCGAGTGCAGGAAGATCGCTACGCCGCCATCCTGATGGACGTGCGCATGCCGGGGATCGACGGCTTCACGACCGCACGGATGATCCGTGAGCGCGATGGCGCGCGGCACATCCCGATCATCTTCGTGACTTCGGCCCGGGAAGACCTGGCCGCGATGTCGCGCGGCTACCAGGCCGGTGCCGCGGACTACATCGAAAAGCCGGTGATCCCGGAGGTGCTGCGTGCCAAGCTCGCGGTTTTCCTCGGCCTGCATGACATGAACCGCATCCTCTCGGCCGAGCTCGCCGAGCGCACCCTCACCGAGCAGCGCCTGCGCGCCTCGAAAGAGAGCCTGCGCGCGCTGGCCGCCCACCTGCAGTCGGTGCGCGAGGAAGAGCGCATCCACATCGCGCGCGAGATCCACGACGAGCTGGGCCAGGCGCTTACCGGGCTCAAGTTCGACATCAACACGCTCACCCGGACCTTCGCGGGGGACGCCCCCGAGCCGCTGGCCGAGGCGACGCAGGGCCTGTGCCAGCAGATTGACCGCATCATCAACTCGGTGCGCCGCATCGCCACGGGGCTGCGCCCGGAGGTGCTCGACGAGATCGGGCTGTGCGCGGCGATCGAGTGGCAGGCGCGAGAGTTCTCCCGCCGCACCGGCATCCGCTGCATCGTGGCCATCAAGCCGGGCTTCATCGATCCCGACCAGCAGCGCTCCACGGCGCTTTTCCGCATCTTCCAGGAGCTGCTTACCAACGTGGCGCGGCATGCCAACGCGACGCGAGTGGAGGTGCACGTGGCCGACGGCGATGTCCTGACGCTGGCGGTCGAGGACAACGGCCGCGGCATAGCGGCACAGGAATTCGAGAGCCCCCGGTCGCTCGGATTCCTGGGATTGAAGGAACGCGTCCAGGCCTTCGGCGGCTCGATCGACGTGACGGGTCAAGAGGGGAAGGGGACGGCGGTTGCCGTCAGCATCCCCGTCCTCGCCCAACAACCAGAATTCCAATAAAGAAACACACCATGAGCTTCGCTACTTCCTCCGTACTGCATGGCCGCAACGGCATGCCCGTGAAGGTGCTGATCGCCGACGACCATCCGGTCGTGCGCC
Source organism: Burkholderiales bacterium (assembly GCA_038203035.1). Lineage (GTDB taxonomy): Bacteria > Pseudomonadota > Gammaproteobacteria > Burkholderiales > Usitatibacteraceae > Usitatibacter. The sequence continues at coordinate 2,616 of JBBREI010000152.1, forward strand.
AGGGCCTCAAGATGATGATGAACGCCGATCCGGAGATCAACGTCGTGGGCGAGGCCCGCGACGGCGACGAGGCTTTCGAGATGGCGCACAAGGTCGACTGGGACGTGGCGGTGCTCGACTATTCGATGCCGGGGCGCGGCGGCGTGGATCTGCTGGCCGACGTGAAACACGACTACCCCGGAAAGCCGGTGCTGATCCTGTCGATCTATCCGGAAGATCCCCACGGCCTGCGCGCCCTCAAGGCGGGTGCGGCCGGTTACATCACCAAGGAAAGCGCCGGCGACGAGCTCACCGCCGCGGTGAAGAAGGTGGCCTCGGGCGGGCGCTACATCAGCTCCTCGCTTGCGGAGAAGCTGGCGATGCGGCTGACCCCGGACCAGGAGCGCCCGCCGCACGAGCGCCTGTCGGATCGCGAGTATCGCGTCATGTGGATGCTGGCTTCGGGCAAGACGCTGCACGAAATCGCCGAGGAGATGCGGCTTTCACCTTCCACGGTATCCACGTATCGCGGGCGGATCCTCAAGAAGCTGGCGCTGCACACCAATGTGGACCTGGTGCACTACGCGATGAAACACCGCCTGATCGACTAGGCTCGCGGGCCTTGCGCCCGCCCTGGCCCCCCCGCTCGGTGTTCCCCTGGGTATTGCCGGCGCCGGCTCGCGGGCCTGAAATCCGGCTTCATCCCCCGCCCTTCCGGTTTCGCGCAACTCGTCGAAGGCGTCAATCCACGTAACGCATAGTCGCCCTGCATCTTCACCATGCAGGAGCGACGAGTCAGCGTGGAAGCGAACACCCCGCAGCAGGAACCCGCCGGCGCCCGGCCGCAGCGCAGCCGCCGCCCCTTCACGCTGTCCGAAAAAATCGCGATCGTGCGCGAAACGCTTGTGCCCGGGGTCACCGCCACGCCCGCGCGCCTTCATGGGGGGGTTCCCCGCCCTCGATGCCTTCCCGATCGAGCTCTGGCAGCGGCTCACCGCGCGCCGGCTGCGCAACGATGGGCGCGCCCTGCTGGCCTATTTCCCCTCGATGGGCCATGGCCCGCTGCGGGAAGCGGCCGCGCGCCACCTTGCGCTGGTGCGCGGCGTGGTGTGTTCACCCGACCAGGTGATGATCCTCAACAGCTCGATCCAGGGAGTCGACCTCATCGGGCGGGTGCTGGCGGAGCGCGGCGACGAAGCGTGGGTGGAGGAGGCCGGCTACCCCAACGTGCGCGTGTCGCTGTCCATGTCCGGCGTGAAGACGGTAAACGTGCCGGTGGACGGGGAGGGGATCGATGTGGCGGCCGGCCGCGCCCGGGCGCGCGATGCGGTGCTGGCCCACGTGACGCCGGCGTGCCACTACGCCACCGGCGCGCGGCTATCGCTCAAGCGCCGCCTCGCGTTGCTGCAATGGGCGGAAAGCGCGGGCGCCTGGATCGTCGAGGATGATTACCAGGGCGAATTCAACTACGAGGCCCGCCCTCCGGAAACGCTCTACAGCCTGGACCGCGGGGCGCGCGTATTGCACCTGGGCACCTTCACGAACTCGATGTTTCCTTCGCTGCGCCTCTCATACCTCGTGATCCCGCTGTCGATGTGCGCGGTGTTCGAGGCGGTGCGCGCGCAACTCGACGACCATACCCACGGTATCTCGCAGGCCGTGCTCGCCGACTTCATCAACGAGGGGCATTTCTCCGCGCATCTGCGGCGCATGCGCCCGATCTACCGGGAAAGGCGCGATGCCCTGCTGGATGCCTGCGATCGCTACCTGCCGCAGGGCACGCCGGGTCCCGCGCTTGCGGGGATGAACATGGCGCTGCACCTGCCGCGTTCGATCCCGGACCGGACGTTGCGCGCCCGCGGGCTGGAAGCCGGCCTGGCCCTCATGCCGCTTTCGCGCTATCACGCGGCGCTGAACGGCCTGCACCTGGGTTTCACCGCGCTTACGCCGGCACAGATTCGCGACGGGGCGCGCAGGCTGGCCACGCTGGTTGCGACGTGATTGGCCAAAGTAAGCGGATTCCTACAGATGCAGGCTATCGAGCAAAGTATCGTCTTGTATGTCGGCAAAAATGGACATCAGACCCCTGCCCGCGATGGAAGAGGCTTACGCGCTGGAACTGCTGGCGGCCATCGTCTCGTCTTCGGACGACGCGATCATCAGCAAGAACCTGGACGGCATCATCACTTCGTGGAACGCCGGGGCCGAACGGATCTTCGGCTACATGCCGCAGGAGATGATCGGCCAGTCGGTGCTCAAGCTGATCCCACCGGAGCTGCGTGGAGAGGAAGCCGAAATCCTCGCGCAGGTGAAGGCCGGCGCGCGTGTCGAACACTACGAGACCGTGCGCCTGACCCGCGCGGGCGCGCGCGTCCATGTGTCCCTGACCGTTTCACCGGTAAAGGGTCCTTCGGGAAAAGTGATCGGCGCTTCCAAGATCGCGCGTGATATCTCGGACCGCATCACCGCGGACCGCAACAGCGCGGTGCTGGCGGCGATCGTGCAGTCTTCCGACGACGCCATCATCAGCAAGGACCTGACCGGCATCATCACGTCGTGGAACCCGGCTGCGGAACGCCTGTACGGCTTCACCGCCGGGGAGATGGTGGGATCGTCGATCATGAAGATCGTCCCGACCCACCTGGTCGGCGAGGAAGAGCGCATCCTGGCGCAGATCCGCAGCGGTGAAAAGCTGGACCACTACGAAACCACGCGCCTGACGAAAACCGGCGGCACCGTGGAAGTCTTCATCACCGTGTCCCCGATCCGCGACCACGACGGGCGCGTGGTCGGCGCATCGAAGATCGCGCGGGACATGTCGGCGCAACGCGAGGCGCAGCGCCGGAAGGACCTCTTCCTGGCGGTGCTGGCGCACGAACTGCGCAACCCGCTGGCGCCGATCCGCAACGCCGTCGCGCTGATGAAGCATGAGTCGCTGTCCGAGCAGCAGCGCCAGCGGGCTCTATTGATGGCGGAGCGGCAGACCACCCACATGGCGCGCCTGCTCGACGACCTGCTCGACATCTCGCGCCTGTCCACCGGCAAGGTGGAGCTCAAGCGCGAGCGCATGGACCTGCGGGTGACGGCGGACCAGGCGGTTGAATCCGTGCGCCCCATGCTGCTGGGCAGGCACCACACGCTGTCGCTCGAAAATGAAGGCGATCCACTGTGGATGCAGGCCGATCCGGTGCGCATCCTGCAGATCCTGAGCAACCTGCTGAGCAACGCGGTGAAATACACCGACCCGCACGGCAGGATCGGCGTCACGGTGGCGCGCGAAGGCGGCGAGGCCGTAGTGAGCGTGACCGATACCGGGATCGGTTTTTCCGAGCAGACCCGCGCACACCTCTTCACCCTGTTCGCGCAGGCCGAAGGCGTGGGCGCCCTCAGCGCGGGTGGGCTGGGCATCGGCCTTGCGCTGACGCGCGAATTCGTCGAGCGCCACGGCGGCACGGTGCAAGGCGAAAGCGCCGGGCCGGGCCTTGGCAGCCGATTTACGGTACGTCTGCCCCTGGAGCGTGCGTAGCCGACTGATGGGCGCCCCGGATGTACGCTCGCGTACAGACGTGATTCGGGATTGCCCGCATCCTTTGCACACTGCGGCAATGACGCGAGATCCCATGCTCCACCAATTCCTGAAGCAGAACCGTTCCGAACTGATCGAGCGCTGCCGCACCAAGGTGGAAAAACGCGGCGCGCCCACGGTTCCACCCGACGACGTCGACCACGGCATCCCGTTGTTCCTCGACCAGCTCACCCAGATGTTGCCCGGTGGCGCGAATCCCGAGGCCGCCGGCCAGACGAGCACGACCGCGCCGGCGAGCGCGGCATCCGTGCGGATGGAGGAAGGCGCCGTGCTGCATGGCCAGGACCAGCGCCGCAACAACTTCAGCATCGAGCAGGTGGTGCACGGCTACGGTGACCTGTGCCAGTCGATCACGCAGCTGGCGTCGGAGAAGAATTTCGCCATCGACGCGAACGAGTTCGGGGTCCTCAATATCCGCCTCGACAACGCCATCGCCGATGCGGTTTCGGAGTTTTCGCGCGGCTCCGCGACGCGTGAGGCGATTGCGGGCGCCACCGCGGAAACCCTCGGCACCATCACCCACGAGATGCGCAACCTGCACACCACCTGCGCCATCGCGCTCCGGGCGATGGAGCGGGGCACGGTCGGGTTCGGCGGCGCGACGGCGGGCGCATTGAGAGCGAGCCTGACGCGGATGGGCACGCTGATCGAGCGCGCCGCCGGGCTTTCGGAGCCGCCGAAGTCCTGAGCGGATATTCCCCGGGGGGATGGTCCGAGTGGCGCGAACAGACGCGCGCAGGCCGGGTCGAAAAGCCCTCGCAATCGCAACCAGGGAAAATCCCATGCGGCGCCTTGCCTTCACCCTGCTGTTTCTTCTCGCCGGCCTCGCACGTCCCGGGTTCGCGAACACCTTCTCCACCGATTCATCGGACCTCTGGTACATCCCCACCGAATCAGGCTGGGGAGCGAACGTGGTGCAGCAGAACGAAATCATCTTCGTGACGCTGTTTGTGTATTCGCAGTCCGGCGCGCCCACGTGGTTCGTGGGACCGGCCACCACCTTCACCGGCTCGGACGGCAACGGCCTCAGCTTCAGCGGCCGGCTGTACCAGCCCACGGTTGCGCCAGCGCCGTCGACAACGGGTACAAGGAGCAGGGCAGCTACGCGCTGGTGAACCACACGGGCAGCTCGATCAGCATGGATGTCGCCGGATGCACCTACAACGGCGCCTACCTGCAGGACGGCCGGCTGGGACGGGCCAGCGGCAACTTCAGCTGCGCCACCGGGCGCACCGGCAGCTTCCTCGCCATCGAGATGCAGGGCAGCCTTTCGGGCATGGACATGCGGCTGTCGTCGAACTCGTCGACGTGCAGTTTCAGCGGGCGCGTGGGTGGCGTGAAGCGGCAGCAGTAGCGGCTTGCGGTAGCCAAAGAAAAAACGGCCAGGCATCGATTGCCTGGCCGTTTGCATTTCGGCGGCTTCTCCAAAGGAAGGGGGCCGGTTCGCGAAAGCCCCATTTGTAGTGGTGCGGCGAGTTTTCGCGGCTAACGAACTGTCTGCTGGCCTTCTGCAATATCGAAGAGTTTCTCGAGCGGGACCGAGAACGGCAATTGCCCCATTCCGAGAAGTTGTCGGATGTGATTGTCGGCAGAGATCAGCAGCGCATTGGTGGCACGCTTCAGCGTGAGCGGGCCGATTTCCGCGTCCGCTTGAATTCGTTCGAGAGCGATGTCCGTTTCAAACACGCCTTCCACCGATGCGTTGATCTCGCAAAACATCGTGGTGGGTGCCGGCCCAGGCGGCGAATCGTCTTCGAACTTCAAGCTCACTCGAAGAACTGCGTTGAGCATCGCGACGCCGGGGCGAAACTCCGCTGGGCCGAGCTTTGCTTCGGTGGTCAATGCCGCAACAGTCCGATATCTGAAAGTCGATCCGCCAGGCAATTCGGATGGCCGGTCGATCTTGACCTCGCGCAAGCGATTGGTCAGCATCTTGCAAACGTCGCCCTCGAGAATTTCAGCCATCGCGGTCAGTGCGGCTGAGTGCTGAGCGCGGTCAAGTATCCGCTGGCAATGGAGCGGGCGCTGATTCTGCGCGCGTCGTGGAGCGCGTACCCCGCCGCACCGACTGATTGCTGGGCCGTCCCGGTGAGAACCGTGGTGTGATCTGACCACCGTCTGTTAACGACGCCCGCCAACGCCACCGAAACGCGGGCGGCGACACATGCCGCGAGCGTCATCACCACGAACTGATTAAAAGAAATTCCCTCGGCCTCGGCGCTTCGAGTGAGATCGGCGTGCAGCGTCTTCGGGAAACGCACCAGCGCAGGTACCGGTTTGGCCTGCGAGTTCGGTTCGGGGATGCTCCGCCGGAGGGCCTTCGCAGCATCGACCCACGCCGCGAATGAGGACTCCAGGTCAACGATCGCTTCTGCTTGCGTGGCGCCATCGCCGCTGCAGCCAGGCAGGTCGGGGATTGAAGCAACGAAGCCGCCGCCGTCCTCCTCGCTCAAGCGACGAACCTCAAGGCGGTATTCCGGGAACGTGTGAGTTGTCATTTTTCTTCGTCCATTGCCGTGATCACTTCATCAGCGAAGGCGACAAACTGTTTGATGTAGAAAACCTTGATAGGGCGATGCGCTGGCGGCGTGATGATGCGCTCCACGAGCTCGTGCGAGAACGAAACGTGTGAGCCTCCTTGGCGGCGGCCATGAATGCCCAGATGCCCGGCAATCAGCAGGAGATCATCGATGACCCAGTCTCCTGCGGGATTGGTCCGCATCGCTTCAAGACGCTTTTCCCACTTACTCATTGGAATGATATCGCATCTGATATCGCTGGCACCGGGTTGTTGCGGTGGCGGCAGGCGGGCGTAGAGGCGCCACTGGCGTGGCCATCACTATCAGCAGCCTGGATTGCGTAATTTTTTTATACCCAGCTAGGCGCCCCTAAGCTAAGTTATTGATTATTGGTGGGTCGTACTGGGATCGAACCAGTGGCCCCTGCCGTGTGAAGGCAGTGCTCTACCGCTGAGCTAACGACCCGATAGAGGAGAGCATTTTACCAGAGCAAGGCCGTAGAATGGCGGATTTGCCCCGCGCCACGCCATGATCCGCACCCGTTTCGCTCCCAGCCCTACCGGTTACCTCCATCTTGGCGGCGCCCGCACCGCGCTTTTCAACTGGG
>JBBREI010000153.1:0-9179 GCA_038203035.1 Burkholderiales bacterium
CCACCTCGCCGAAGTCCGTGGCGGCACCCGCCAGCAGGTCGCCCACCATGCGCATGGTCTCGGCGCGCTGCTGCGTGGCATCGAGCCAGCCGAAAGCGCGCGCGAGGGAAAGCAACCTCACCCGCACGGCCGGGTCCGGCGTGTCGCGCGCGAGCGTGATGTAGCGCTCGCGCAGGACCTTGTCCGAGGCGATGTCGGCGAGCGCAGACGCGAAATCGGGCGCCGCGCGCTCGGGCTCGCCCAGGCCGGCAATGAACTTCTCGAAGCGGTCCAGCGAGAGGCGCGCCTGCGCCATGCCGCCTTTCATCGTGGCGTGGATCTCGCGCAGCTTGCGCGCCGGGGTGAGGCGGTCGTCGAAGTAGCGGCAGGCCTCGGCGCGATAGTCGGAGTTGACGTCGGAATCGCGAAGGCCGGTGGTCACCGTCATGCTGGCGGGCGCGAACAGGCGGTGGAGCCTCTCGCTCACGGCGCCGCTGCCCACTTGGGGAGCTTCGGTGGACTGGAAGAGGCGCCGCAGCATCGGGCCCGCTACCTTGCCGTAGGGCGCCTTCGAGGAGAATCCGTAGATCACCGGGACGCCGGGAAAAAGCCGGCGCATGTGCTCGAGCGCGCTCTCGCCGTGGCGCTCGGCGAGCTCGGCGGCACGGCGTGCGGCTTCGGCGGGCTCGAAGCCTTCGCGCTCTAGGCTGCGCACCACCTCCGGGGTTACACCGCGCACCGGCGTCGGATTGAGCGTGTCGCAGCCGAAGAGGTAGACCTCCTTCAGCTGCGAGAAGAGGCCCGGGCACGAATCGCTGCAGCCCGCGCGCTCGACCTCGTCGACCGGCAGGGTCTCGGCGACATTGAAGCGCGACGAATAGAACTCGGTGCCCGCGAAATGGCCGGAAACGAGAAGGACATCGCAGCGCACCCCCTTCCGGCAGGAAGAGGCAAGCCAGTCGCTGCGGCCGCGCTCCACCAGCTCCACGAAATCGAACCGCTCCGCGGGCAGGAATTCGCGGAACACCTCGCGCTCGTCGGACGAGTTGACCGTGACGGTGCATACCGTCTGCTTCTGTGCGAGCGCGGCGCCGGCGGCCAGCAGCAGCGCCGAGGCCAACAACCCCCTGAACCTCATTGTCTTGTCCCTGGAACGCGAGAAGTGCCGGACCCATGCTAGCAGCGGCGGGCCCCCGCGCCGTACTCCAAACGGCCTACGTTCGTGGAAGCATGGAACAATGCGCCCATCGAGACCGGAGGCCGGGATGACCACCACCAACCGCAAAATCCATCAGCGCGACGAGCCGCGCTGGCGCGAGCTCTGGGACGCCTATACCCGGTTCTACGAACGCGAGCCCAACGAGGAGATCACGCGCCATCTCTGGTCCCGGCTGAACGATTTCGGCTCGCCGGTGAACTGCATCGTCGCTGAATCGGAGGGCCAGGTCGTGGGCATCGCCCACTACATCCCGCACGAGAACACCTCGACGCTCACGCCGGTCTGCTACCTGCAGGACCTCTTCGTCGACCCAGCCATCCGCGCCCAGGGGATCGGCGCCGGCATGATCGATTGGCTGCTGGCCGAGGCTAAGGCCCAGGGCTGGTCACGCGTTTACTGGAACACGAAGGAAAACAACTACCGTGCGCGCAGCCTCTACGACAAATACACGCCGCACAGCGGGTTCCTGCGCTACGTTGTCTACTGCTGATTCGCGGCTTTTGAGAACTACAGCCGGAACACCAAGGTCAGTCGAGCTTCTCGGGCTTGTCGGGCGACTGCAGGCGCCGGACACCACCTTCGACCGCGCGCAGCTCGATGATTTCCGCCTCCTGCGACGTCGCGCCGAGTTCCTTGAACTTGCGCGCCGAGACCAGCACCCGCGTTTCGAAGGAGGCGATGGCCGAGTTGTAGCTGTCGGTGGCGGAGCCCAGGCTCTTGCCCACTCGCACCAGGTGGTCCGCCATGGTCGCCAGGCGGCTGTGCAGTTCCTGTCCCAGCTGGCTGATCTCGCGCGCGTTGTCCGCGATGGCTTCCTGGCGCCATCCGTAGGAAGCCGCCTTGAGCAGCGCCATCAGCGACGCGGGCGAGGCGATGATCACGTTCTGGCCGAATCCGCTGTCCAGCAGCTCCGGATCGGCTTCGAGCGCCGCGCTGTAGAACGCTTCGCCCGGAATGAACATCACGACCACTTCAGGCGTGGGCTGGAACTGGTCCCAGTAACTTTTCTTTGCCAGGGAATCCAGGTGTCGCCGCATGTGCTGCGCATGCAGCAGGATCTTGACCTTGCGCATCTCGTCCGTCGAGGCCTCGTGCGCCTCCAGGTAGGCGGCGATCGGCGCCTTGGAATCGACCACGATCTGGCGGTTGCCCGGCAGCTTCACGATGAGGTCCGGGCGCAGCTTGCCGTCGTCGCCGTCGCCGGCCTGCTGTTCGACGAAATCGCAGTGCAGCATCATCCCGGCCATTTCCACCACGCGGCGCAACTGGATCTCCCCCCAGCGGCCGCGCACGTGGGATTGGCGCAGCGCGCGGGACAGGTTGCCGGTTTCGTCGCGCAACTGGTTCTGCACTTCCGCCATCTGGGTGAATTGCTGGCGCATCTCGCCATAGGCCTGCTCGCGCGCTTTTTCCAGTGCGCCGATTTTTTCGTCGACCTTGTCGAGCGACGCCTTGACCGGCGCCACCAGCGCATCGATGGCGACCTGGCGCTTGTCGAGGTCGTTGCGTGCGCCCTGCTGGAATTCGCTGAGCGCGGTCTTGGCGAGGTCGAGGAACGACTGATTGTTGCTCTTGAGCGCGTCCGCGGAGAGCGACTTGAAGCTCAGCTCCAGCGCGCGCTGCGCTTCGGTGACCAGCTTGAGTTTTTCCTGGGACTGCTCGCGTTCTTCTTCCAGGCGGGTGTGCATTTCCGCGGCGCGCTCGCGCGCCTTGCTGCTTTCTTCCCCCAGGCGGGAAATTTCCTTCTCGCGCTCGCGGATGGTGCCGCGCAGCTCATCGGCGTTGCGCGCACGTTCCTCCAGCGTGGCGCTGCGCTGCACCGCCTCCAGCAGTTGCCCGCGCAGCTGTGTGGCTTCGCGCTCCAGCTCCGCGGCTTGCATGCCCATTCGCGTGGCATGCTCGCGCGTGGCGTTCAACTGCGCCTCGAGGGCGACATGTGTATTGCCGGGACCCCTGGCGGCGCGGGCCAGGTACCAGGCGGCGGCGAATCCGGCGCCGGCGCAGGCGAGCGCGATCAGTACAATTTCCATGCGGGCATTTTGTCACCAAAGAAGCTCACCACGTGAGCCGGTGCCAATTTAAGATGCCCCCATGCCGGAGCTGCCGGAGCTGCCGGAGCTGCCGGACATCACCCTTTACCTCGAAGCGCTGGACCGCCAGGTGGCCGGCAAGCGCCTGGAGCGACCAGCCGCCAGCTACGCGGGTGGTGTCAGGCCGCTTCGCGCGAAGCGCGCTTGCGATCGTGCTCCGACAGGAAACGCTTGCGGAGGCGGATCGATTTCGGCGTCACTTCCACCAGTTCGTCGTCCTCGATGAATTCCACCGCGCTTTCCAGCGTGAGCTGGATCGGCGGTGTGAGGACCACGTTTTCATCCTTGCCGGCGGAGCGCACGTTGGTGAGCTTCTTGCCCTTCACCGGGTTCACGACGAGATCGTTGTCGCGCGAGTGGATGCCGATGACCATGCCGACGTACAGGCGCTCGCCCGGGGAGACGAACATCTTGCCGCGCTCCTCGAGGTTGAAAAGCGCGAAGGCGACGGCGTCACCCTGCTCCGAGGAGATCAACACGCCGTTGCGGCGCCCGGGCAGTGTCGTGCCCACGGGGCCGTATTTGTCGAAAACGTGGCTCTTGATCCCGGTGCCGCGCGTGAGCGTCATGAATTCCATGTGGAAGCCGATGAGCCCGCGCGAGGGAATCGAATAATCCAGGCGCACGCGGCCCTTGCCGTCCGGAACCATGTCGGTGAGCTCGCCGCCGCGGCGGCCAAGCTCTTCCATCACCTTGCCCTGGTTGGTGGTGTCCACGTCGACCGTGAGGCTTTCCCACGGCTCCTGCTTCACGCCGTCGACTTCCTTCACCACGACACGCGGCTTGCCCACCGCGACCTCGTAGCCTTCGCGGCGCATGTTTTCGATCAGGATCGTGAGGTGCAATTCGCCGAGGCCCGAGACGCGGAAGACGTCGACATCGCTTGTGTCCTCGACCTTGAGGGCCACGTTGGAGAGCAGTTCGCGCTCCAGGCGCTCGCGGATCTGGCGGCTGGTGACGTATTTGCCTTCCTGGCCCGCGTAGGGCGAGGTGTTGACCTGGAAATTCATGGTGAGCGTCGGCTCATCCACGCCAACCATCGGCAGGCCTTCCTGCACCTCGACGTCGGAATAGGTGGTGCCGATGACGAAATCCTCGATGCCGGTGACCGAAACGATCTCGCCGACCGAAGCCGATTGCGTCTCGACCTTATCCAGGCCCTGGACTGTATGGAGGATGCCGATCTTGGCTTTGCGCACCAGCTTGTCGCCGGCCATGATCGCGACCTCCTGCCCCTTGCGGATGGTGCCGCGACGAATGCGCCCGACCGCGATGCGGCCGAGGAACTTGGAATAGTCGACGGCGCTGATCTGCAGCTGCAGCGGCGCTTCCGGATCACCTTTGGGTTCGGGCACGTACTTGAGCACGGCGTCGAAGAGCGGGCGCATGTCGGTGCCGATTTCGCCCACCTTGGTGGAGGCCCAGCCGTTCAGCGCCGAGGCGTAGATCACCGGGAAATCGAGCTGCTCCTCGGTGGCACCCAGCTTGTCCATCAGGTCGAAGGTCTGGTCGACGACCCAGTCGGCGCGCGCGCCATCGCGATCGACCTTGTTCACCACAACGATGGGCTTCAAGCCCTGGGCCAGCGCCTTGCGCGTGACGAAACGCGTTTGCGGCATCGGGCCTTCCACGGCGTCGACGAGCAACAGCACGCTATCCACCATCGACAGCACGCGCTCCACCTCGCCACCGAAATCCGCGTGGCCGGGAGTGTCGACGATGTTGATGTGCACGCCGTGGTAATCCACCGCCGTGTTCTTGGCGAGGATGGTGATGCCGCGTTCCTTCTCGATGTCGCCTGAGTCCATCACGCGCTCGACGATGTGCTGGTGCTTGGCGAAGGTGCCGGCCTGCTGGAGGAGCTTGTCGACGAGGGTGGTCTTGCCGTGGTCAACGTGGGCAATGATGGCGATGTTGCGAAGCGGGCGGCTCATCTGTGCTGAATCTCGGGAAAAATTTAGGAATTTCAACATTTTAACAGGTTGGTTGCTGCGACGCATCATTTGCTTTGAAAGCGCGATTGGGGCGTCCCGGGGCGGCAGCGGAAAGTACTTGCTGTTTTAGCTAAATCAGAATATTGTTCTTCCATGGATACAGTCACCGCCACCGATCTGAAGAACCGACTGGGCCCCGTGTTGGCACGCGCCGCGCTGGGCCCGGTTGCCATCGTCCGGCATGGACGCGTCGTGGCTTACCTGGTGCCACCCGCGCGGGAAAACTTCGCCGCGCCGCAGCGCCCCCGCTTCTTCCACGGCGCGCTGGACCGTGCGGATGAACAACGCGTCGTGGATCTTTGCGCCAGCGGCGACCTGAGGCCCAGCCGCTGGCTGCGCGCGGGGGACCGGGAAATGCTGGCGGGCGTGGCCGTCATGCTCGCCTCCCAGCCCGATTTCGACCGCGTCCGCCTGCTTGCCCTGGCCGAACGCCTCTACCCCGGCATGACGGCGGCAAAACGATTCGGCAAATGGCTGGAGACGGTCCCGGTGGAACCGGCGCGTTTCCTGCCGATGGTGCAGGCCCGGATGCGTCAGCCCGCGTGAGCCCCCGTCTCGTGGAATTGCGCGCCGAAGCCGAGTATCTGGCTGCTTTCACGGCCATCATGAAACGCATCGAGGGCGCGGCCGGCGCGCAGATCGAGCCGGTGGTGCTCTGCGTGGGCGGGGGCGCGGCGCTGCACCTCTATACCGGGGCGCGCCCGGCGAAGGACATTGACGCGGCCATCCTCTCGGAATTCCTGCCGCCCTCCAACCTCAACGTCGCCTATAGCGGCGTCGATGGCCACGCGCGCCTCTTGTACTTCGATACGCAGTTCGACGGCGCCTTCTCGCTCCTGCACGCTCGCGCGTACAAGGATTCGCTGCCCGTGACCCTCGCGGGCGTCGACGCGAAGCGGCTGGACGTGAGGCTGCTCACGCCCGTGGACCTCGCCGTTTCACGGCTTGCGCGCTTCGATCGCCAGGACGCGGATGACGTCGGGGCCCTCGCCCGCGCGCAGCTGATCGGCGTGGAAGCCTTGCGCCGCCGCGCGGAAGGCGCCCTCGCAGGCTACGAAGGTGATTCGCAGCGCGTGCGGGAATCCCTCGAAGAAGCCCTCGAACTGGTCCGCACCGCCACCTTGCATTGAGGAAGCCTCAACCGGGCTGGTTGCGCATCCAGTCCCCGGTCTTGAAGAACGCCTTCTCGAGGGCGCCACGGAGTTCGGGAGCCAGTTCGACTTGCGCCATGGCCTGGCCCATGCACGCCATCCACTGGTCGCGCTCCACCTCGCCGATCCTGAACGGCAGGTGCCGGGCACGCAGCATCGGGTGGCCGTACCTGTCCGTGTAGAGCGAAGGGCCCCCGAGCCAGCCCGAAAGGAACATGTAGAGCTTCTCGCGGGCGTCCGCGAGGCTCGAACCGTGCACCTTGCGCAAGCGCTGGTATTCGGGCTCCAATTCCATGAGGTCGTAGAATCGCTCGACCAGCGCCCTCACCATGGAATCGCCACCGATGAGCTCGTAGTGCGACGGCTGGTTGGGTTTCTGTATTTCCATTTCCCGATTTTGGCTCAAATCAGCCTGTGAATCTCGCCCTCAAGATAGACGTCGACACCTTCCGCGGCACCCGCGAAGGCGTCCCCCGCCTGCTGGAAATCCTCAAGCGCCACGGCGCGGGCGCGACCTTCCTCTTCAGCCTCGGCCCCGACCACACCGGCCGCGCGATCAAGCGCGCGTTGCGCCCCGGGTTCATGAAGAAGGTGGGCCGCACGTCGGTGGTCTCGCACTACGGCGTGCGCACGCTCCTTTACGGGACGCTGCTTCCCGGTCCGGACATCGGCCGGCGCTGCGCCGCCGAGATGCGCAGCGTGCGCGACGCCGGCCACGAGGTCGGCATCCACACCTGGGACCACGTGAAATGGCAGGACGGCGTGGGCGCAGCCGGCGAAGGCTGGACCCACGAGCAGATGGCGCTTGCGAAGGACCGCTTCCACGACATCTTCCATGCGGATGCCCAGGTGCACGGGGCGGCCGGCTGGCAGATGAACGTCCATGCCTACCGCCGCACGCAATCCCTGGGGTTCAGCTATGCCTCGGACACGCGTGGCACACACCCCTTCATCCCGGTGGTGCGCGCGGAGATCGTTGCGTGCCCGCAGTTTCCGACCACCCTGCCGACGCTCGACGAGCTCATCGGCCTGGACGGAGTGACCGAAGCCAATGTCGCGGGCAAGCTGCTCGAGCTCACGCGCGAACCGCGCGACCACGTCTTCACGCTGCATGCGGAGCTGGAGGGCATGAAGCTCGCTCCGGCGTTCGAGAAGCTGCTGGAAGGCTGGGTCGAGCAGGGTTACCGGCTGGTGGCGATGCGCGATCTGGTCGAGCGTTATCCGGCGTCCTCCCTGCCCCTGCACACCGTCGTCGACGGCCCCATCGCGGGCCGCGCGGGCACCCTCGCCACCCAGGGCCCGGTGTTTCTCGAAACCGAGCGATCACCATAGCTTGCGTTTTTCAAGCAGTGCGTTCACCATGGGTTGTGGCTATGCGATCCATTGGCTGTAACAAAACTGCAGGAAACGGATGACCGATCGAGCGTCCCTGCCCGATTTCGAGCTTCCCGCCACCGGGAACCAGCGCTTCCAGCTTTCCGCCTTCGCAGACCACCCCTTGGCCCTCTATTTCTACCCCCGCGACGACACGCCGGGCTGCACCGACGAGGGCATCCAGTTCCGCGACCTGCATCCCGAATTCGTGCGCGCCAAAGTGGCCGTCTTCGGGGTCTCGCGCGATACCGTCGCCTCGCATGAAAAGTTCAAGAAGAAGATGAGCTTCCCGTTCGAGTTGCTCGCCGACCCGGAGGAAAGGGCCTGCGCGGTCTTCGACGTGATGAAGATGAAAAACATGTACGGCCGGCAGGTCCGCGGCATCCAGCGCAGCACCTTCGTGATCGATCGCGAAGGTCGCATCGCGCGCGAATGGCGCGGCGTGAAGGTGCCCGGGCACGCCCAGGAAGTGCTCGACTACGTGAGGACCGCCGGCCTTTAACCCTCTTTTCCACCAACCCGTCCCCGACTGATGCCCAACGATCCCCTGAGAGATTCCTCGCGGCCTGTTGCGCAGGAAACCGACGACCCATCCTCCAGAGAGGAGGTAACCACCATGCACCGCAGAAGGGAACGAGAAGCGCCGGCCCGCAAGTCCAGGGCCGCTGCGACCAAGCTGTTTGTACTCGACACCAACGTGTTGATGCACGATCCGACGAGCCTCTTCCGCTTCGAAGAGCACGACGTCTTCCTGCCGATGGTGGTGCTGGAAGAGCTCGACGACCACAAGAAGGGCATGAGCGAGGTCTCGCGCAACGCGCGCCAGGCCAGCCGTTTCCTCGACGAGATCGTCTCGCAGGGCGGGCCGATCGAAAAGGGCTACGCGCTCAAGGCCAAGAGCACCGGCAGCGAGGCCGACGGCAGTCTCTTCCTGCAGACCCACTCGGTGAGCGTCGAGATCCCCGATTCCGTCGCCTCGAAGAAGGCCGACAACGTGATCCTCGGGGTCGCGCTGCACCTCAAGCAGAAGTACCCGAAGCGCGAAGTGGTGCTGGTGTCCAAGGACATCAACATGCGCATCAAGGCGCATGCGATCGGCATTCCCGCCGAGGATTACTTCAACGACAAGGTCCTCGAGGACACCGACCTCCTCTACACCGGAATCATGCAGCTCCCGGAGGACTTCTGGGACCGCCACGGCAAGGATGTCGAGAGCTGGCAGGAGCACGGCCGCACCCTCTACCGCCTGCGCGGGCCGCTGGTGCCCGCGATGATGGTCAACATGTTCGTCTATCACGAGGGCGACCGGCCGTTCCTCGCCATCGTGAAGGAGCTGCGCGGCAAGACCGCCGTCCTCCAGACCCTCAAGGAC
>JBBREI010000154.1:0-9080 GCA_038203035.1 Burkholderiales bacterium
GGAGCGGCTTGCCGCTGGGCGTGATGATCCTGGGGGGGCCCGGCGACGATGTGGCGCTGGTCGATGCGGCCACGACAATGGCCGGCAGCATCGAGCTGCCTCGATAGGCTGGCAGCGTTTCCCGGTGGGCGTGTAGGTGTACGCGACGCTGTTGTTGCCCGGCAGGGTCTTGGCCCCCAGCCGGTTCATCACGTCGTAGCTGAACGTGATCGTCTCGCCCCGGAGATTGACCTGCGAGGCGACGTTGCCCACCGCATCGGTCTGCGAGGTCTTGTTGCCGACCTCGTCGTAGCCGTAGGTCGTGACCAGGAGTTGCGAGATTCGCTCAGGAAATGAGCGGCGTCTATCGGAAGAATCGCAAAACGCGAAGCTGTCTCGACGCGATTTGGCTCAGCGGACGGTCGGACGGGGCAGATCAGGCCACGCCTGAAAGATGCTCCACCAGTACCTTCACCCCGATGCCGATCAGCACCAATCCACCCACCAGCTCCGCGCGATGCGCAAGCCGTGTGCCCAGCCGCGCACCCATGTGCACCGCGGGCACGCAGAGCGCGAAGGTGACGCCCCCGATCAGCGCCACGGCCCACAGCAGGGGCACGTCGATCAATGAAAGCGTGAGGCCCACCGCCAGAGCATCGACACTGGTGGCGAAGCCCAGCAGCATGAGGCGCCGCAACGCGAAAGGATTGCCTTCTTCCTTCCCCTCATCCTTCGAGAACGATTCCAGGATCATGTGGCCGCCGACGATTGCGAGCAGCACAAACACGACCCAGTGGTCGTAGGCCTCGATCGCGTCGCGGAAGAGCGCGCCGCCCGCGTAGCCGAGCGCCGGCATGATCGCCTGGAAGATGCCGAAGGTCGCGCCCATGGCGAAGGCCTCTCGCCAGGTGGCGCGGCCGCGGGAAATTCCCGCTGCCACCGAAACCGCCACCGCATCCATCGCGACGGCAAGCGCCGTCAGGACCAGCGTGATCAGAGCAGCGCTTCCTCGACGGCCAGCGTGCTGTCCGCGCCGCGCATGGTCGCGGATGAAAGGCCGATCGCCTGCGCAAGGATGTGGTCGCAGTAGAAACGCGTGGTGAGCAGCTTGCCGCGCAGGAAGGCGCCGTCGCCCTGCCCGGCCTCCAGCTGGCGGCAGGCGATCTGCGCGCTGCGTGCCATCATCCAGCCGCCGAGCGTGATGCCCATGAGCTTCAGGTAATAGACCGAACCCGCGGCGACCGCGGCGGGGTTGGTGGGATACGTCTCGACGATCCATTGCGTCGCCGACTTGAGCTGCGTCACGGCGGAAGAGAAACGATCGGCGATGTGCGGCAGGTGCACGTTCTTCTGCTGCGGCAACTCGTGCGCCAGCTTCTCCATCTCGTCGATCAGGCCGAATGCGGTCCGGCCGGCTTCGCGCCCCACCTTGCGGCCGACAAGGTCCATCGCCTGAATGCCGGTGGTGCCCTCGTAGATCGTCGTGATGCGTGCATCGCGCAGGTGCTGCGCGGCGCCGGTCTCCTCGATATAGCCCATGCCGCCGTGCACCTGGATGCCGAGGGTCGCCACTTCCACGCCGTTTTCCGTCGACCAGCCCTTCACCACCGGGATCAGCAGGTCGACCAGCGCCTGGCAACGTTTGCGCTCGCCTTCGTCGGTGACCTTCTTGGCGCGATCGAGCAGCGCGGAGGTCCAATAGGCCAGCGCGCGCATCGCTTCCGTCGTCGCCTTCATGGTGAGCAACATGCGCTTCACGTCGGGGTGCTGCACGATCGGCGAGGTCTTCGCGCCCGCGACACCGATCGGCTTGCCCTGCAGGCGTTCGCGCGACCAGCCGAGCGCGCGTTGGTATGCACGCTCCGCCACCGCCACGCCTTCGAGCCCCACCGAAAGGCGCGCGGCATTCATCATGATGAACATGTATTCGAGGCCGCGATGGGGCTCACCCACGATGTAGCCGACGGCGCCGTCCTTTTCGCCGTACGCCATCACCGCGGTCGGGCTGGCGTGGATGCCCATCTTGTGTTCGATGGAGACACACTTCACGTCGTTGCGATCGCCGAGCGAACCGTCATCCTTCACCATGAACTTCGGCACCGCAAAGAGCGAGATGCCTTTCACGCCCTCGGGCGCACCGTCGATGCGCGCGAGCACCAGATGGATGATGTTCTCCGTGTAGTCGTGCTCGCCGTAGGTGATGAAGATCTTCTGGCCCTTGAGCCTGTAGGTGCCATCGGATTGCGGCGTGGCCTTGGTGCGCACGAGCGAAAGGTCGCTGCCCGCCTGCGGCTCCGTGAGGTTCATGGTGCCGGTCCACTTGCCGGAAACCATGTTGGGCAGGAATTTCTCGCGCAGCGGCTCCGGGCCCACGTGCGCGATCGCCTCGATGGCGCCCTGCGTCAGCATCGGGCAGAGCTTGAACGCGAGGTTGGCCGCGCCCCACATCTCCTCGACCGGTGTGGCGATCAGGTGCGGCAGCTGCTGGCCGCCGAACTGCGAGGGCGAGAGGATGTTGCCCCAGCCCGCGTTCACGTATTGCCAGTAGGCGTCCTTGAAGCCGGGCGGGGTTGTGACGACGCCGTCCTTCCATTTGGAGCCCGTCCGATCGCCCGTGGCGTTCAGCGGCGAAAGCACCTCGCTTGCGAGCTTGCCCGCCTCCTCGAGGATGGCGTCAACCACGTCTTCGGTGACGTCTTCCCAGCCCGGCAGCGTGTTGACCTGGTCCAGGCCCACCACGTGCTTGAGCACGAACTGCATGTCTTTCAGCGGTGCGGCGTATTCGGCCATTTTTGTTTTCCTCCAACCCTCAAAGCTTCGCGGTGAGCTCCGGCACGATCTGGAAGAGGTCACCCACAAGCCCGTAATCGGCCACCTGGAAAATCGGCGCCTCGGAATCCTTGTTGATCGCCACGATCACCTTGCTGTCCTTCATGCCCGCGAGGTGCTGGATGGCGCCGGAGATCCCAATGGCGATGTACAGCTCGGGCGCCACGATCTTGCCGGTCTGGCCCACCTGGTAGTCGTTGGGGCAATACCCGGAATCAACCGCCGCGCGCGAGGCGCCGATGGCCGCCCCCAGCTTGTCGGCCAGCGCGTCGAGCATCTTGAAATTATCGCCGCTCGCCAGGCCCCGGCCGCCGGAGATCACGCGGCGTGCGCCGGCGAGTTCCGGCCGGGCGGATTTGGTGAGTTCCTGCGAAAGGACCTTCGACTGTCCGGTGTCGGGACCGGCCGGCGCGGATTCCACCGTGCCGGATCCCGTGGCCGCGGCGGCATCGAAGCCTGTCGCGCGCACGGTGACGACCTTGATGGCGTCCGAAGACTGCACGGTGGCGAAGGCGTTGCCCGCATAGATCGGCCGCACGAAGGTGTCGGCCGATTCGACGCCCGAAATCTCCGAGACCTGCGCGACATCGAGCAGCGCGGCCACGCGCGGCATGAAACCCTTGCCGAATGCCGAGGCGCTGGCGACGACGTGGGAATAATTTTTCGCGAGCGGCGTGACCAATGCGGCGTAGTTTTCCGCGATGCCGCCGTCGTAATGCGCGGCATCCACGTGCAGCACCTTCGAGACGCCGGCGAGTTTGGCTGCAGCATCGGCGGCAGCCTTCGCGCCGGAGCCCGCCACCAGCACATGCACGTCGCCGCCCATCTTCGACGCCGCGGTGACGGCGTTGGCCGTACCCCCCCTCAGCGTGTTCTTGTCGTGTTCAGCAATCACCAGGGCGGACATCAGATCACCTTCGCTTCGTTCTTGAGCTTGTCGACCAGTTCGCCCACGTCCTTCACCATCACGCCGGCCTTGCGTTTGGCGGGTTCGACCACCTTGAGGGTCTTCAGGCGCGGGGCGACGTCGACGCCGAGATCCGCGGGCTTCACGTTCTCCAGCGGCTTTTTCTTGGCCTTCATGATGTTGGGCAACGTGGCGTAGCGCGGGGTATTGAGGCGCAGGTCCGCGGTGATTATCGCGGGCAGCTTGATCTCGACGGTCTCGAGCCCGCCGTCGATTTCTCGCGTCACCCTGGCGACGCCATCACCGATCTCGACCTTGCTCGCGAACACCGCCTGCGGCCAATCCAGCAACGCGGCGAGCATCTGGCCGGTCTGGTTGGAATCGTCGTCGATGGCCTGTTTGCCCAGGATCACCAGGCCTGCGCCTTCCTTCACCGCCACGGCCTTGAGGATCTTGGCCACCGCCAGCGGCTGCAGGTCGACATCACTTTCCACCAGGATGGCGCGGTCGGCGCCCATGGCAAGCGCGGTGCGCAACGTCTCCTGGCAGGCCACCGTGCCGCACGACACCACGATCACCTCGGTGGCCTTGCCGGCCTCCCGGAGCTTGAGCGCCTCCTCGACGCAGATCTCGTCGAAGGGGTTCATCGACATCTTGACGTTGGCGAGCTCCACGCCGCTCTGGTCCGCTTTCACGCGCACCTTCACGTTGTAGTCCACCACTCTCTTCACGGGTACGAGGATTTTCATGGGTATGACCGGATTCAAACGAGCGTTTGAATCCGGATTATAGACCTTGCGTTAACCGAGGTGCTTGCCGAAGAACTCGACGGTGCGGGCGCGGGCTTCCTTGGCGGCGGGCTCGTTGTAAGAGCCGCGCATGTCGCAGTTGAAGCCGTGTCCCGCCGCGTAGAAATACGACGTCACATCGGGATGCGCCGCGGCCACTTCCCGGGCCTTTTCGAGCGGGATGGATTGGTCGGTCTCGCCAAAATGGAACATCGTCGGCACCTTGGGCTGCTCATCCTTCAGTTCCGGCACGCCACCGCCGTAGTAGGAAACCGCCGCGGCCAGCCCGGTGGCGCGTGCCGCCGCATACCAAGCGATCGCGCCACCCCAGCAGTAACCCACGATGCCCACCTTGCCGGCGCTCTGCGCGAAATTGATGGCCGCCTGCGCGTCCGCCAGCGCCGTGTCGTTGCTGATCTGGTCCTTGATCACCACCCCGGCCTGGATTTCCGGCTGGGTGTATGCGGTTTCGTACTTGCGCTGCACCCGGTCATACAGCGCGGGCGCCACCGCGAGGTAACCATCGGCCGCATAACCGTCGGCGACGCTGCGGATGTGTACGTTGATGCCGAAGATTTCGGGGATCACCACCACGGCCCCGCGTGGTTTTCCGGACGGCTCGGCCACGTAGGCGTCGAACGAATGGCCGTCGGCGGCCTTGAGCTGGATGGTTTTTCCCACAGCGACTCCTCTTTTCCGATTGGGGTTTTCGAGTATATATGCATATTCACGCCTGACGTATACACTCAGCCCCCTATGGACCGCCACAAAGGCGCTGCGGCGCCCCCCAGGGTCAAGGCCCTGGGCACCCAGAGCAACCAGCTCGCCCAGCAGCTCGAGGAGATGATTTTCTCCGGCCAGCTGCGCCCGGGCGAGAAGCTCGAGGAAGCCACCATCGCCGCGAAGTTCGGCGTGTCGCGCACTCCGGTGCGTGAGGCGATCCAGCGCCTGGTGGCCACGGGCATGGTCGAGGTGCGCCGGCGCAAGGGCACCATCGTCACGCAGCTCACGATGCCGCGCCTCATCGGCATGATCGAGATGATGGCGGAAATGGACATCCTGGCCGCGCGCCTTGCCGCGCGCCGGGCCACGCCGGAAGAGCGCGACGTCATCAAGGACATCCTGGAGCGCGCCCGCACGTCGGTCAGCGACCAGATGGCCTACACGCGCCTGAACCGGGAGTTCCACTGGGCGCTCTACTCTTCCACACACAACCACTACCTCGAGGACGTGGCGCTGCGCACATGGAAAGTCCTGCAGCCCTATCGCAACTTCCGCCTCGACCAGCCCAATCGCCGCAAGGATTCACTCGCCGAGCACGAGTCGATCTACGAAGCGATCCGCGCGAGCGATGGCGACCGCGCCGCGGCGCAGATGGCATCCCACGTAAAGGTGGGCGGCGTGATTGCGGACTTCGTCTTCAGCTTGCCTTCGCACTCGATCGACAACGAGTAGTTTTTTACGCTTTGCGGGCATGGTTGCTCATCGCCTCCAGCACGAGGCGGCCTTCGAAATCCACGATGGTGGTTCGCACGACCGCGGTGAGCCGGCCGCTGTGCACGATGGTGGATTTCGCGTGCAGCACCGGCCCTGTCCCGGGGCTCACATACCAGGCGGAAACACCGACCAGCCGCCAATCGTCACCAAGCGCACCAGCGGCAGCCGCACCGGCGATGGCGAATGTGATGCCGCCCTGCGTGTGGCCGACGCGATTGCCGACATGCAGGCCGTTGGCGAATTCGATCGTCGCGCCACCGTCCACGCGCTGCGGCACGAGGCCCCAGAAGCGATCGATGAAGCTAGCCGGGCCGCCTTGCGTTGCGCGCGCGGCGCGTTCGTAGACCTCGCGCTCCTGCTCGTTCAAATCCGACGGCGCAAGCGGTGTGACATCGGCATCAACGCCGCGCTTGCGCATCGGCAGTGCCGCCGTGCCTTCGCGGTTGCCGAGTGCCATGAAGGTGCCCGAGCCCGTGGCGACCGATGTTCCATCGCCGGCGGTCAATTCCACGCGCATCAGCCCCAGCTGCCCGCACGCGCCGCGCGCGAATCCATCGAATCGGCCCACGGAGGTGATCCGCCCACTGGAGGGCGCGCCGGTGAGCTGCAGCGACATCGATACCGTGGCCATGCGCGCGTCCGGCCCGACCTGCCCTCGCATCACAGCGCCCATGCCGACATCGAGCAGGACCGAAAGCGGGCCGAGAGCGAGATGGCCGTTCGCATCCACGCAGTGCGGGCCCGGATCCAACGTCAGCGTGGCGGACTTGTCGTCCACCGAGTCGAAGGACATCTGGAGGAAGTTTCCGGGGAAATTCCACCCCGGCGTGCGGTTCAATGCGAGACCGCGGAGGACCTGTTCGAGTTCGTTTTGCATTGAATATGTGTGACTTACTCGGTTATCCATGGGCGGCTTTATAAATATACACAGCGTGCTAATATGTATCCAAGCTTGTGAACTTCCGGCCAAGAGCTAGACGATGCCACGACTGGACGACCAGATACGCAGTTTCATCGGCCTGGAAACCGAGGTGCGGCTGACGGCTGATGCCGTCGAGCGCGGCGCCGTTCGCCGATACGCGCAGGCGATCATGGATGTCGATCCCATCTACATGGACCCGCCCGCCGGCAGCCGTTACTCGAAGCCGGTGGCCCCGCCGCTATTCCCCAACGCGATGCTGCGCCTGCCGTTTGGTGACCCGGACCTGGTGACCCAGCGCGCCGAGGATCCGCATTTCGATGGCGCAGTGGGCTCGTCGACCATGGGCCTGCCCCCGCTACCCCTCGTCGGCAGCCCGCTGCTCAACGGCGGTACCGAGGTCGAGATGTATCGCTTCGCCGAACATGGCGAGCAGGTGTGGCTGCAATCGCGCTACCTCGACATCTACGAGAAGGAATCGTCGAAGGGCGTGATGCTGATGGTGGTGATCGAGACAGACTTCCTCGACAAGGACCGCAAACTGATCATGCGTTTCCGCAAGACGCAGATCCGCCGCTGAGCCATGGACAGCCCCGCGATGAAACAGAACTACTTCGAGGACGTGGCCGAGGGTCAGGAAATCCCGGCGCTGCGCAAGGGGCCGCTCACCACCGTGCACCTGATGCGCTGGTCGGCCACGATGGAGAACTGGCACAAGATCCACTACGACGAGAAATTCACCGTCGAGCACGACAAGCTGCCGGGCCTGCTGGTGAACGGCTCCTTCAAGCAGCAGTTCGTGATGCAGTACCTCAAGGACTTCGCCGGGCTCGAGGGCTGGGCCTGGAAGGCGAAGTTCCAGTTCCGCGCCATGGATGTCGTCGGCACCACGCTGGATGTCTGGGCGCGCGTAAAGCGCAGGATCCCCGCCGAAGGCTTCGGCCTGGTCGAGGTGGATCTCGGCATCCGCAACCTCGAAGGGCGCGAATCGACGCCCGGCATGGGCCTCATCGCCCTGCCCCTTCGTGGCGGCCCGAAGATCCCCTACCCGTTTGTCCCGCCTTCCACGGACCCGTGGAAAGGCACCAGGGAATAGAGACCCCGAAAGGAGACCGCCATGGCCGATTGGCCGAAGTCGATCCATATCCACGAAGAAGGCCCGCGCGAAGGCTTCCAGTTCGAAAAGGGCCAGATCTCCACCGATTCGAAGGTGGAGCTGATCGATGCGTTGTCGCAGACCGGGCTGCAGGAAATTCAAGTGGTCTCCTTCGTCAACCCGAAACGTGTCCCCGGCATGGCCGATGCGGACCAGGTGGTCGAGAAGTTCACGAAGAAGCCGGGGGTGAAGTACTCCGGCCTCTGGCTCAACGAACAGGGCCTGCAGCGCGCCATCGCCACCAACAAGATCGACGTGAAGGGCAGGATGGTGCTGTGCGCCTCGGAACCGTTCCTCAACCGCAACCAGAACTCGTCGCTGGAGCAGATGGTCCAGGGCGTGCGCAACATGATCGGCGTCTACAAGCAGAATGGCATCGCGATCGAGGAAGGCGGCGTTCAAGCCGCGTTCGGCTGCAACTTCAAGGGCGAGGTGCCGGTTGAAGACGTGCTGATGATCGTGCATCGCATCATGTCGATCGCCGCCGAAAACGAGATCAAGCTCAGGAACCTGGTGCTG
Organism: Burkholderiales bacterium; assembly: GCA_038203035.1. GTDB lineage: Bacteria > Pseudomonadota > Gammaproteobacteria > Burkholderiales > Usitatibacteraceae > Usitatibacter. The sequence goes on from JBBREI010000154.1 coordinate 8,595, forward strand.
GCCGACACCATGGCGTGGGCCACGCCGCGCAAGATCCGCAGCGTCGTCGGCGCCGTGCGCGAGCGTTATCCCGACCTGAACATCACGCTGCACCTGCACGACACGCGCGGCATGGGCATCGCCAATGCGTACGCGGGCCTCGAGATGGGTGTGCATCAATTCGATTCGTCGGTCGCGGGCCTGGGTGGCTGTCCCTTCGCGGCACACAAGGGCGCGGCCGGCAACGTCTGCACCGAGGACCTGGTCTTCATGTGCGAAGAGATGGGCATCGATACCGGCGTAGACCTCGACAAGCTGATCGAAGCCGCCAACCTGGCCGAGGAGATCGTGGGCCACCCGCTGCCGGGATCGGTCAAGCAGGGCGGCAGCCTGCAGGCGCTGCGGGAGAAAGCCCGGGCGGCCGCATCCACCGCCACGGCCTGAGGAATCACGATGGGACTGACGCGAAACCTGGGCGACTTCATCGCCCGCACGACGTACCGGGAC